>JAOPZM010000044.1 GCA_025964115.1 Solirubrobacterales bacterium
TCGTAAGCGATGTTTTCAGGCCACGGCCTTGAGATCGGTCAGTGCCGGATAGGCCCACGGCAAGAGATCGTCGAGCCGGCTCTGCGGATGGCCATTGACGATGCGGCTGATGACGTCGGCAAGGTAGGCGTGCGGCTCGACGCCGATGAGCTTGCAGGTCTCGATTAAGGAAGCCACCGTCGCCCAGTGCGCGGCCCCGTCGTCGGAGCCGGCGAAGAGTGCGTTCTTTCGATTGAGAGTCAGCGGACGGATGGCGCGCTCGACGGCGTTGGAGTCGATCTCGACGCGCCCGTCCTCGAGGAAGAGGCAGAGGCCGGCCCAGCGCACCAGGGCGTAGCGGATAGCTTCTGCAAGCTTGGTCTTCTGGCTGATGAGCGAGAGCTTCTCGCGCAGCCACGGCTCCAACGCCTCGACCAGGGGCCGCGAGCGCTCCTGACGGGCGACGCGGCGCTCCTCGGCCGAGCGGCCGCGGATCTCTCCCTCGATCCGGTAGAGGGCGGCAATCCGCGCCAAGGCCTCGGACGCAATCGGCGCCGGGCCACTCTGGGCGAGCTCGTAGAAGGGCCGACGGACATGGCTCCAGCAGAAGGCGAGTTGCACCTCGCCGCGCGCGGCCAGCACCTTGTACCCGCTATAGCCGTCGACCTGCAGCACGCCGTGGAAACCGGCGAGATGAGCGATCGGCCGCTCCGCCTTGCGATCGGGTGCATACACATAGGCGACGCCCGGCGGATCGCTGCCGCCCCAGGGGCGGTCGTCCCTGGCATAGGCCCAGAGCTGGCCGGTCTTGGTCCGTCCTCGTCCGGGATCGAGCACCGGCGCCGTCGTCTCGTCGGCGAAGAGCTTCGATGACGCCTTCAGCTTGTCGAGCAACCGCTCGTGCACCGGCCGCAGCAGAAAGGCGGCGCGTCCCACCCAATCGGCGAGCGTCGAGCGGTCGAGGTTGATACCCTGTCGAGCGTAGATCTGGGCTTGGCGGTAGAGCGGCAGGTGGTCCGCGTACTTGCAGACCAGCACCTGGGCGACCGTCGCTTCGGTCGGCACTCCGCCCTCGATCAGCCGCGCCGGCGCCGCTGCCTGCACCACCACGTCCTCGCAGCTCCGGCAGGCATATTTGGGCCGGCGCACGACCAGCACCCGGAACTGCGCCGGCACGATGTCGAGCCGCTCGGCAACGTCCTCGCCGATCCGGTGCAGCGTCCCCGAGCAGCACGGGCAGACCGTGCTCGCCACGTCGACAACCGTCTCGATCCGCGGCAGATGAGCCGGCAGTGCACCGCGGTTTGCGCGGCGCTTGGCAACGCGCGCCTTGCCCTCGGCCGGGGTCTTCTCCTCGCTCTCGGCCTGGCCTGCCGACTCGACCTGCTCGGCCTCCTCCAGCGCCAACTGGAGCTGCTCCTCGGGCAGGCTCTCGGCCCGGCGACCGAAGCGATGACGCTGGAGCTCCTTGATGATCTGACGCAGCCGTTCGCTCTCGGCCCGCTCGGCGAGCAGCATCGCCTTGAGCATGCCGGGATCGTCGGGAAGGGCTTCTGCGGAGCGCGTCACGAAGCCGATTGAATCATAGCTGCCAAGAACTTGCGACTATTTTGAGGTGCCACAAGCAGCTTTCTGTTCAGCTCGCCGTCACCGGCACGACGGTCCGCCGCGGCTCATGCACTCGCCGCCAATCGAGTCCTTCGAGGAGCGCCTGGAGTTGGGCTGCGCTGAGCCGCATCACCGCGTCCTGCACCTTGGGCCAGCGGAACTCGCCATCCTCCAGCCGCTTGGACACGAGCACCACGCCGGTGCCGTCCCAGAAGATCAACTTCACCCGATCCGCTCGTTTCGCTCGGAACACGTAGACCACGCCCGAGAACGGATCGACGCGCATCGTCTCGCGCACCAGCGCCGCCAAGCCCTCGGCTCCCTTGCGGAAGTCCACGGGCTTCGTCGCCACCATCACCCGGACATTCCCAGAGGGACCGATCACGAGCTCGCCTTGAGCGCCCGGATCACCGCCGCGATCGCTTGCGGGTTTGCGTCCGCACCGACCCGCACCGCAACGCCACCGATCTCGAGTTCGATCCCGCTCGTCGTGAACCGCCGACGAGCCCGATGCGGCGACGTGACCACTGCGGTCGGCTCGGGCGGCGGCGTCTCCACCACGGCCGGCACGAACATAACCGGCGCGTCCGACGTCGGCTCGACCCGCGCCAGTCGGCGCCAGGTGAAGAGCTGCTGGGGCGTCAACCCGTGACGACGCGCCACCGCACAAACCGTCTCGCCATCGCCGTAGCTCTCGGCGACGATCGACGCCTTCTCCTCGGCTGACCAGCTCCGCCGCCGGCCCGCGCCCGTGAACACCTCGATGCGCCGGATCGGCGCCGGCATATGCTTATGCTCTGAAATCGACATGTGTCGGAGCCTCCATCGGCCCCGAGAATCATCCATCAGCCGCCAGACAGGAAGGTGGCGGCCGGACATCGCTTACGACCTGTCGTGTCTTCGAGCACCCAGTTGCCGCCGAGGGCGGCGGCGCCGGTCGCGTCCGTCGAGGCGCCGACGGTGGCGCCGGTGAGCGTGTGGACCGTATCGACGAAAGCCTGGCCGGTGCTGCCCTGTGCCACGTTGCAGCCCCAGAATTCGATGTCGGCGCCCGGCGCCA
>JAOPZM010000166.1 GCA_025964115.1 Solirubrobacterales bacterium
GTACACGATTCTCCGCAAATTGCGGAGTTTTGTGACCAAGCCGCAACGATCGTGTGAAGGCGCTGTGACCTCTCCCGCGGCCATCGGCCCAGGACGTCCCGTTCGGGGGCCATCTCATCGCGGGATCGGCGCACCGAGCAGCGCCGCCGCCACGCCGGCGACACCCGCCAGCAGCAGCGTCTGGACGACGCCGCGCCGCAGCACGAGCAGCGCCACCGCGGCGGCGAGGAGCACGGCGTCCTGCCAGCTCTCGGCGAGCGCAGCGGTCAGGGGCACGGCCGAGCCGATGATCGCCCCCGCCGCGGCGGGCGTGGCGCCGCGGAGGAACGCGAGCACGCCATGGTTGACCAGCAGCCGCTCGAACCGTGCGGCTCCGAGCAGGATGAACGAGAACGACGGTGCGAACGCCACGAGCGCGGCGAGCAGCGCGCCGGGAAATCCGCCGGCGGCATATCCGACCGCGGCGACCGTCTGTGTGACCGGCCCGGGTGTCACCTGCCCGAGCGCGACGGCGTTCAGGAACTGCCCGTGGCTCATCCAGTGGTAGGTGCTCACCGCGTCCGCCTGCATCAGCGGAACGATCACGAAGCCACCGCCGAATGCCAGCGCCCCGACCTTCAACGCCGTCCACGCGAGCGCGCCCGTCCCGCCCTGACCGGCGCTGACGACGAGCAGCGGGCCGCGGGCGAGCGCGTCGTCGATGCGGCCGCTGACGCGGTAAGCCAGCGCGGGCCAGGCGGGCGCCGAGAAGAGGATCCTCCCCGCCGCTCCGGCCACGCCGCCCCGCAGGCGAGCTCCAGCGAGCTCGATCGCCCCGCAGGCGAGCAGCACGAGCACGAGCCACTGGCCCGCGACCGCGGCGCCTACGGCGCCCGCGAGGCCATAGGCGAGCACGCGCCCACGCGACACGCCCCGAGCGCGTCGCCAGATCGGCGTCGCGACCGAGAGCCCCGCGCGCAGCGCCACGGCGGCGACGGCGGCGCCCGCGCCCATGCCCGCGCCACGCAGCCAGGAAGGCGGCGATCCCGACAGGAAGAGCGCCGAGAGCGCCAGGATCACGAGGAGGCCAGGCAGGATGAAGCAGACCCCGCCGAGCACCGCGCCGGGGCGCCCGCGCAGCCGCCAGGCGCAGTAGATCGCCAGCTGCGTCGAGGCGGGACCGGGCAGCAGGTTGGTGGCGGCGATCGCCCGCTCGAACTCCGCCTCGGTCAGCCACGAACGGCGCTCGACGCACAGCTGGTGCAGCAGCGCGATGTGCGCAGGCGGGCCACCGAAGCCGACGCATCCGATGCGGCCCCACTCCCTGACGATCTCGGCGAACGACGGCTGCGCGACAGGTTCGGCCTTTCGCATGGACGCGAGCGTATTGACAGTCCACCGCGCCCCGCCCCGTGCGAGCAGCGCGCCCGGTCCGGGTCAGTACATAAGCTGTCGCGCCGTGCACCCCATCTCCTACTTCCAGGCGATCGTCCTCGGCCTCACGCAGGGCATCGCCGAGCCCTTCCCGATCTCGAGCCTCGGTCATGGCGTGGTGCTCCCCCGGCTGTTCGGCTGGCACATTCACCAGAACGACAAGTTCTTCCTCACGTTCCTGATCGCCACGCATCTGGCGACGGCGATCGTCCTCCTGCTGTTTTTCCTCAAGGACTGGGTGAGGATCGTCAGCGGGCTGTGGCGCTCGCTGAAGCTGCGCGAGATCCGCGACGACGACATCGACGCCAGGGTTGGATGGCTGCTGGTTGCGGGCACGATCCCGGTCGGCATCATCGGCCTGCTGCTCCAGGATCCGCTGCGCAAGCTGTTCGCCTCGCCCCAGACGGCCGCGGCGTTCCTGATCGTGAACGGGGTGGCGCTGCTCGCGTTCGAGCGGTTGCGCAGCCGCCCGCCCCGCCCGGGTGACTACGAAGGCGATGTCGATGAGCGGATAGCGAAGCTCAGCTGGCGTCAGGCGATCGGCGTCGGCACGTCGCAAGCGGCCGCGCTCGTGCCGGGCATCTCGCGCTCCGGCGTCACGATGGGCGGTGGTCTGCTCGTCGGGCTCTCGAACGAGGACGCCGCGCGCTACGGGTTCCTGCTTGCCACCCCCGTCATCTTCGCCGCCGCCGCGCTCAAGCTTCCCGAACTCTTCGGCTCCGCCGGCAACGGCGTCCGCGGGCCGGCCCTCGTCGCGGGCCTGTGCGCGGCGGCCACGACGTTCTTCGCCGTCAAGTTCCTGCTTCGCTTCTTCGAGACCAACCGCCTGACGCCGTTCGGCGTCTACTGCGTCGGCTTCGGCGCCATCTGCACGCTCGTCTTCGCGCTCGGCGGATAGCCGCTAGGCCTGCGAGGCGGAGGCTTTCGGCCCCGTCTGAAACCAGGCGAATGCGAAGCACGCCAGGGCTACGACCAGCGCGGCGATGCCGTGCTTGGTGTGGTGGTGGTTGGCTTCGGCGCTGGTGGCCGAGCTGTGGCCCGGGAAGAACGAGGGCAGCGAATGCTCGGGCGTGACGAAGTAGACGATCGCAATGACGATCAGCACGACGCCGAGCACGACCACCGGGATCACGAGTTTGCGCAGAGCGGGGTTCATCGCGCAGGCATCGTAGAGCACGAATGCGCCCAGCGGCGGGCTCGGCCTTCCAGATCGCCATCATTGGGGGCTATGCCCGCCCCGAGAAACCCGTCGAGGATGTTCGAGACCCGCAGTCAGGCCTGGAAGGAGGTGGGACTCCTGCGCCAGATCAGCCCCCGTGTCGTCAAGCGCGCGCGGGTGGAGGCGCTGTTGCTCGTGCCGCTGTTCGTGGGGGTCGTGATCCTCTTCGAAAACCGCGTCAGCCTGATCGGGCCTGCCTCGCGGCATGGGCATGACCTGGGCGGGCTGGAAGCTCCGGTGCAGATCGCGACGGTGCTCGTGCTGGTGATCCTCGGCTGGGCGATCGCCCGCGATGTGGGACGTGCGCTCGGGCCGCCCCTGTTCCGGCGGCTGGACCCTGCGACGGCGGGCACCGTGGGCTTCCTGATCCGTCTCACGACGGTCGTGGTCGCGCTCGTCGTAGCGCTCGACGTGGCCGGCGTCCACGCGCAGACGCTCGCCCTGGGGGGCGCCTTCACGGCGGTCATCTTCGGCCTCGCCGCCCAGCAGACGCTGGGCAACGTCATCGCCGGCACCGTCCTGCTCAGCGCGAGGCCGTTCCGCGTCGGGGAGCGCGTGCGCCTGCAGGGCGGCGGGCTGGCCGGTCAGATCGAGGGAACCGTCAGCTCGCTCGGGCTGCTCTATACGACCTTCTCCAGGGGCGATGACTCGATCCTGGTCCCCAACAGCGTCGTTCTCAACGTCGCGGTGCTCCCCCTCCGCGAGCCCGACGCGGTCAACCTGCGCGCGCGCCTGCGTGCCGGGATGACTCCCGGGGACCTGCAGGAGGCGCTCGAGAAGTCGCTCCAGACGCCGCTGCGGGGCAGTCCCCGCATCACGCTGGAGGAGCTCGCCGGGGAGGAGGTGGTGGTCAGTATCGCCGCCACTCCCCGCAGGTCGGCCGAAGGGCGTCAGCTGGCCAGCGAACTGCTGGACGTCGTCTCGCGCGAGACCCGCTCGCGGGCGGAGACGCCGTAGCGCAGAAACAGGTGCGAGTTGTGCTCGAGCGCGCCTAGGAGATGCAGCTCGAGCGGCTCCTCGAGCTCCTCGCCGGCGACGATCCTCAGCGCTTCGCCGTCGGGCGGGTCCCCGCCGGCCAGCTTCGGCGAGAGCGAGAGAAAGAGCTCGTCGACCAGCCCGCCGGCGAGCAGCTGGCCGTTCAGATGCGGACCGCCCTCGCACAGCAGGACCTCCACGCCGAAGCGCCGCCGCAGCTCCGAGAGGGCGCGGGACAGGTCCAGCTCGCCGTTGCTGCCCGTGCGGATGTACTCGACATGAGCGGCGCTCGGCGCTAGCTCCGCCTCCGAGGGGGTCAGCACGACCACGCGGGATTCGGGCTCGGCGAGCAGCGGCAGGTCCGGTGGCAGCGCGAGGCTGGCCGAGACGATGCAGGCCAACGGCTCCTCCGTTAGCCCGCGCTCACGGCGCAGCCGTCGGCGCGCCTCATCGCGGATGATCCGGCCGTAGCGCTCCACCCTCATCGTGCCCGCGCCCGCCATCACGGCGTCCACGGGCGTGCGCAACGCGTGGAAGAGCTCGCGGTCCGCGGGACCTGCGATCGGTCCCGAGCGCCCTCCAATCGAGGCGCGCCCGTCCACCGTGCTGACCATGTTGTTCAGCACGCGGGGCCGCTCGGCAGGCGGTGCGGGACGCGTCCAGAGCCCGAGCCGCTCCACGATCTCCGGGGCGCTCGCGGGCTCGCCGGGCGGCAGCAGGGGACGGATGCTGAGCTGCTCCGACGCTGCCCGCGGGGCGGGGGGATCGGCTGCGCTGGCCACCGGTCAACCCTAGCCGCATAAGCAACCGCAGCGCGGGTCTACGGACCGCCGCGGGGGCGTCAACAAGTCGATAACACAGGGTCATGGGGACCTGCTACCGTCGTGGTGTCTGGCCGGCGGATAAAGACCGGCAAAAGCAGTGCACGCGCTCGCAGGTCGAAGCTCTGAGTAGCATCCTCCGCGGAGCAGCACGCACGAACCGTGGAGGAAACACCACATGCCAACTGGCACTGTCAAGTGGTTCAGCGACGACAAGGGGTTCGGCTTCATCACACCTGATGACGGCGACAAGGACCTGTTTGTCCACCACACCGGTATCAACGGTGAGGGCTACCGGTCGTTGCAGGAGGGTGCGAAGGTGTCCTACGACCCCGAGCAGGGCGACAAGGGACCCAAGGCCGTAAACGTCCAGACGATCTGATCGCCTGGACATAGGTCGACTTCGAGGGCTCGCTTCGGCGGGCCCTCTGCGTTCCGCGCAAGCTATCGTGGCGCCGGCGGTAGGCATGTCGAGCGACGCTTCAACACTCCCCGTCGGGGACGGGCTCCTCGGCGGAGGCGATTCCCGGCGCTGGCGCCTGCGCCGGGGTAGAGGCGCCGTTGCCCGCGCGGGAATCGAGGCACGTGTCGCTGCGCTGGCGCTGCTGTTCGTCGTGGCGGGCAGCCTGCTCCTCGTCGTGGTGGCGGCCAACCGGCCGAGCCTGCTGTCCCCGACCACTCACGCGAACTTCTTCCCGCATTGGATGGCGGGACCGCTTGGCGGGCTATGGCCAGGCCTGACGGCCAACGGGACCAGCCTCAGGTGGCTCTTCACCGGCGCGATCCTTGCCATGTACCTCGCCTACGTGCTGGCCCTGCGCTACTCGGGGCGGCTGCAGGCGCGTTGGGTGATCGCCGCCATCCTTGCCGTCCACGCGATCTTCCTGCTGGCTCCACCGCTCGCGCTCACGGACGTCTTCAACTACATCAACTACGGGCGGATGGAGATCGTGCATCACCTGAACCCCTACACCACGATCCCCATCTCCGAGCCCCACAGCGATCCCAGCTTCGCGCTCAGCAACTGGCACGAGCTGCTCAGCCCATACGGACCGCTGTTCACGCTGCTGACGTTCGCCGTCGTCCCGCTCGGCGTGGCCGGCTCCTTCTGGGCGTTGAAGAGCATCCTCGCGCTGGCGAGCCTCGGGACCATCTATCTCGTGTGGAAGTGCGCGCGCCTGCTCGGCCGCGACCCTGTCGCGGCGATCGTGCTCGTGGGCCTGAACCCGATCGTGCTCGTCTGGGGCCTCGGCGGCGACCACAACGACTTCCTGACGATGTTGTTGATCGTGTTCGCGTTCTACCTGCTGCTGCGCGCGCGCGGCGCCCGGCCGGCGGCGGAGGGGAGTCGGCAGCCCAAGCCTGCGGGGCAGGCGGTCTCGCCCCTCACGCGCGTGCGCGGGTTGCTGCTGCCGCTGTCGCCCGCCGAGATCGTCGCCGGCGCGGCGTTCGCTACGGCCGCCGCGACCAAGGCCTCGGCAGGGATCCTGATGCCCGTCGTGCTCGCCGGACTGCTGCGGGCGCCGCGCCGGCTGACGCAGGTCGTGATCGGGATGGCCGCCGCTGGCGTGGTGATCGCGCTCGTCAGCCTGATCGCGTTCGGGCTGCACATCCCGGACCTGAACACGCAGAGCCGGCTCGTCACGAACGAGAGCGTGCCCAATCTCATCGGCCTGATGATCGGCGCGGGCGGCGAGAACGAATCGGTGCGCGTCGTGATCAGTGCCGTGCTCGGCGCCTCGGTGCTGTTCTGCTGCGCCATGGCCTGGCGCAGGCGGGACTCGCTGGGGGCGTCGGGCTGGGCGAGCGTGGCGCTGCTCGTCACGCTCAGCTGGGTGCTCCCCTGGTACGTGCTGTGGGTACTGCCGCTGGCGGCGCTCGCCGGCTCGCGCAGGCTACGCAACGTCGCACTGGTTCTGGGCGTCTATCTGATCGTCGCCTGGGCACCGGCGTCGACGCTGGTCTGGAACGCCATCGGCTTCCATCCGGAAAAGACGCCGCTGGGGCGGCTGCACCAGCGTTACGTCAAAGAGCTCCTGCACTAGCCCTCTTCGGCGGCCGAGGGACGCCGGCGCTCGGCCTTGCGCCGGGCGGCACGCCGCTTGGCGTCCAGGCGCCGCGTGCGCGACGCCGCCGTCGGAGC
>JAOPZM010000114.1 GCA_025964115.1 Solirubrobacterales bacterium
CGGCCGCGCCCAGCGCGGCCAGCACGGCGGCCAGGCGAGGGCGACCGCGGACGAGCGCGAGCACCGCGGCGACCGCGAAGCTGACGCCCAGTGCGAAGGCGACACGCCCGATCCAAACGTCGCAGACCGCCGCGACGGCAAAGAACGCTGCCGCCCACCGCGCCGCGGTTCCGTAGAGCTCGAGCACGATCCGCTCGAACAGCAACGCCGAGGCGAGCACCGCGAGCGCGCCGGCGAGGCGCAGTCCGAGCAGCGACCCGAGCGGCGGAAGCAGCAGGCTGTAGCCGGGCAGATGGTGGCCGGCATACCAGTGCTCGTCCCACACGGCGAAGCCAAGCTGGTGAAAGAGATCGACCCTGTACACCTGCGCGGCGAGATCGGGGGTGCGAGGGTCGACGATCAGCCACACGGCGAGCAGCACGACCGCCGCCGGCGCAGCCAGCGACCATCCGCGCCGCCCCCTTCCCGCACGTAGCCCGACCTGGGTCCGGCGTGCTACCCCGCCGGACCCAGGCATCTCCGCCGGGATGACGGATCGGTATCCGTGCGAACCACCGGCACGGCCGGAACTACCTGTGCTGGAGATCGGCACGCCAGGATAATGACGACGCAGTTCCCCTCTGATGAGCGAGACCACCCCCACATCAGCCGCCAGCAGGCCCCGGAATCCCGTGCTAGCGGGCCGCGTACGGCTCGGGCTGGGGGCGATGCTGCTCTGCACGGCGCTGCTCGCCGGCGGCTGCGGCACCGGCCATCCACGGCCGATCGCGTCGGGCGAGCTCGCCGAAGCGAAGCTCTTCCCCTACTACAGGATCTACTGGGTGGGGCCAAGCTTCGAGAACCACCCGCTCGCCGCCGTCGACGGCCTGAGGAGCTACATCAACACGGTCGGAGACAGCGTCTACTACGGCGACTGCGTGCAGAGCAAAGGCATCTTCGGAGGAGGCAGCTGCCTGCTTCCGCTGCAGGTCACGACGGTGATCTACAGGCTCCACTCGAACGCCACGCTCGGTCCCCAGTCCAACATCGTCGTCCGCGGCGTCCCGGCGACGGTCTACGACGAAGGCCGCTCCATCGAGCTCTACACGGGGAGGGTTGCTGTGGACATCTTCTCGGACACCTATTCCCATGCGCTGCGGGCGGCCAACGAGCTGCTGCCGCTGAACGCTCCCGGCTCGGCTGCGGGGAGGCTACCGCCGCCCGTCTACTGCCCCGGCCTGTCCGGGCCGATCGACGCCAGGCTCACTCACATCGTCGACTCGCTGCCGGCCCACATCTGCCAGCGAACGGCGGCGGCTGCGGCGCTCGAACGGAACCTGACCGAGTGAGGGCTCGCCCGCACAACGCTATGCGGACGCGCCGTGCTCTGACGGCTCGCCGATTTCGTTGCGCAGCCTCAGGAACGCGAGGCTCCCGATCAGGGCGGGCACCCACAGCGAGATCGCCCGATAGATGACGACGGCCGCGATCACCTGCGTCGCCGGACGCGCGCCGAACAGCAGCAGCATGCCCACGAGCCCGCCTTCGACGGCGAAGAAGCCTCCTGGGATCGGCAGCGAGTTGGCGAGCATCCCGACCAGATAGGCCATCGCGACGACCCAGAACGAGAGCGGATGGCCGAAGGCCGCCAGACAGGCGTAGAGGACGAGGTTGTCCGCGAGCCAGTACGCCACGCTGCCGAGAAGTCGCCAATCGTGCTCGCGGATCAGCCGCACCGCGTCATAGACGCCGTCGCTCAGGGCCCGCAGCGCCACCGCCAGGCGACCGTGATCGAGCCTCCGGCTGGACGCGACCCGGCGCGCCCAGGAGGCGAGCGCGAGCGTTCCGACGATCGTCACCAGCGCGGCCGCGGCCGGCAGGAGCGTGAGCCGCGGATTGCTCGAGCCGGGCAGCGCGCCCAGCCACATCGGAAGCCCGATCAGCACGACGGCTCCCACGTTGACGGCGCTGGTCAGCACGAAGACCAGCACCGATCGCCGAGCTATCTGCGCCACCGAGATGCCCCTCGTGCGCAGCACCCACGCGCCGAGCGCGAGGCCACCGAGACCGCTGAGCGAAACGGCCGAGTTGACCGCCAGCTCCGCCAGGGCGAGACGCAGGGCGAGCGGCCGCTCGAGCATCCCGAAGACGAGCTCGAACAGCACCACGTAGCCGGCGCAGGAGATCAGCTCGAGGCCGACGCCGGCGAGGACCCACAGACCGTTGGCGTCGGAGATGTGGTCCGCCGCAGCACGCAGGCCCGGGACCCCGAGCAGGAGTGCGACGAGCAGCGCGAAGAAGATCGCGAGGCTGATGATGCTGTTGCGCAGCGTGCGCGAATGAGCGGCCATCGCGCTGGCGCTGTCATCGCCGCGAGCATCCTGGAGGCGATGGTCTTCCGGCGCGACGATCCTTGGCATTCTCCACGCTTTCGCTAGCGAGCGCTGTTTCGCGAAAGCGTGCCGGTGAGAGCCCGTAGCGGCGGCGGAAGGCGCAGGCGAAATGCGAGGCCTGGCGGTAGCCGACCAGCCACGCGACGTCGCTGACCGGGATCGCGCGCTGCTCGATCAGCAGATCGGCGGCGGCGGCCATGCGGCGCGCGAAGAGATCCTCGCTGAAGGTCTCCTCACCGAACTGCTCGTATGCGCGCTGCAGCTGACGCGGCGAGCTGGCGAGCGCCGCGGCGACGACCGCGAGGGTAAGCGGCCGGCGATAATGGCGCGCGACGATGAGCCTCGCGAGCAGGTACAGGCGCCGGCGCGCGGCGAGCGTATGCGGGCGCATAGCTCCAAATCCGACGCGCTGACCACGGCGGGACGCTCACGCGTAACGCATGGCGACCCGCTCGGCAGCGCCGCGGTAGGAGCCGCCGAAGAGCAGCGCGTGCACGAGCAGCGGGAGGAGCTGGTAGAGCTCGACGCGTTCCTGCCAGCCCTGAGCGAGCGGCGCCACCTCCCCGTATGCGGCGAAGACCCGATCGGAAGGCGCGCCGAACAGCCTGAGCATGGCGAGATCCACCTCGCGGTGGCCGCCGTAGGCCGAGGGGTCGATCAGCCACGGCCTGCCGTCGGCGTCGGCCATCACGTTTCCCGACCACAGATCTCCATGCAGGCGCGCCGGCGGCTCGGGCGGGCCTGCGAGCTCGGGCATGCGATCGCATACGCGCTCCACGGCCTCGATTCCGGCGCTCGAGAGCGCCGCGCGGTCGCGTGCGATGCCTGCGAGCGGGCGCAGGCGCCGCTCGGCGTAGAACCTGGGCCAGTCCTCGGTGGGCTCGTTCGGCAGGCGCAGCGATCCAAATCCCGCGCTCGCAAGCTGGCCGGTGGCCCCGAAGCTCTCCGCCCCGGCGCCGTGGGTGGCAGCGAGCCCGGAGCCGAGCTCCTGCACCCCGACACCGTCCAGCTGGCCGTGCGGCACCCACTCGAGCGCGAGGTAATCCTCGCCGACCTCAAGCACGGCCGGCGTGCGCAGCGCGCCGGGCTCGGCGAGCCAGGCGAGGCCCGCCGCCTCGGCGGCGTACTCCCCGGGCGCGGCATCGGGACGGGTCTTGACGAAGGCCTCGCGCCCATCGGCGAGCACCACGCGGAAGGCCTCGTTGATGTCGCCTCCGCCGACGCGCGTCGCCGCGCTCGCGCCGGGCGGCAGGGTCACGGAGCCTCGCCGGTCCGGATCTGCGCCAGCAGGCCCTCGCACGCGGCCTGCACCAGGTCGAGCACTTCCTCGAAGCCGCCCGGCGAGCCGTAGTAGGGGTCGGGCACGTCGAGGTCGCCGGCGACCCCGCCCTCCGGGCTGTGTGCCCCGCTCGCGGGGTCGAACTCCCGAAGCAGCCTCACCCGCTCGCGCTGGTCGTCGCTGCTGGCGAGGGCCCGCAGCTCGCGCGCGTTCGAGTGGTCCATCGCGATCAGCAGGTCGAAGTCGACGAAGTCCTCCGGGCGGACCTGGCGCGCGTGGCCCTCGAGCGCGATACCCCTCTCCGACGCGGCCGCGGTGGCCCGTTCGTCGGGCGCGCTGCCTATGTGCCAGCCTCCTGTGCCGGCGGAGTCCAGACGCACGCTGTCGGACATGCCGGCCTGCGCCACCAGCGAGCGCATGACGCCCTCGGCCGTGGGAGATCTGCAGATGTTGCCCAGGCAGACGAACAGAACCCGCGCCGGGCGCGTGCCGCCACCAGCCTGGCGGGTCGCTGAGACAGGTCGCTCCAACTACTCCTCACCCAGCTCGAGCACCGCGAGGAAGGCCTCCTGCGGAACCTCGACGCGACCGACCTGCTTCATGCGCTTCTTGCCCTCCTTCTGTTTGGCCAAGAGCTTTTTCTTGCGCGTGATGTCTCCGCCGTAACAGCCCGAGATCACGTCCTTGCGGAACGCCTTCACCGTCTCGCGCGCGATCACGTGCGAGCCGATGGCCGCCTGGATCGGAACGTCGTACTGCTGGCGGGGAATCCGTTTGCGCAGCTTCTCCGTGAGCGTGCGTCCCATCTCGTAGGCCTTGTCGCGGTGCACGACCATCGACAGCGCGTCGACCGGATCGCCGGCCAGGAGCACGTCGAGCTTGACGAGGTCCGACGGCTTCATCCCGCTGAGCTCGTAGTCGAGCGAGGCGTAGCCGCGCGTGCGCGACTT
This sequence comes from Solirubrobacterales bacterium, assembly GCA_025964115.1. Lineage (GTDB taxonomy): Bacteria > Actinomycetota > Thermoleophilia > Solirubrobacterales > Solirubrobacteraceae > Palsa-744. The sequence goes on from JAOPZM010000114.1 coordinate 4,602, forward strand.
GAGCTGGTCGAAGAAGTCGAGCACGATTTCAGCGAGCGGAAGGTCGTAGGTCATCTGCACGCGCTCCGGGGAGAGGTAGTGCATGCCGGCGTGCTCGCCGCGGCGCTCCTGGCAGAGCTCCATGACCGCCCCCACGAACTCTTTCGGCGCGATCACGGACGCGCGGATGAAGGGCTCGCGGATCTCGGCGATCGTGCCGGGGTCGGGCATGTCCGAGGGGTTGTGCACCTCGAGCTCCTCACCGCTCGAGAGGGTGATGTCGAACTCCACCGAGGGCATCGTGGCGAGCAGCTCGAGGTCGTACTCGCGCTCAAGGCGCTCGCGAACGATGTCCATGTGCAGCAGGCCGAGGAAGCCGCAGCGGAAGCCGAAGCCGAGCGCGTCGGACGTCTCGGGCTCCCATGAGAGCGCGGCGTCGTTGAGCGTGAGCTTCTCGAGGGCGTCGCGCAGGTCGGGGTAGTCGTCGGAGTCGATCGGGAACAGCCCGCAGAAGACCATCGGCTTGACATCGCGGTAGCCCGGCAGGGCCTCCGTGGCCTGCGCGCCGCCGCCGGCCCTCGCGCGCGTGGTGAGCGTGTCGCCAACCCGCAGCTGCGTGACGTCCTTCAGCCCGGTGATCAGGTAGCCGACCTCGCCGGCGGCGAGCTGGTCGGTGGGCATCATCTGCGGGCTGAAGAAGCCGATGTCGTCGATGTCCGCTTCGGTGCCGGTCGCCATCGCACGGATCTGCTCGCCCTTTCGGAAGACGCCGTCCACGACCCTGATGTAGGCGATCACGCCGCGGTACTGGTCGAACTCGGAATCGAAGATCAGGGCCCGAGGCGGGCCCTCGGGATCTCCAGAGGGCGGCGGGACCCTGGCGATCAGCTCCTCGAGCACCTCACCGACTCCCTCTCCCGTCTTGCCGCTGATCTGGAGGATCGACTCGGGTGCCTCGCCGATCAGCTCGCTGACTTCGCCCGCGACGCGCTGCGGCTCCGCGCCGGGAAGGTCGATCTTGTTCAGGCAGGGGATCAGCTCGAGGCCCGACTCGACGGCCAGGTATGTGTTGGCGACCGTCTGCGCCTCGACGCCCTGGGAGGAGTCGACGACGAGCAGCGCGCCCTCGCAGGCGGCGAGCGAGCGCGAGACCTCATAGGTGAAGTCGACATGGCCGGGCGTGTCGATCAGATGCAGCTGATAGGTCTCGCCGTCGTGCGCCGTGAAGAAGACGCGCACCGCCTGCGCCTTGATCGTGATGCCGCGCTCGCGCTCGAGGTCCATCGAGTCGAGCAGCTGCGCGCGCATCTCTCGTGGGGCGACCGTGTGGGTCAGCTCGAGGATGCGGTCGGCCAGCGTCGACTTGCCGTGGTCGATGTGGGCGATGATCGAGAAGTTGCGGATGTGTGACTGGTCCATGGGCCTCGCGTCACGATAGATGGTGTCCGGCGCCAGGGACCGGCGCTGGCCGCCGGCCTGAACCCGCTAGCCTTGAAGGTCCGGCGGATCGCCAACTCGACTAGGGGTCCTTGAGATCCCGCCGCGGCAACGCGTCGGCCCTCGGGCTGGCGGCCTGTCCAGGTGTCGGGAGTGTCACGCCGCCCAGGCAAGACACGCAGTCCTGGGACGTAAGTAGTAAGCGGCGATCTCTGATCGGATGCACCGGGCGAGCGAAGGCTCGTCCGGCGGCATGCCCTCCTCAGGGCAGCGGCTCCTGGCTAGGCCCTCCCCAGCTGCGCCCTGATCAGGCGGCTCACCTGGTGGGCCTCGGGTATGCGCATCGCCAGGACCGCGCGCACGTAGACGAACATGCCCGCGGCGCCGGCGGCTCCCACGCTCACGATCTGCGCGGCGAGCGATCCGCCGAGCAGCGAGTGCAGCAGCTTCCAAACGACCCACGAGACGCCTGCGAGGAGCGCCGAGGCGAGGGCGATGCGGGCGGTGATCATCGTCGTCTGCGCGCCTTCGAGGCGGCCGTTGAAGCCGGCGCGCAGGCGCTGGAGCTGGAGCGCGGTCATCACGGCGTTCGCCGCGACCGTGCCGATGATCAGCCCGGCGATGCCGAGCGGCCTGTAGAGGGCGATGCTCACGATCACGTCGACGACGATGTTCAGCGCAGCCAGGCGCGTCGGTATCCAGGGGCGCTGGACGGCGAAGAAGGTCCTCGTGAGCAGCAGGTTGACGCCGCCGAAGGGCAGGCTGAAGGCGAACCAGAACAGCGCGATCGAGACGAGGTGCGTCGATTCGCGGCCGAAGGCTCCCCGTTCGAACACGAGCTGCACGATCGGTGTCGTGAGCACGATCATGAAGGCCGCGGCCGGGATCAGCAGGAGGTTGATCTGGCGCATGCCGATGCCCACCGCTCGCCGCATTCCGGCGGCGTCACGGCGCGCCGCCATGCGGCTCAGGGTGGGGAACAGGACCGTCGCGACGGCGACGCTGAAGAGGCCCTGCGGGAGCATGTAGATGCGAAAGGCGTTGTCGATCGCTCGCGGCGCCTGCTTTGAGACGAGCGTTCCGAAGACCGAGTTGATGAGCTGGTCGAGGTTGACGATGCCAAGGCCGATCGTCACCGGGAGCATCAGCACGAGGACCTGGCGGATGCGGGGGTCGTGCCAGTCGATCGAGACCTGCAGGCGGAAGTCGATGCGTCCCAGGGCGCCGAACGCCATCAGCAGCTGGACGACCGTCGCGACAAGGATCGCGATCGCGTAGGCGTAGAGCTGATGGCCGTTTTCGTAGCCGCCGTGGAAGTGCGGGCGCAGGACGACCAGCAGGATCAGGATCACGACGTTCCACACCGCCGGTGAGATCGCGGGGATCGTGAAGTGGTCGTATGACTGCAGCACCCCGACGAGCAGGCCGTTGAGCCCGAGGATCAGCACGACCGGGAAGAGGATCTGCGAGAGGCCCACGGTGAGGGCGTCGAGCTGGGAGTTGAAGGTGCTGCCTGTGAACAGCGGCATGATCAGGCCGGCGGCGAGGATGAAGAAGGCGGTGACGGCGCCGAGCAGGATCAGCAGGATCCAGAACAGGCTCGAGGCCAGGCGGAAGGCCTCTTTGCGACGGCCCTGCTGCAGCAGGTCGGTGAAGACGGGCACGAAGGCGGCCGAGAGGGCCGCGTTGGCGAACAGGTTGCTGACGAGGTTCGGGATCTGGAAGGCGATCGTGAAGGCCGACGCCGGGCCGCGGGTGCCGAAGAAGCTGGCCGCCACGATTTCGCGGACGAGGCCCGCCACGCGCGAGACGCCGGTGGCGATCGAGAAGATCGCGGTGTTGCGGGCCACGCCCCCGCCGCCGGGGGGCGGCGGTGCGGGCGGCTCCTCGGCGAAGGGTTCTGCCGCGGCGGACAAGGCCGCTATAGTACGGCCCTCCGCGGCGCGCCCCCGCGTGTTGTGAGGCGCCCGCGAACCAGCTATGGCCAACATCCATTCACAGAAGAAGCGGATCCTGCGCTCCGAGCGCGAGCGTCTGGAGAACCGGCTCTACACCTCGACGATCAAGACCTACTTCCGCCGTCTGGAGGGTCTCGTGGAGAGCGGCGACGGGGCCGCGGCCGAGGCCACGCACCGGGAGCTCGTGAGCACGATCGACAAGGCGGTCAAGCGGGGCTCCGTGCACCGCAACACGGGCGCACACCGCAAGTCACGCGCGGCGCGCCTGCTCGCCGGCGGCAAAGCCTCCTAGCGGGTCATCTCCTCGATCGCGCGGAGGGCGAGCGTGTCCTCGCTCATGCCCGCAAGCGGCGAGCGACCGATCGACAGCACCGCCCCGCCTCTCGAGTCGACTTCCAGGTCTGCGAGCGCTGCGAGCGCCTCTCGCAGCTTCTCGGGATCGGTGTGGGCGACGTCGGCGAGAAAGCGATCGGCGGCTCGCGGCGGCATGCGTATCCCTCGCTTGACCTCCGCGACCGACTCGCCCGAGCGAAGGCGCAGCGCCGCGGCGAGCGCGTCGCGCAGCCGCTGGGCCATCAGGTAGGTCAGTCCGGAGAGCCGCTCGCCCTGGTGGCGCAGGCGCAGGTACGAGAGGGCGGCCTCGCGGCGGTCGCCCCCGACGAGCGCGTCGGCGAGCCCGTATGCCCGCCACTCCGCCGAGTGCGCCGCCCGGCTCTCGATGTCCGCGAGCGTCACCTGCCTCATGGCCGATGACCCGGCCGCTCGCGCCGAGGGGTCGCTCACAGCGCCCTTGTCGGGTGACTCGTCCTCGAGCGCCAGCTTCTCGAGCTCCCGCAAAAGGCGCTGCTGGCGCTCGCCAACCTGGGCTACGAGGGCCTTTGCGGCTGCGCCGTCGAGCGAGAGGCCGATGCGTGCGGCCTGCTCGCGCGCCCACTTCGGGAGCTCCCACGGCTTGACGGTCATCTGCGCGACGACCTGGCCGCCAGCGCGCTTGACGGCCTCGTGGACTGGCGCAGCCGCCTTCGCGCGAGGCTCCTCGCGCGCGAACAGCGCGAGCGTGGTCTCGGGGGGTATCTCGCGCATGGCGGGCAGGAGATGCTTCTCCACATCGGCATCCCGCCAGCGCTCCACTCCCTCGACGATGATCACACGACGCCCGATCGCGAGGGTCATGGTCGCCAGAGCCTGGGCCACGCCGGCCGGTGTTCCCGCATCACCCTCGAGCAGCTCGACGCTCGCGGCATCGCCCTCGCCTCCTTCGGCGAGCGCGCGCAGGCCCGCGCGGCGCTCGGCGACGGCGCCGTGGTCGTCCCCGTGGATCAGATATGCGGGTTTGAGAGCGGCCACGGTCGCAGTCTACGTCGCAGCTCAGGCGGCATCGATCCGGGTCCGCGCCTCGCCGGCGGCCATTCAGGCGCCGATCAGCGGACGACGAGGTTGACGAGCTTGCCGGGCACGACCACCTCCTTGACGAGCTCACGCCCGTCGACGTGGGCCCTGACGTTCGGGGCGGCGCGGCACAGCTCCTTGAGCGCCTCCGGGCTCGCATCGACGCTGGCCTGCACGCGGTCGCGGACCTTGCCGTTGACCTGACACACGAGCTCGTAGACATCGCGCTCGAGGAGCGCCTCCTCGGCCTCGGGCCACGGCTGCTCCCACACGCGTTCGCCTGTGAGACGGTCGTAGGCGTCCGCGGAGACGTGCGGTGCGAACGGGAACAGCAGCGAGGCGGCTGTGCCGAGGGCGAAGCGCATGGCCTGCAACGAAGCCGAGTCGCGCAGGCGCGAGGCTTCGTTGAGCAGCTCCATCACGGCGGCGATGGCGGTGTTGAAGGCGAAGCGCCGCAGATCGCCGCTCACCTTGTCTATCGCCCAGTGGGTCTTTCGCAGAAGCGCGAGATCTGCTCCGTCGGAGGCCGTGGGCTGCGTGAGGCCGGCTGCGGGCCCGCCGGCGCGGTCGGCCGTCTCGGCGGCGAGCCTCCACAGCCTGCCGAGGAACCGGTGAACGCCCTCGACTCCCTCGTCGGACCAGTCGGCGTCCTGGTCGGGGGGCCCGACGAACAGGATGTAGCAGCGGGCCGTGTCGGCGCCGACGCGCTCGACGATCGCCGCCGGGGAGACCACGTTGCCCTTGGACTTGCTCATCTTGGAGCCGTCCTTGGTGACCATGCCCTGTGTGAAGAGCGCCTGGAAGGGCTCCTGGAAGTCGAGATGCCCGAGGTCGGCGAGGGCCTTGGTGAAGAACCGCGCGTACATCAGGTGCAGGATCGCGTGCTCGACACCGCCGATGTACTGGTCGACGGGCATCCACTCGCGCAGGGCAGCCGGGTCCCAGGCCGCCTGTTCGTCGTGGGGGTCGCAGTAGCGCAGGAAGTACCAGGAGGAGTCCACGAACGTGTCCATCGTGTCCGTCTCACGTCGGGCGGGTCCGCCGCACGTCGGGCATGTCGTGTTCACCCACTCCTCGGCGGCCGCCAGCGGCGAGCGGCCCTTCGGCGTGTAGTCCTCGATGTCGGGCAGCCTGACCGGCAGCTCCTCCTCGGGCACCGGCGCCACGCCGCAGCGCTCGCAGTAGACGATCGGTATCGGGCAGCCCCAGTAGCGTTGGCGGGACACGAGCCAATCGCGAAGCCGGTAGTTGACCGACGCGTGGCCCTTGCCTTCGCGGTCGAGCCACGCGACGATCTCGCCCAGCGCCCGGCGGTTGTCCATGCCGTCGAAGTCGGGGTGTGAGTTGACGATGACTCCGTCCCCCGTGTAGGGCAGCTCCTCAGCGTCCGCCGGCAGCTGTGCGGGCTCCCCATCGGTCGCTGGGCGAGGTGCGATGACCTGCCGGATCGGGAGCCCGTAGGCCTTGGCGAAGGCGTGGTCGCGCTCGTCGTGCGCCGGGACGGCCATGATCGCACCGGTTCCGTACTCCATGAGCACGTAGTCGGCTACGAACATCGGCAGCTGCTCGCCATTGACCGGGTTGACGACGGTGCGACCGAGCGGCACGCCGGTCTTGGGCCTCTCCGCGTTGCCGCGTTCCTCGTTGGTCTCCGTGAGCGCGTGGTTCACGTAGTCGTGGACGGCCTGCTCCTGCGGCGTCCCGCGCGCGAGGCGCAGCACGTCGGGATGCTCGGGTGCCATCACGAAGAACGTGGCTCCGAAGAGCGTGTCGGGGCGCGTGGTGAAGACGGGATAGTCGATTCCCACCTCCTCGCTGCGGAAGATGACCTCGGCGCCCTCGCTGCGACCGATCCAATTTCGCTGCATCGTCTTGACGTGCTGGGGCCAGTCGATGCCGTCGAGGTCGTTCAGCAGGCGCTCGGCGTAGTCGGTGATGCGCAGGAACCACTGCTCGAGCTGGCGGACTTCGACGAGGCATCCGCAGCGCTCGCAGCGGCCTTCGGCGTCGACCTGCTCGTTGGCGAGGACCGTCTGGTCGTTAGGGCACCACTTGACCGCGGCCTCCTTGCGGTAGGCAAGGCCGGCGCGGAACAGCTCGAGGAAGATCCACTGCGTCCAGCGGTAGTAGCTGGGTTCGCTCGTGGCGAACTCGCGCGACCAGTCGATCGAGATGCCCCACGAATGGAACTGGCGGCGGAAGGAGTCGATCGATTCGGCGATCGACACGCGCGGGTGCACGCCGGTCTTGATCGCGTGGTTCTCCGCGGGCAGGCCGAACGAGTCGTAGCCCATGGGGTGCAGAACGCGCCGCCCCAACCGACGGTGGAAGTGCGCGATCGCGTCTCCGACCGAGTAGGTCTTCAGGTGACCGATGTGAGGCTCGCCGCTGGGGTAGGGCAGCATCTCGAGCACGTAGGAGTTCTGCTCGAGCGCTGCGTGGCCCGTCAGCTCGGCGCGGTCCTGGTCGGTGCCCTCGTTGGCGACCTCCCAGGTGTGCTCCTGCGCCCATACGTTCTGCCAGCGCTGCTCTATCTCTCGGGGCTCATAGCGGTGCTCTGCCATCGGAGATCGGAGGTTAGCGGGCGGTCCGCGACGAGGCCCGGAATTTGGGAGCTACCGAGGGGCGGCCGCGACCTCCCCCTGCTCGAAGCGGCTGCCGCGCCGCAGGAGGCTCACGATCTCAGCGGGGGCCTTTGCGGGGGACCCGGCGTCGAAGGGCGGCTGGGGATCGTACTCGATGCCCAGCTGGATCGCCTGGGCGACCTGGTCTCCCGCGATCGTCGCGGCGAGCGCGAGAGCCATGTCGATTCCGGCCGACACGCCGGCGGCGGTGACGATCTTCCCGTCGAAGACGACGCGCTCTGACACCGGCTGCGCGCCCAGGCGAGCGAGCTGCTCCAGCGCGAGCCAGTGGCTCGTGGCGCGCCTGCCGTTCAGCAGCCCGGCGGCGGCGAGGACGAGCGAGCCGGTGCATACCGATGTCGTCCAGGTAGTCGTCTCGTGGGCGGTGCGCACCCAGTCGAGCGTGGGCCCGCCCGCGCGCGCCGCGACCTCGCCGGGACCGCCGGGCACGAGCAGGATGTCGGGCGCCTGTACCTCGTCGATCGCCTTCTCGGCGAGGATCGTGAGCATGCCGTTGTCGGTTCGCACGGGCCCGGGCGTCTGCGCGACGAACGTCACCGTTGCCCCGGGAAGGCGGCTGAGCACCTCGTATGGGCCGATGGCATCGAGCGCTGTGAGTTTGTCGTAGAGGAGGATCGCGATGTTCATCTTCTGGCTCCTTCGCCGTGGAAACGAGGGCTCATGCTGCGGCGCGCGGACGGCTGCGGTGGTCGTGGCTGTGGGTTCGGAAGCGGCGTCGGTACTCGGCGGGCCCGACGCCGAGCGCGCGGAGGAACGAGCGGCGCATCGTCTCGGCCGTGCCGAAGCCGCACGCCGCCGCGACCGAGGCGACGGGCTCGGCACTGTCCTCGAGGAGCCTCCGGGCCGCCTCCAGGCGCACGCGCTCGACGTAGCGGGCCGGGGTGACGCCGGTCTCGGCGGCAAAGGCGCGCGCGAAGTGGCGCGGGCTCAGGTTGGCGCGCGCTGCCATTGACTCGACCGTGTGCGCGGCCGAGATGTTCTCAAGCACGAGTCGCTGAACCTCTCGCAGCGGCTCGCTGTCGGGCTGCTGGGCAGCGAGCGTCGCGCTGAACTGGGACTGGTTGCCGGGTCGGCGCAGGAAGAGGACGAGGTGCCGGGCGATCGCCAGCGCGGCGTCGCGGTCGAGATCCTCTTCGACGAGGGCGAGCGCGAGGTCCATGCCTGCGGTGACGCCGGCGGAGGTCCAGATCTGACCGTCGCGCAGGAAGATCGGGTCGGCGTCGACCCTGACCTCGGGATAGAGGCGGGCGAGCTGCTCGGCCGATGCCCAGTGGGTGGTCGCGCGGCGGCCATCGAGGAGGCCCGCGCGGGCGAGCAGGAAGGCGCCGGTGCAGACCGACGCCGTGCGCCTCGCGGTCGCGGAGGCGCGCCTGATCCATTCGATCAGCGTCCCGTCGTCCGCGGCGTCCGCGTGGCCGTGGCCGCCCGCGACGATCAGCGTGTCGATGTCGCGGGACGCGTCGGCGACCCGCGTGTTTGGGGTCATGACGAGGCCGCTCGATGAGCGCAGCGGCGCGCCGTCGGAGCTCACGATGCGTATCTCATAGCCGGGGTCCTCGCGTGCCGTGGCGTCGATCAGCTGCTGGGCGCCGGCGAAGACCTCCAGCGGGCCGGTCACGTCGAGGCTCTGCACACCGGGGTAGGCGACGATCACGACCTTGCGCTGTTGAGCTGACGGGCTCATGCGTCGATGATCCCCTACTCCGGCTCTGTCCGCAAGGACAGATTTCCAACGGTTTCTGCCATCGCGGCGAGTCGCGGGCAGGGCGCCGGCGGGGATGGCGGGGTTTACCATTGCCGCATGGAGCCTCCGCACGAGGCCGACCTCGACGCACACGACGGGGACCGGGACGCCCTCAGCGCCGCACCGGGTCGCGTGGCGAACATCGTCGGTGCGGCAGAACGAGCAGCGAACGAGCTACGTGAGCAGGCGGAGGCGCGTGCCCGCGAGCGGATCGCCGAGGCGGACAGGGCGGCAGATCACCGCGTGCGCGCGGCCGAGGAGGAGGCCGAGGAGACCCTGCGGGAGGCGCGCGGGCAGGCCGAGTCGAGCAGAAACGAGGCGCTTGCGGCGGTGGCGGCGCTGCATGCGGATGCCGAGCGCACGCGCGATGAGGCGACCCGCGTCAGCGCACAGGCCCGTGAGGATGCCGAGCGGGTGCTCAGCGACGCGCGTGCGCACGCCGAGCAGGTTCTCGGTGCGGCAAATGCCGAGTCGGAGCATGTGCTCGCCTCCGCGAGCGAGGAGTCAGCGCGGGTCCTTGCTGCCGCGCAGGACGAGTCCGAGAGGGTGCTTGCAGCCGCGAGCAGCGAGTCGGAGCGGCTGTTGGCCAGCTCCCGCGACGCGGTCAATCGGAGCGTCGAGGAGACCCGCGAGCAGACCGAGCGCCTGCTGGCGACGCGCCGCGAGGAGCTGGACAAGCTGCGGGCCACCGCCGAGAAGCAGGCGAAGGAGATCCGCTCGCGGGCGATGGCGGATGCGCGCGAGGTCACGAGCGAGGCGCACATCGTCGCCCGGGAGGTGCTTGGCGAGGGCACGGAGCTCTCACGCAACCTGAGCGAGCTCTCGGTCTCGCTACGCAACAACGCCGAACGCCTGCTGCGGGACGTGGGCCTCGCTCACGGCGCGATGACGGCGCGACTCGACCAGACCGCTCCGGGGGCCGGCAGGGGCACGGGCGCGGGCCCCGCGAGCCGACGGAACAGTCCGGACGACTACGACGGGCCGGGCGACGACCTGGACGTCCCGGAGTTCATGCCGCGGGATTGACCGCCGGAGCCCCCGGGGCGTCGCTCGCGGCGGCAACCCGCGCTCGAGCAGGGAGCGCCCCGACCGAGAGTTTCGTCGCAGTGGCCGCGTAGCGTCTGCGGCGATGAACGATCTGACCCCAAGCCAGAAGGGTGCCGTCGCCGAAGCTGCGATCACTGCTGCGGCGGTCCAGCTCGGCCTCCTCGTGCTACGCCCCGTGTGCGAGGGCGGTCGATATGACCTCGCGATCGACATGGACCCCACCTTGTTGCGAGTCCAATGCAAGCTGGCTCAACGTCTTGATGGTGTCGTGTCGGTGAACCTGCAGACATCCCGGTACACGCCCAATGGATACGTGCGGACGAGCTACGCCGCGACCGAGATCGACGTAGTGGGCGTCTACTCCCCGCATCTGAACAGATGCTTTCTCATCCCGATCGACATTGCCGCGGGACGCAGGGTCATTCATCTTCGATTCGAGCCAGCCAGGAACAACCAAGCCGACCGGATCAACTGGGCTCGCGATTACGAGTTTGCGGCGGTGATGCGGCGGCTTAAAGGAAGCCCGGCTTGAGGCAACGGGAGCTTGACGGCTAAACTTCCTGAAGCCTGCTTGGGGCTATAGCTCAGCTGGGAGAGCGCTAGCGTGGCACGCTAGAGGTCGTCGGTTCGAGCCCGACTAGCTCCACCTTTTTGACGACGTCGGACCAAGGGCCCTCACAGCTCGCCGGCAAGACCGACCACGAGCCAGACGAGCGCCCCCGCCCCGAGAAGGCGACGGAACCAGTTGACGCCGCTCACAAGCTCCTGCCACGCCCAAACGGCGAGGCCGACGCTGAAGATTGCGCGCCCGACATCATGAGCGGGGCCGTTGGTCGCAGCAGCGAGTCCCAGCCCGGCGAATGCGAGTAGCAACGGCGGGTTCGGGAACTGCGCTATCGGGAAACGTCGCGGCCAGCCGACCTGGCCGCGCCGCCAAAGCTCGGCGATGGTCACACCGCCACTCTCTCAGCTTGTCGCTTGTGGGTGAGACTGGCGGCATTTTTGGCCGCGACGCTCACCCTCACGGGACGAGGCCATAAGGAAATGCCCCGGTCAAACGCTCGCTTCCGTCCGCGGTGACGACCAGCAGGTCCTCGACGCCTGAGCCACCCACCCCACCGATGACGATTCCCGGCTCGACGGCGACGACGTCTCCTGCAGCCAGCGTCTCACTGTCTCCTAGTCCCAGCAATGGAGGCTCGTGAATCTCGAGGCCCACACCGTGACCAAGGCTGTAGTAGAAACCTTCGCGAAGCGTCTCGCCTGGCTTCTTGGTGCGCTTCGTCGGATATCCAGCCGTCTCGAACACGCCGCTCGCGATCCCGTGGAGCTCCCCACCGGCGACCCCCGCCCGGACCGCCCCGCACGCCTGCTCGTGTGCGTCGAGCACGAGCGCATGCAGCTCGCCGACACGGTCGCTGATCTCACCGCGCACGAATGTCCGGGTCATGTCCGCCCAGCACCCCGACTGCTCGTCGCGCGGCCACAGGTCGACTTCGATCGGGGTGTTCGCAGGCAGCGGCCCCGCCCCGGGATCGTGTCCGATCGGGGGGTTCGGCCCGAGAGCTCGGACCACGATGTCCGCCGGTGCCGGCGCGCCCGCCCGGGCGCAGAGCTCGCGTATCCGCGAACGCACGGCCTCCGCGGTCAGGAGCTCGCCGTCGAGGAGCAGATCGTCTCCGTCCACCACGGCCTCACGAAGAATCGCGGCCGCCTCGCTCATCGCGTCTGACGCGACGCCGGCTGCCCGCCTGATCCCCGCCATCTCCGCGTCCGTCTTACGCCGTCGGCGTTCGCTGAAGAGCGTCCGCTCGGCGGTCAGCGTGACACCCCCGCCCCGCAGCCGGTCGGCCAGTTCGAGCGGGAAGCCTGGCGGGACCAGAGCCTCTTCGATTCCAAAGGCGGCCGTCGCGCGCATACAGATCTCGATGTTGACCTCGGCGTCCGAACCGCCTTCGGCAAGCAGCTCGCCCCTACCGAGCGCATCTTCCAGCAGAAGCTCGAGATCGGGGGCCGCCCTCGCGATGCGGTCCTCCTCCAGCGCATTCGTCACCACGGCCCGTCGGCCGTCGGCCTCCAGGTAGAGGAACGGGTCGCCGATCGCGACGGGAACCTCATGCCGAAGATCCGGCGAGGTCTCGGTGTCGCCATAGATCAGCACGTTCACGACCCGAAGGGTCGCATAGCCCGTGCGGAGGCCGCCTCCCTACTGGCGGCGGTGCTCTCGGGGCTCAGGCCTGCTCGAGCAGCCGCCTCAGCGCGTGTGCTCCGGTTAGCGCTCGCACGCCCCAGAAGATCAGGTTGATCCCGACGAGCAGGCCGATGGCCCAGCCGGCGGAGCTGGGCAGGCTCACCGCGATCAGCACGCCGAGGATGACCGAGAGAGCGCCGCCGAACGCCGTCATCGCCATATCGGGTGCGTCGCGCCGTCGCGACGCGGCTAGCAGCGAGAGCAAGCCGCCGGCACAGAACCAGACGGAGAGGATGAACGTCAGCGACACCGTGCCGCTCAGCGGGAAGATCAGCAGATACAGCCCGGCGACCAACGTAAGCACGGCGTCCAGGCCACGGAGCGCGGCGCGATGGGAGACCGCGTGGACGCCCGCCACGACGCCTGCGACGACGAGCACCCAGCCGATGAAGATCGTGATCGCAACCGATGCGATCAGCGGCACGGCGACCGACACGATCCCGATGATCAGCGCGAGAGTTCCCACCACGATCAACCAGGTCCTCGCGCGGTCGATCGCCTCGGAGATCGGCCGATCTCCGAAGAGGAAGGGTTCGAAGTCGCGGCCGCCGGCGACGTCGCTCGCGAACGGTTCACTCCAGCGGTGTGCCATCGTCAGCCTTCCTTTGATCGTGACCAGGTTCACCTACGGCGGTAGGTCGCCGTGGCGCCAGCACCAGGGCAGATCCGCGGCCGGAACTCGTGTCAGGCTCGCTCGTGCGTCGGCTCGAGATGGGGCTCGAGCCACTGCCGCAGCCGCTCGAATGGCACGGCGCCGACCATCCGATCGACCTCCGAGCCGTCCTTGATCAGAACGAGCAGCGGGATGCCCTGAACGCTGAAGCGCATCGAGATCTCGGGGGCCTCGTCCGTGTTGAGCTTGACCACCTTCAGGCGCCCGGCATTCTCCCTCCCCATCCGCTCGACGAGCGGCGAGACCATCCGACACGGCCCGCACCAGGGCGCCCAGAAGTCGACGAGCACGGGCACCGACGCCGTGACCTCCTCCTGGAACGAATCCTTGGTGGCTTCGACGATCCACGGCAGCAGCGTGTGGCAGACGCTGCACCGCGGTACGCCCGACGCCGTCGGGCGTACACGATTCTTCGTGCCGCAGTTGGGACAGGTGATGATCGTGCTGGCGCTGGACATCAGGTTCCGATCGTACCTTCGGGCGCGGGGGGCAGCTCGAAGTGCAGCGAGGCCGCCGCGAGGCGCTCGCCGAGACCGGCGTCGCCATCGACGTGGTGGATCGAGCCGCCGTCCTCGATCACCGCCTCGATGAGGTCGTTGATCACGTCCGGAACCCGCCGGGTCTCTCGACCGCACACGGGGCAGACTTCGGCGCTCAGGGCAAACCAACGCGACTCGTCACAGACGACGCCCGGCGAGCTCGCGCCCTCGTCCACGAACAGCGCCTGCACGGCGCGCACCGAGCCCGCCCACAGGCAGGGCTCCAGGCCGACCGCAGCCTGGCCGCCAGCCGCCGCACTGGCCAGCACCTCGGCGACCATCCGCCGGTGCTCCGAGAGCTCGAAGTCGTGAAGGATCGCTTCGGCGTGCCCGCGCGCGGCTACCGCCTTCATGCTGTCGTCGTCGGCCGGGAAGGTCCCGACGACGCGCTCGCGCAGGGGCCTGGAGAGCTGCGCGACGAAGCGCGGCAGCTCGTCTTCGTGGCCACCCACGACGAGGACGTCGTACCCGCGCATGCGAAACAGCTCGTCGAGCGCCGTGGCGACCTCGCGGAAGTGTCGCTTCTCGAGCTCCTCCGCCCTGTGATCGTTTCGCCGCTCGTTGACGGCGTGGCCGAGGCCGCGTCGCCCGGCGCCCGGCAGCGCTCCCGCCTCCAGCACCTCGCCGAGATACAGCTCCCATGCGAACGCGGTCTCACGGTCAACGAGGACCGCGCAGCAGCGGTGATACTCGTCGAGCACCGCGGTCATCGGGCGGATCGCCGCCGTCGCGTCGACCGTGATCCGCTCGCGCACGGCCCGCGGCAGGCCGATCGCCTCGAAGATGCCGGCGCCGCTGGCGGAGAAGATCGCGAGTGTCCCCGCTTTGAAGGAACCGTTCTCGACGAGCTCCCCGATGCGATCGATGTCTCCTCGCAGCGAGAGCCGCACGGCGTGGTCGAGCTCTCGATCGTTGGCGATCGGACGGATCTGGTGCAGGAGGCTGTCGGTCTCGCTGCGCAGGAGCTTGCGACCCTCCCCCCCCGGTACAACCGGCACGTATGCGGACACGATCGGCAGCCCGTCGGCCCGCAGCTCCTCGATGCGCCGGATGGTCTGGAGGCTGGGCGAGTAGTCCACGTCGACCTGTGCCGCGACCGGTCGCCTGCGGCGGGCGTCGGCGCTCACGCTCGCCGGTCCCGTGTCATGGCTCGAGGACCTCATTGACCTTCTGCGCCAGGCGCAGCTCGGCCGTCGTGAGTCCCGCGTGGTGCGGGTTGGTGATCGTGAGGCGAACACGGTTGAAGTCGAGGATGCACATGTCCGGCCGGCGCAGGTGATCCTCGGCGCAGGCCGCCACTCGCTGCAGGCAGGCGATCGCCGCATCGAAATCCCTGAAGGAGAGCTCGCGGACGAGCGATTCGCCCGCGCGACGCCAGCCCTGCGGATCGAGCTGGCGCCGCCCAGCGACGGCAGCGTCCATGCTCAGGCCGCTTTGACGTCGATGCGCCGAGGCCGTTCCTGTTCGGCCTTTGGCACACGCACTGTCAGCACGCCCTCATGCAGGTTGGCCTCGATGCCCTCCTCCTTAGGGAGGCCGGGCAGCGTCACGCGGTACTCGAACTGGCCCTTGCGCCGCGTGCGCCGGCGCAGGACGCCCTTGCGCTCCTTCTCCTTGATCTCTCCGGTCACCACCAATTCGTTGTCGCGTAGCTCGACGTTGATGTCATTGCGGTTGACGCTCGGTAGCTCCGCTTCGACGATCCACGCGTCGTCGGTCTCCTCGATGTCGGCCAGCGGGATCCACGTCCCGCCGTTGCCTTCACCGATCGGGGCCCACACGGTGTCCATCAGCCGCCCCATCTGCTCGTGCAGCTGCTCGAGTTCCCGGAACGGCTCCCAACGCTGCGGCGGCCGGGGCGCGGTCTCAGTGCGTCGTACGGGGATTGCCATGGTCGCTCCTCTCGGTCGTTGGTCTGAAGAATTGGGCAGCCGTTACGTCACGACCGCTCATGACGCTCCTTCGCGAGGGTTGCCTCTTTCTCTACGACTAGGCCGCGCCCGGGCGGGGGCAAGCGCTGAGATGACTGTCCTCGCAGCGGCGGGTCTGCCCGCGAATCCCACGGATGCCAAGCTTGACGCGTGAGCTGCGCGCCCTATGGGTAGGAGGGACAGCAGACAAACCGAGAGGAGCTTCCATGCCGAAGGCAGTCGGAATCGACCTGGGCACCACCAACTCGGTGGTCGCCGCGACCATGGAGGGCGGCAAAGTCGAGGTGATCCCGAACGCGGAGGGCCAGCGGACCACCCCCTCGGTTGTCGCCTTCACGGACGACGGACAGCGCCTCGTCGGCCAGGTTGCCAAGCGCCAGGCGATCCTCAACCCGGAGGCGACGATCTACTCCGCGAAGCGGTTCATCGGCCGCAAGTGGGGCGAAGTCGACGAGGAGGCGAAGATCGTCTCCTACAAGGTCGCGAAAGGGTCCAACGACGCGGTCCGCTTCGAAATCAGGGGCAAACAGTACGCGCCCGAGGAGATCTCGGCGCTGATCCTGCGCAAGCTGGCGGAGGACGCCGGCAAATTCCTCGGCGAGAGGGTGACCGAGGCCGTGATCACGGTGCCGGCCTACTTCAACGACGCCCAACGCCAGGCGACCAAGGACGCCGGCAAGATCGCGGGGCTCGAGGTTCTTCGGATCATCAACGAGCCCACGGCCGCGGCGCTTGCCTACGGGATGGACAAGAAGGGTCAGGAGACCGTGCTCGTTTTCGACCTCGGGGGCGGCACCTTCGACGTCTCCCTGCTCGACGTCGGCGATGGCGTGGTCGAGGTTCGCGCGACGAGCGGCGACGGGCACCTTGGCGGAGATGACTTCGACAAACGAATCGTCGACTGGCTGGCCGAAGAGTTCAAGCGCGATCAGGGCATCGACCTGCGCCAGGACCCGCAGGCTCTGCAGCGGCTGTACGAGGCCGCCGAGCGCGCCAAGGTCGAGCTGTCGACGGCGCCCCAGACCCAGATCAACCTGCCGTTCATCACCGCCGACGCCTCCGGCCCGAAGCATCTCAACGTCTCGCTAGCGCGGGCGACCTTCGAGCAGCTCACCAAAGACTTGGTCGAGCGCACCAAAGGTCCCGTCGAGCAGGTCCTCGCCGACGCCAAACTGACCGCCGATGACATCGACGAGGTGATCCTCGTTGGAGGCGCGACGCGGATGCCCGCCGTCCAGGAGCTGGTGCGGCGTCTCACCGGCGGAAAAGACCCGAACATGACGGTGAACCCCGATGAGGTGGTCGCGATCGGCGCCGCGCTGCAGGCGGGGGTGCTCAAGGGCGAAGTCGAGGACGTGGTGCTTCTCGACGTGCTGCCGCTGTCCGTCGGCCTGGAAACCCTCGGCGGCGTGATGACAAAGGTGATCGAGCGCAACACGACGATCCCCGCACGCCGGACCGAGGTGTTCTCGACCGCCGAGGACAACCAGACCGCCGTCGACATCGTGGTCCTACAGGGAGAGCGCGAGCTCGCCAACGACAACCGCCAGCTCGCCCGCTTCCGACTCGAGGGCATCCCGCCCGCGCCGCGTGGTGTTCCCCAGATCGAGGTTACCTTCGACGTCGACGCCAACGGCATCCTCAACGTCTCAGCACGAGACAAGGAGACCGGAAAGGAACAGCGGGTCACGATCTCCGAGAGCACCAACCTCGATCAGCAGTCGATCGAGCAGATGATCAAAGACGCCGAAGCGCACGCTGA
This sequence comes from Solirubrobacterales bacterium, assembly GCA_025964115.1. Lineage (GTDB taxonomy): Bacteria > Actinomycetota > Thermoleophilia > Solirubrobacterales > Solirubrobacteraceae > Palsa-744. Next base: position 21,957 of record JAOPZM010000114.1, read on the forward strand.
TGAGGACCGTCGTCGCCGCGAGGAAATCGAGGCGCGCAACGAGCTCGACTCGCTCGCCTACCGGGTCGAGCAGCTGCTCGGCGAGCTCCAGGATCGCCTGCCGGTGCATGAAAAAGCGCGTGCCGAGCAGCTCGTTGGCGATGCGCGCCAGGCGCTTCAGGATCAGGCGGGGCTCGACCGTGTGCGGCCGCTGACCGCGGACCTCCAGCAGCTGCTCTCCAGCCTGCCGTCAAGCGCCACCGCACAGAGCGCTGCGGGCGGCAACGGCTCGGGCGGCAACGGCAGCGGCGCCGAGACCCAGACAGAGACCGACGAGGACGTCGTAGATGCAGAGTTCACGCGGGAGTGACGTAGGCGAGCAGGTCCCCTCGCCAGGCGGCGAGGCGCCGCGCGACGGCGAGAGCACCCCGGCCGACCTGAGCGAGGAGCTGGCCCGCGTCGAGGACCGCTACAAGCGCGCGCTCGCCGACCTCGACAACTATCGCAAGCGCGCCACCCGAGAAGTCGACCGGCGCGTGGCCGAGGCCAGGGAGTCCGCGCTGGAGGACTGGCTGCAGGTCCTCGACAGCGTGGAGCGGGCCATTCAGATGGAGCCGGAAGGCCCTTGCTACGAGGGACTGCGGGCGGTCCTGCAACAGATAGACGCCGTGCTGGATCGCCAGGGTGCGCAGCGCATCGGCGCGCTCGGCGAGCAGTTCGATCCCGAACGTCACGAGGCGGTCGCCGTGCGAGCTTCGGGAGACGTGCCCGATCGCACGATCGTGGAGGTGCAGCGGTCGGGCGTCGCGCGCGGTGACCGCGTGATCCGCCCCGCGCAGGTCGTGGTGGCGCGTGCGCCCGAACATGCGCACTGATGGCGGTCGGCTTCCAGGACTACTACGAGGCGCTGGAGATTCCGCGCACCGCCAGCCCCGACGACATTCGCCGCGCCTATCGGAAGTTGGCCCGCAAATACCACCCCGACGTCAACAAGGAGCCGGGTGCCGAGGATCGCTTCAAGCAGATCTCCGAGGCCTACGAGGTGCTGCGCGACGAGGAGAAGCGCGCGCGCTACGACCAGCTCGGGGCGAACTGGAAAGCCGGCCAGGACGTGTCTGGCGCCAGCGGCTTCGGCGAGGAATTCCGCACCGGCGACGGCTTCGGCGACGTGCGCGTCGATTTCGGCAGCGGCGACTTCAGCGATTTCTTCGAGGGCTTCTTCGGGTCGCGCGGGGCCCGGCGAGGCGCCCGTGGCGCGACGGGCAGGACGGGGTTCGACGGCTTCTCCATGCGTGGCGGCGACCAGGAGGCGGTGCTCGAGCTGACGCTCGAGGAAGCGGCGACTGGCGGCAAACGCCGGATCTCGCTCGGCGACGGGCGCGACTTCGAGGTGGAGATACCGCGCGGCGTGCGGGATGGGCAGCGCATCAGGCTCGCCGGACAGGGCACCGCCGGTGCCGGCGGTGGGCCATCCGGCGACCTGTACCTGAGGGTCCAGATCAAACCCCACCCACGCCTTCGCGTCGAGGGCCGCGACCTGTATGTCGACCTGCCCATCGCTCCATGGGAGGCCGCCTTGGGCGCCGAGGTCCCCGTTCCGACGCTGTCCGGCAGCGTCACGCTGAAGGTCCCAGCGGGCTCCTCCACGGGCCGCCGGCTGCGCCTTCGCGGCCAGGGCCTGCCGAGCCCGGACGGCTCCGCGGGGGACCTCTACGCGGTCCTCGCGGTGCATGTGCCCAAACGGCTGACGAAGAAGGAACGCGAGCTCTTCGAGCAGCTCGCGGAGGTATCGAAATTCGACCCGAGGAAAGGCCGCTGATGGCCGCAACGAGGCGAAGAGCACCCCGTGGGCAGCTGATCAAGCGCACGCCGAGGCTGGTGACGGTGGAGGTGCTCGCCCGTGACGCGGGCGTGCATCCCGAGATCGTGCGGCGCTTCGTGCAGCTGGGGCTCCTCGAACCGCGCGGTGGCACGCGCGTGGCGCCACTCTTCAGGCCGCAGGACGCTTTCCTGATCACGCGTGCGATGCGCCTACGGCGAGACCTCGGCGTCAACTACGCGGGCGCCGTTCTCGCCAGCGAGCTCTTGAATCGAATCGACGAATTGGAGCAGCGGTTGCGCGCCGGCGCACCGACACATACTCAGCAAGGGGTGATCGCATGGACCCGAACCGTCTGACCCAGAAGACCCAGGAGGCGCTCCACGACGCCCAGACCAAGGCGCTGCGGTACGGGCACACGGAGGTCGACACCGACCACCTCCTGCTCGCGCTGCTCGAGCAGCCCGAGGGCCTCGTCCCGCGCCTGCTCACGCGCGCGGACGTCGACACGGGGGCGCTGCGCACGGCGCTGGAGCGCGCGCTCGAGAGCCGGCCCAGGGTGAGCGGTCCAGGGGCGGGCGAAGGACAGATAGGGGTGACCCGCGGGCTCGCGCAGCTGCTCGACGCCGCCGAGCAGGAGGCGGAGCGCCTCAAGGACGAGTATGTCTCGGTCGAGCATGTGCTGCTCGCGATGCTCGCCTCTGGCAATGGGACCGTGGCCGGCAGAGTGTTGCGCGAGCATGGCGCGGATCGGGAGGCGCTGCTCGAGGTCCTCACCCAGATCCGTGGCGCCCAGCGCGTCACGAGCGCCAATCCCGAGAGCGCGTATGAGGCGCTCGAGAAGTACGGGCGCGACCTCGTCGGCGAGGCCCGCAGCGGCAAGCTCGATCCGGTCATCGGCCGCGACGCGGAGATCCGGCGCGTCGTCCAGATCCTCTCGCGAAAGACGAAGAACAACCCCGTGCTCGTGGGCGACCCGGGGGTTGGCAAGACCGCGATCGTAGAGGGGCTCGCGCAGCGCATCGTGCGCGGCGACGTGCCCGAGGGGCTCAAGGACAGAACGATCTTCGCGCTGGACCTGGGGTCGCTGCTCGCGGGCGCCAAGTACCGCGGCGAGTTCGAGGAGCGCCTGCAGGCCGTGCTGCAGGAGGTCAAGGCCGCCGAGGGACGGATCCTCATGTTCATCGACGAGCTGCACACCGTCGTCGGAGCGGGCGCCGCCGAAGGAGCCATGGACGCCAGCAACATGCTCAAGCCGATGCTCGCCCGCGGCGAGCTTCACTGCATCGGCGCCACCACGCTCGCCGAGTATCGTCAGCACATCGAGAAGGACGCGGCGCTGGAGCGTCGCTTCCAGCCGCTGCTCGTCGACGAGCCCACGGTCGAGGACACGATCTCGATCCTGCGCGGTCTGCGCGAGCGCTTCGAGGTCCACCACGGCGTGCGGATCCAGGATGCCGCGCTCGTGGCCGCCGCCACGCTCGCCGACCGCTACATCACCGACCGCTTCCTGCCGGACAAGGCGATCGACCTCGTCGACGAGGCGTGCGCCGTGGTGCGGACGGAGATCGACTCGATGCCACAGGAGCTGGATGCGATCACCCGCAGGGTGATGCAGCTCGAGATCGAGGAGGCGGCGCTCAAGAAGGAGAAGGACAAGGCGAGCCAGGAACGCCTGGAGGCGCTGCGCAAGGAACTCGCCGACCTGCGTGCGCAGGCCGACGCGATGACCGCCCAGTGGGAGGCCGAGCGACAGGCGATCCACAAGCTGCAGGCGCTCCGCGAGGAGCTCGAGCAGCTGCGCCGCGAGATCGAGGAAGCCGAGCGCAACTACGACCTGAACCGCGCGGCGGAGCTTCGCCACGGTCGCCTGCCGGAGCTCGAACGTCGCCTGCGGGCCGAGGAGGAGCGCCTGAACGAGAAGCAGGGCGGCACGCGGCTGCTGCGCGAGGAGGTCACAGACGACGAGATCGCCGAAATCGTCGCCCGCTGGACGGGGATCCCCGTTGCACGACTGCTTGAGGGCGAACGCGAGAAGCTGCTCCGCCTGGACGAGGTGCTCCACGAGCGGGTCATCGGCCAGGACGAGGCCGTGCGGCTCGTCGCGGACGCGGTGATCCGCGCGCGGGCCGGCATCAAGGATCCCCGCCGCCCGATCGGTTCGTTCATCTTCCTCGGGCCGACGGGCGTCGGCAAGACCGAGCTCTCGCGAGCGCTCGCACAGGCCCTCTTCGACTCCGAGGAGAACATCGTGCGTCTGGACATGTCCGAGTACCAGGAGCGCCATACCGTCAGTCGCCTGATGGGCGCCCCTCCCGGCTACGTAGGCTACGAAGAGGGCGGCCAGCTCACGGAGGCGGTGCGTCGCAAGCCCTACTCGGTCGTGCTCTTCGACGAGATCGAGAAGGCGCACCCCGACGTCTTCAACACGCTGCTGCAGATCCTCGACGACGGCCGGCTGACGGACGCCCAGGGGCGCACCGTCAACTTCCGCAACACGGTCATCATCATGACGTCCAACATCGGCTCTCTTTACCTGCTGGACGGCGTGACCGACAACGGCGAGATCCGGGAGGAAGCCCGCGAGCGGGTGATGGGCGAGCTACGCACCCACTTCCGCCCGGAGTTCCTCAACAGGGTCGATGAGATCGTCCTCTTCAAGCCGCTCACGCTGCAGGAGATCGAGCGCATCGTCGACCTGCAGATCGCCGACGTCAGCGCACGTCTAGCCGACCGCCGGCTCGATCTGCGGCTGAGCGACGCCGCCCGGGAGCTGATCGCAAGGGAGGGCTATGACCCCGTGTACGGCGCACGCCCGCTGCGTCGCTTCATCCAGCGCGAGGTGGAGACGAGAATCGGGCGCGCGCTGCTATCGGGCGAGATCGGCGAGGGCGATGTGATCACGGTGGACGCAGACGGCGACGAGCTGATCGTCGGCTGGGGATCGGCGGAGGAGCGCCCGGGCTCCGAGCGCACGACCGTCGCCGCCTGAGCGGGTCCAGCTCCCTCCCACCCCGGCCCTGTCCCCCTCCGGCTGCTCCTCGGCGAGGGCTTGGGACGAGCGACGGTTTCGACTCAGCGGAGAGGAGCGTTGGCGGTGCGCCTCCGAGGAGTGTCCATCAGCCGCCACGAACCGGGAGCGCCGTGCGGCCCGGGCGGCGGCGCTGCTTGGTTCGACGTCGAACGATGAGCTGCTTCGGGGTGCGATGTTGGTCACGTGTCCGCGTGGTCGTGGCGCGCATCTTCTCAAGCGCCGTCTGCTCGATCTGGCGGACGCGCTCCGCGCTGACCCCCATCACGAACCCCAGCTCTCGCAGTGTCCGCTCGGGGCCGTGAAGGCCGAAGCGGGCCTCGATCACCGTGAGCTCACGACCGCTCAGGCGTCCGAGAAGACGAGGCACCTCGGCCGCGCCGAGACGCGTGGACATCTCCTCGAAGGCCTCCTCGGCGCGGGGATCGCGGAGCTGGTCACCGAAGGTCGCCCCGGATCGGGTCGTGCCGTCGATCGGCTCCTCCAGTCCGCGCGGCTGGCGCGCGGCGACCAACAGGCTCTGCACCTGAACCACCGTGAGGTCACTCTCGCTCGCCAGCTCCGGCAGGCTCGGCTCGCGCGAATGCACGCGCATGAACGTGCTGCGCGCATCCCGCATACGCGCCAGCTGGCGCAGCGCGCGGTCGGACAGCACAACGGGCCGTGAGAGCTCCGACACGAGCTGCTGCATCGCCTGGCGGACCCACCACGAGGCGTAGGCCCAGAAGGGCGTCCCGAGATCCGGGTTGAAGCGCTCGAGCGCCCGCAGCACGCCGACGACGCCCTCCTGCATGAGCTCGGACGTCTCGACGCCAGGCACGTGGCAGTACCTGCGCGCGACGCTGCCGATCAAGGGCGTGAACGCCTTGATCAGCCGGACGCGCGCCTCGCCCCGGCCGTCGCGTGCTTCCAGGAGCAGCGTCACCTCGTCGGCATGCAACCGCTCGTGGAAGGCGCGCCCCGCCGAGGTCCGCGTCTCGGACCGGTGCGGGGACGCGCACGCCACCCCCGTGTTGCGCGCCGCCGACGTGACTGCGGACGCGGCGGGTTCGGCACACATATCGGCGTGACCTCCGGCTCGAGTAGGCGGCTATAGAGGCCAAGCGGGTGGCTCCGGGGGATCGGACCACGCACCGCACCACCGTGCAAGTACCCCTTCCGATGGCTCCCAATCTCCGTTTGACCGTATTGGGCTGTGGCGCACCCCGGTCAGTCCGCGAGGACGCCAGAACGCGCCTGATGATTCGCGCCTCTCAGAACGTAGGCGCGCCTCGCAGGTCTGGATCGGCCAGCAGCTTCCGCGCCTCGGCGTCCGTCTCGGCCGTGCGGATCAGCACGGACAGCACAGCCCCCAGCAGCGAGGCCGGGACGGAGTCGCGGTCGATCAGCCTGAGCATCGGCAGGCCGAGTCCCAGCCCGAGCATGACGTTGGCGAATTGCTCGTTGGCGTGCGGCGTCGCCTCCAGGCCGGCGTCGGCGGCACTCTCGGCGGCGAACCGCGCGAATGTGTCACGCAGGGCGTCGAGGCCGCCGGCGAGCCGCTCGCGCAGGCGCTCGTCGCGCTGGGCGTAGACCCAGAGCTCGACGAACAGGCGGAATGGGTCCGGGTCCTGCTCGAGCTGCTCCATCCAGCGCGCGCTTCCCGCGAGCGGGCGCTCCCAAGTCGTTCGCTCCCTGTCGAACAGGGCGATCTGCTCGGCGACCTGACTGGCTAGGTGCTCCTCCATCAGCGCCAGCAGCAGGTTCTCCTTGCTGCCGAAGTGGCTGTAGAGGGCGCCCTTCGTGAATCCGGCCTCGGCAGCCACCTCGTCGAGCGTCGCCCCACCGAAGCCTCTACGCGCGTACACGCGGGCGGCGGCAGCGAGCAGGCTGGAGCGCGTCTGCGCCTTGCGGGCGCTCCGGTCGAAGTCTCCGCGCGGCATCAGCGCAGGCTCCGGCGACGTCCGCGGTGCTCTCGCCACAGCTCGGCTGCCGCATCCACGCTTGACAGATACGTGTAAGTAGATATACTCATCGGTATCACGATAGCGGACTGGATCGAGGGTGACAATGAACGACAGCCTGCCCCCTGGGCCCCGCATGCCGGTGGCGCTGCAGACGCTCGGCACATGGTCGCGGCCGACAGCCTTCCTTGAGCGCGCGCGGCGACGCTACGGCGCCCGCTTCACGGTTCGCATGATCGGCCAGCCGCCGATGGTCATAATCTCCGATCCGCAGGAGATCAAGGAAATCTTCCAGGCCCCGCCCGAGGTGCTCCACCCGGGCGAGGGGGCGAGGATCCTCGAACCGCTGCTCGGTCGCCACTCGGTGATCCTGCTCGACGAGGCTCCGCATCTGGAGCAGCGCAAGCTGATGCTTCCGGCCTTCCATGGCGAGCGGATGCAGCGCCTCTCCGGACTGATGGGCGAGCTCGCCGAGCGTGAGCTCGAGTCGTGGCCCCGCGAGCAGGTGATCGTCCTGCACCCCAGGCTGCAGCGGCTCACGCTCGAGATCATCCTGCGCACCGTGTTCGGCCTCGAGCGGGGCGCCCGGCTCGACGCGCTTCGCGACCTGCTCACGAGGATCCTGACGTTCAGCGAGAGCCCGCTCTCGCTCCTGCCGCCCCTGCCACCTCCGCTCAACCGCTTCGGGCCCCCTGCCCGGCTCGAGCGGCTGCGCCTCCGGGTCGACGAGCTGATCTTCGGGCTGATCGACGAGCGACGGCGCGAGGAATCCGACGGCGACGACGTGCTCGCGCTGCTGCTGGCGGCCAAGCATGAGGACGGCACGCCGATGACCGCCGAGGAGCTGCGGGACGAGCTGATGACGGCGCTCGTCGCGGGCCATGAGACGACTGCCTCACAGCTCGCATGGGCGTTCGAGCGGCTGGCTCGCGAGCCTGACGTCCTCGCACGCCTGCAGGACGAGCTCGACCGCGACGTGGAGGACGCCTACCTCTCGGCCACGATCAACGAGATCCTGCGGCTGCAGCCCGTACTGCCGAACGCCGAGCCCCGCCTGGTCAAGCAAACGGTTGAGATCGGAGGCGTGCGCTACCCACCCGGGGTGTCGCTGTTCGCGAACGCCTACCTCGTGCATCACGACCCGGCGATCTACCCCGACCCTTACGCCTTCCGGCCTGAGCGCTTCCTCGACCAGCAGCCGGGCAC
>JAOPZM010000129.1 GCA_025964115.1 Solirubrobacterales bacterium
CGCGGGCCGCGCCGTCGGAGACGGGCCGATGCGTGCCGCGACCTCGCTCGCGCGCAGGGCGATCACGCACGAGCTGCTCCCCGCCTGGACGGACGCGCTGCCCGGCCCGGCGAAGGCCCGGCTCCCCACCACCACCCGCGAGGGGGCGGCGGCCGTGTACTTCCCCGCCTGCATCAACCGCATCTTCGGCAACCCGCGCGGTCGCTCCGCCGGGCCCACGCTGCCGGAAGCGCTCGTCACGGTCTCGGCGCGTGCCGGGCGGCCGGTCTGGATTCCCGATGATGTCGCCGGCAAGTGCTGCGCGACCCCGTGGAGCTCGAAGGGCTACAGCCGCGGTCACGAGCACATGGCACGTGCGCTCGCCGACGCGATCGTGAGCTGGACGGAAGACGGCCAGCTGCCGCTCGTGGTCGACGCGAGCTCCTGCTCGCATGGACTGCTGGGCGAGGTCGGCGCGGAGCTTCAGGAGGGCACCCGCGAGCGCTTCGAGCAGGTTCGGGTCATCGACTCGATCGAGTGGGTCCACGACCACCTGCTCGGGGACCTGACGGTCGGGCGCAGGGCGGGGTCCGTCGCCCTGCATCCGCCCTGCTCGGCGATCCATATGGGCCTTCACGAGAAGCTCCGGGCGGTTGCCGGCGCGCTCGCCGAGGACGTCGTCGTCCCCGCCGGCACGACGTGTTGCGGGATGGCGGGAGACCGCGGGCTGCTGCATCCCGAGCTGCCCGCCTCGGCGCTTCGCACGGTGGGCGAAGAGCTCGACGGCCGTGCGCTGGACGCGTGCGTATGCAGCAACCGTACGTGCGAGATCGGCCTGCAGCAGGTGACGGGCCGCCCCTACGGCTCCTTCATCCTGCTGCTCGAGGAGCTCACACGCCCCGCAGCGGAGGTGCAGGCAGACCAATAGGGGTACATGCGCCCCTCACGGAAAGGCGGCTTGCGATGAGCAACCAACCAGTAAGGGCGCGCAACCACGTCGGCGACGTGGTGCGCTTCAACCCGAGGCAGATCAAAAAAGCGGTCAGCGAGGTCGAGGGCTTCAACGCGAAATTCGCGGTGATCATCACCTCCGGCGTGGGAACGATGGCATGCGCCTATGTGTTCGCGCTGCTGGCGTTCGTCAGCCTGCCGGCGATCCTGATCCAGGCGAACGTATTGAAGAAAAGCGACGTGCCCGTGTTCTTCACGAAGCCAGGGCTGATCCTGATCGTCGCGTGGGTCGCCCAGACGTTCCTCCAGCTCGTCCTGCTGAGCATCATCCTCGTCGGGCAGCGCGTTCAGTCAGCCGCCTCGGACGCCCGCGGCCTCAAAGAGTTCGAGGACACGGAAGTCATCCTCGACCGCCTGGACACGAACACCCAGGGCGGCCTCACCGACGTGCTCGACGCGATCAAGGCGCTGGGGAACAAGGGCGTCGCGTAGACGACGGTGCGGCGCATCTACTACCTGGGCGTCTTCGTCCCGCTGGCGCTCGTCCTCGAACTCGCCGACGCCTCCGCGCCCGTCGTCTTCTTCACGTCCGCCCTCGGCGTCGTGCCGGCGGCGGCCCTGATGAGCGAAGCGACCGAGCAGCTGGCGGATCGCTCCGGACCCGGCGTGGCTGGCCTACTCAACGTCACCCTGGGGAACACGCCGGAGCTCATCATCGCCGTGTTCGCGCTGACCGATGGGCTCCAGGAGGTCGTCAAGGCCACGCTCGTCGGCTCGGTGATCGGCAACTCGCTGCTCGTTCTCGGCGTCGCGATGCTCGCCGGCGGCTGGCGGCGAACAAGGCAGACGTTCAGCCGAACCGCGGCCCAGACGCAGGCCGGAATGCTGGTGGTCAGCGTCTGCGCGCTCGTCCTGCCGGCCGTGTTCCGGCTCGTCCACGGGGGCGGCCTGCCGGGCGTCTCGGTGCGACGCGCCTCCTTCGGCCACGATCTCGAGCAGCTCTCGCTGGGGGTCGCGCTCGTGCTGATCGCGACCTACCTCGCCGGTCTCTTCTTCTCCCTGAGGACGCACCGCGACCTGTTCAATCCCGAGCACGAGGACGTCGGGCCGCCGGGCTGGTCGGTGCGTAGATCGATCCTGACGCTCGTCGGCGCCGCGGCGCTGGTCGCCGTGGCAAGCAACACGCTCGTCGGATCGATCGAGCAGGCCTCCCACGCGGTCGGCCTGTCGCAGTTCTTCGTAGGGGTGTTCGTCGTCGCGATCGTCGGCAACGCCTCCGAGCACTACGTGGCGGTCGTCGCCGCGGCGAAGGACAAGATGGACCTCGCCGTCAACATCGCCATCGGCTCGAGCGCGCAGATCGGGTTGTTCGTCGCCCCGGTCCTGGTGCTGCTCTCGTTCGTGCTCGGGCCGGCGCCGATGGCGCTCGTCTTCAACGGCTACGAGCTCGCGGCATTGCTGCTCACGGCGCTGATCACGATCACGCTCACCTCTGACGGCGAGTCCACGTGGTTCGAGGGTGTCCAGCTGCTCGCCGTCTACGTCCTGCTCGGCCTGGTCTTCTACTTCGCGTGACCACGCACGCAGGCCTAAGATGAGGACCGCGTCGTCCGACGCCTCAAAGCTAAGGGCCGGCGGAGGGGCCGGCCGAGAGGGGATGATCAGCGTGTCCGATCGCAACCGCCGCCTGGTCCTGGCCGAGCGTCCATCGGGAATGGTCGACGAGTCGACCGTTCGCGTCGAGCACCAGGACATACCCGAGCCGGGCGAGGGCGAGGCGCTGGCGCGGGTTCGCTTCCTGTCGATCGACCCGACGATCCGCACCTGGATGGACGACGCTCCGGGCTACCTGCCGCCGATCCAGATCGACGAGGTGGTCCGCAGCGGCGGGATCGCCGAGGTCCTGCGCAGCAACACCGACCGCTACGCCCCGGGCGAGCTGCTGTTCGGCATGACCGGCTGGCAGGACTACGTGATCGCCGACGAGGGGGAGCGGGCGATGCAGAGCCTGCCGGCGGGCGTGTCGCCGACCGTCGCACTGGGCCTCTTCGGCATCACCGGCATGACCGCCTACTTCGGCCTGCTGGACGTGGGACGCGTGAAGGAGGGCGACGTCGTCGTGATCTCCGGGGCTGCCGGCGCCACCGGCTCGACGGCCGGACAGATAGCGAAGATCAAGGGCGCCGAGAAGGTGATCGGGATCGCGGGTGGCCCCGAGAAGTGCGGATGGATCGCGGAGGAGCTCGGCTTCGACGCGACGATCGACTACAAGGGTGAAGACGTCGGCGCGCGCCTGCGCGAGCTCGCGCCCGAGGGGATCGACCTGTACTTCGACAACGTCGGCGGGGAGATCCTCGACGCCTGCCTGGCACAGCTCGCGCTTCGCGGGCGCGTGGTGCTCTGCGGGGCGATCTCGAGCTACAACGACCGCGGCGCGATCACGGGTCCCGCGAACTACCGGAACCTGATCGTGCGGCGGGGGCGCATGGAGGGGTTCATCATCATCGACTACCTCGACCGCTTCCCACAGGCGCAGGCAGAGATGGCGGGCTGGCTCGCGTCCGGCCGGATCAAAGCGGCCGAGCACATCGTCGAGGGTCTGGAGCGCGCACCCGAGGCGCTCAACCTGCTCTTCACGGGGGGGAACACGGGCAAGGTGATCGTGCAGGTCTGAGCTTCGGTCAACCCCTTCGCTCGAGCGCGACGACGGGGATCTCCCGCGTCGTTTTCCGTGCGTAGTCGGCGAACTGCGGGTAGAGCTCCGACTGCTGGCTGAAGAGACGCTCGCGCTCCTCGCCCGCGGTGATGACCGCGTTCACGTCGACCGTCTCAGGGCCGACTTCAACCGTTGCGGCCGGGTTGGCGCGGAGGTTGTGATACCAGGCAGGGTTCGTGGGCGATCCGCCCCTGGACGCGAAGATCACCATGCGCTCGCCGTCGGGGAGATACATGACCGGCGTCGTGCGCCGCTCCCCGCTCTTGGCGCCGGTGCTCGTCAGCAGCAGCACGGGAGCGCCCTCGAACGGGCCCCCGACCCTGCCTTCGTTCGCGCGGAACTCATCGATGACCCCCCGGTTGAAGTCGTTCATCTCTGACACGTCGATCTCCCTTCGTCGAAGCTGTTTCCCTACATATAGCCGCGCCGCGGGAAGCCGGCCCGGGCGAGCTAGGGAGCCAGCCGTACGGGGAGCGTCTTCAGCTGGTTGAGGAACAGCGATTCCGCAGGCCGGGGGGTGCCGGCGATCTCGATCCTGGGGAAGCGCGCGAGCGTCTCCTCGAGCAGCACCTTCAGCTCCAGGCGGGCCAGTGCCGTGCCGAGGCAGAAGTGCCGGCCCCCCGCGCCGAAGGCCTGATGCTCGGCTTTGCGGCGCAGGTCGAAGCGGTCCGGGTCCTCAAAGCGGGTCTCGTCGCGATTGGATGAGACGTACCACATGACGACCTTCTCGCCAGCCTTGATCTTCTGCCCGTGCAGCTCCGTGTCGCACGTCGCCGTGCGGCGGAAATGCGCGAACGCAGGGAACATGCGGAGCGCCTCCTCGACGGCGTCGGGGATCAGCGACGGATCGTCGAGCAGCAGCTGCAGCTGCTCGCGGTCTTCCATCAGCGCCCGCATGCCGCTGCAGTAGGTCGCCTTCGTGCTGTCGTTGCCGGCTGCGACGAGCAGGAAGAAGCCCATCACGATCTCGTGCTCCTCGAGCTTCTGCCCGTCGACTTCGGCGTTCACCAGCACGGTCGTCAGGTCGTCCGTCGGGTTCTCCAGGCGCGCGGCGATCAGCTTGCGGCAGCGCTCGAAGATCTCCGGCACGTCTTTCTCCACGGCGCCCTCGAAGCCGGCCGGGTTCAGCTCAGGGTCAGCCGCGCCGAGCGTCGAGTTCATGAGCCTCGCCCAGATCGCGTCGTCCTCCTCCGGGATGCCCATGAAGCTGCCGATCACGCGAGAGACCACGGGTTGGGCGACGTCATTGACGAGGTCGCAGTCCTCCCGGCCCGCGAGCCGGTCGAGCACCCGGGTGGCGATCTCGCGGATGGCGCCCTCATGGTCTGCGATCCGCTTCGGCGTGAAGCCGGCCTGGAAGAGCGCCTTCAGGCGGTCGTGCTTCGGGGGGTCCATCCCGATGAACATCGCGCGCGCGAGCTCGATGGGGAAGCCGGCCGCCGCGGCCACGACGCCGCCCGCTTCGGAGGAGTAGGTCCTCCAGTCACGACTGACGGTATGGACGTCCTCTGCCGTAGTCACCGACCAGAAGCCCGCCTCGTCGGGAAACTCCTCGAAGCTCTCGGTCCAGTGGACGGGGCAGCCGCGGCGCATCTCCTTGAACACGTCCAGCGGCGGACCGTTCTCCCAGTGCTCACGCTCGGTCAGTTCCAGGCTCTGAAGATCGCGCCCAACCGTTGCCATTCGTCAACCTCCGATATCGGGGCCCTTGGTTGCTCCGACGATGGTACTGGCTGGCTGGCCAGTCTTGGCGCCCGCAGGTGAAGAAATTGCTGTGCCGCCTGTCGCGGACGTAGGCTGGTTCGATGCGCCGTGCCGCGCTCGCGATCGCGCTGCCAGCCGCGCTCGTGCTCACGTGCGCGAGCGCGTTCGCCGCCACGCCGGTCAGCTACCCGGAGCTGCTCAAGCAGGTCCGCTCCGGACCGGTGATCCGCGCGATCATCAACCGGACCCGAGGCGACGTCGAGATCAAGTTCCGCGACCTCTCGGAGTGGGAGGCGTTCTACCCGCGCGGGTCCCAGCCCGAGCTCCAGCGGCTGCT
>JAOPZM010000175.1 GCA_025964115.1 Solirubrobacterales bacterium
GTCCAGCTTGGAGCTCTCGAGGCTGACCATCGGCGTGCCGAGGCCGCGCGACGCCTCAGCCACGCGCTCGGCGTCCTGCCAGTGCGTGGTCGCCTCGACGATCGCCCTCGCCCGCGTGGGCGGATCCTCGGACTTGAAGATGCCGGAGCCGACGAACACGCCTTCGGCGCCGAGCGCCATCATCAGCGCCGCATCCGCCGGGGTGGCGATCCCGCCCGCGCAGAAGAGGACGACCGGCAGCCGTCCGCTCTCGGCGACCTCGCGCACGATGTCAAGCGGCGACGCGAGCTCCTTCGCCGCGGTCGCGAGCTCCTCCTGCCCGAGCGTGCCCAGGCGGCGGATCTCACCGGTGATCTGGCGCATGTGGCGAACGGCCTCGACGATGTCGCCGGTGCCTGCCTCGCCCTTGGAGCGGATCATCGCGGCGCCCTCGCCGATCCGCCGCAGCGCCTCGCCGAGGTTCGTGGCGCCGCACACGAACGGCACCTTGAAGGCCCACTTGTCGATGTGGTTGCGCTCGTCGGCCGGCGTCAGCACCTCGGACTCGTCGACGTAGTCGACCTCGAGCGCCTCCAGCACCCGCGCCTCCATGAAGTGCCCGATGCGCGCCTTGGCCATCACCGGAATGCTCACGGCCTCCTGGATTCCGGCGATCATCTCGGGGTCGGACATCCGCGCCACGCCGCCGTCGCGACGGATGTCCGCGGGGACCCGCTCGAGCGCCATCACCGCAGCGGCGCCGGCGTCCTCGGCGAGCTTCGCCTGATCGGGAGTCACCACGTCCATGATCACCCCGCCCTTGAGCATCTCCGCGAGGCCGCTCTTGACCCTGAATGTCGCCTCGTCGCGCATGCCCTGAGTTTATCTCCGCGGGTCGGGTTCGCCGGTTCCAATCGGGACCAGCTCATGCCGGCACATCCTTCTCATGAGCTCCAGCCGGTACACGTACACATATCGATGAGCAGTGCCGGTCGGCGCATGCGCCGACCGGTGGGGCCGTGCATGCACGGCCCCGAAACCGCCCGCACATGTGTGGGCGGGGCCACGCCACATGTGGCGTGGCCATCCCAGGACATCCGAACAGGGCGCGTCGCCGTGTGTCGCACTCTCGGCGAAGCGGAGCGGTCCTCGTCGACGGCGGTAGCCGGCGAGGAGGAGCCGCGTAGCGTCACTTGAGCCGGAACGCCTTGATGCGGTCGTCGTACTGGGCGGTGTCCTGGGCGTAGACGCCGTATGCGAGGGCCTGGATGATGCTCAGCAGGGCCGTGTGCGAGCGCACGTAGGCGGGGCTGTTGGAGGAGTAGTAGAGCTTGATCTGCGCGAGCTTCGCGACCTCCGAGAGCGTCGCGTCGGTGATCGCGGCCGTGCGCGCGTGGCGATGGCGCGCGAGCTTCATCGCGCGTACGACCAGCGGATGTGGCCGGCCCGCCGAGAGCCCGATCGTGAGCGTCGTGTCGTCGATGCGCCCAAGACGGCTGAGCGCCTCCTGGGAGGGGCTCGCCACGACGTCGACGCGCAGGTCGAGCAGCATCAGCAGATGCCTCAGGTAGCTGGCGAAGAAGGCCATCTGGTCGGTGCCGGCGACGAGCACCTTCTCCGCGCTCACGATCGCCTCGATGAGGGCGTCGACGGCGCTGCGCGAGACCTTGCGGGCGGTGTCCTCGACGTTGAGATGATCGGCGGTGAGCGCCGACTCGAACTCGTTCTGGTCGAGTGAGAAGAGCGGCGTCGAGGATGAGGTCCCGCCCGCCCCGCCGTTCTTGGCGGCCTTCGCGTTCACCCGGCGGTATTCCTCCCGGGCGGCCGCCTGCAGCTCGGGGAAGCCCTCGAAGCCCAGCGCCTGTGAGAAGCGCACGACGGTGGAGCTCGAGGTGTTCGCGCGGCGGGCGAGCTCCTCGGCGGTCTGGAACGCCGCCTCGTCGAGGTGGTCGACTATGTATTGGGCCACGTCCTTCTGCGAGCGCGAGCACTCGTCGAAGCGCGCCTGGATGTACTTGGACAGGCTCTGATGCTCGCTCGTGCCGTTGACGGGCTGAGTCTCGCTGGGCCGGGTGGCGGCACGCTTCATCGGCGCTTCTGTTCGACGTCCCGGCCTCGCACTCCTTCACCGGAGTGATCGCCGGCGCTCTCCACCGTGCCTCCTCCGCCGCGCGCTAGGGTGCCAGCGCATGAGGCGCACGCTGTTCCAGGACGTCCACGAGGACTTCCGCGCGAGCTTCCGCACGTTCCTCGAGCGTGAGGTCATCGGCGAGGAGGGCCGCTACGGCGAGTGGGAGCGGCAGGGGATCGTCCCCCGTGGGGTCTTCGAGCTCGCCGGACGCGGCGGGTTCCTGGGGATGGCCGTCCCCGAGGCCTACGGTGGAGCGGGTGTGGAGGACTTCCGCTTCAACCTGATCATCGGCGAAGAGGCGCAGCGCGCGGGCGTTGGCAGCTTCGGCCTGGGGATCACCCTGCACAACGACATCTGCCTCCCCTACTTCCTGAGCTACTGCGACGAGCGCCAGCGCGAGCGCTGGCTCCCGGGCATCGCCTCGGGCGAGCTGATCACGGCGATCGCGATGACCGAGCCGGGCATCGGGTCGGATCTCGCCGGCCTCTCCACGCGGGCGCTCCGCGATGGCGACCACTACGTCCTCGACGGGGCCAAGACCTTCATCACCAACGGCATCAACGCCGATCTCGTGATCACGGCGGTGAGGACGGGCGCGGGCGGGCATCAAGACAGGCACCGCGGCATCAGCCTGCTCGTCGTGGAGCGCGGGATGGAGGGCTTCGAGCGCGGGCGCAACCTCGAGAAGCTCGGCCAGCACGCCCAGGACACCGCCGAGCTCTCGTTCTCGAACGTTCACGTGCCGGTCGAGAACCTGCTCGGCGAGGAGGGCGAGGGGTTTCGGTACCTCGTCTCGAACCTGCCGCAGGAGCGGCTGTCGATCGCCGCGTCAGCCGTCGCCGCCGCCGACGCGGCGCTCGGGTGGACGCTCGACTACGTGCGCGAGCGCCACGCGTTCGGCCAGCCGATCGGCTCCTTCCAGGCCTCCCGGTTCACGCTCGCCGAGCTGCGCACCGAAACGGAGATCGGCCGCGCCTACGTCGACCGCTGCGCGCAGGCCCTCGACGCGGGCGAGCTGACTGCCGAGGACGCGGCGATGGCGAAGTGGTGGTGCACCGAGCTGCAGGGGCGCGTCGTCGACCGCTGCCTGCAGCTGTTCGGTGGCTACGGCTACGTGCTCGAGTACCCCATCGCCCGCGCCTTCGCCGACGCGCGGGTGACCCGCATCTACGGCGGCGCGAACGAGATCATGAAGGAGATCGTCGGCCGCTCGATGGGGCTTTGACGAGAGCTGCCCACCGGAGCGTCGTTCCCGGGGCACTGGCGGCGGTGCGTCGCGAGCTTCGGTTCATGCTCTCGCTGCGCGTGCTGCCCGCACGCGTGGCCCGCTTCCTGTGGGCAGCGCACAGGCACGCGCGCCGCGAGGGCGACCGCTTCAGCCTGGTCTCCCCCGTGCGGCCGGCCGAGCTCGCCGAGCTGCTGGCGCTGGCCCGAGGTCGCACGATGGTCGTCGAGCTCGGCACCGGCACCGCCTGGAGCGCGGTCGCGCTGGCACTGGATGACCGCGCGCGCCGGGTCATCAGCTGCGACCCCTGCGTGCGCCACGAGCGCGAGGCCTATCTCGATCTCGGCGGTCCTGCTGCGCGCCGGCGCATAGAGCTGCGCCACGAGCCCGACAGCGCGGGGTCCCGGCAGGGCGACCACCCGGTGGAGCTGCTGTTCATCGACTCATCACACGAGCGCGAGCCCACGGTCATGGCCTTCCGGGCGTGGCGAGCCGCGCTCGCACCCGGCGCGCTCGTGGTCTTTCACGACCACGGCAACCCGCACTACCCGGGCGTATGCGAGGCGGTCGCCGACCTCGAGCTGCCCGGACGGGAGAGCGGCGGCCTGTTCGTGTGGCAGGCACCGTGACCAGCGCACGGGGTCCGTTGAATGGGCCGTCGCCAGCCGGCGGCGCGGGCTGGACGCGGCCTCCGTTCCGCGCCGCGCTAGGGGCCCGCGGTCGAGCCGGCCGCCTGGCGCATCTCGCGCGCGAGCTCGATGAAGTAGTCGAGCGAGCTCGGGTCGGCCAGCGACTCGACGCTCGCCGCCTCGCTCGGGGGCGTGCCCATCAGGATCCGCTTGACCGGGACCTCGAGCACCTTCCCCGACAGCGTGCGCGGCACCTGCGCGATCTGCAGGACCTCGTTTGGCACGTGCCGCGGCGAGCAGTCCTCGCGGATGCGCCGCTTGATCCTCGCCTTCAGCTCCTCATCCAGCGTGACGCCGTCGCGCAGGACCACGAACAGCAGCATCGAGAGCTCGCCGTCTGAGCCGCCGCGAGGCACGTCGACGACGAGCGCGTCGAGCACCTCCTCGACGGCACCGGCCGCCCGGTAGATCTCGCTCGTGCCCATGCGGACCCCCTGGCGGTTGATCGTGGAGTCCGAGCGGCCGTAGATCACCGCGCCGCCGCGAGGCGTGATGCGGATCCAGTCGCCGTGGCGCCAGATGCCGGGATACATCGAGAAGTAGCTCTCCCGCAGGCGCTCTCCGTCTGAGTCACCCCAGAGGAAGAGCGGCATCGAGGGAAGCGGCCTGGTCACGACGAGCTCGCCGACCTCGTCGCTGAGGCCGTTGCCCTGCTCGTCCCAGGACTCCACGGCGCAGCCCAGCGCGCGGCACTGCAGTTCGCCCTCGAACACGGGCAGCAGCGGGCAGCCACCGACGAACGCCGTGCAGACGTCCGTGCCGCCGCTCGTGGAGAACAGCCAGATGTCCGAGCCGACGTGCTCGTAGACCCACTTGAAGCTCTCCGGGGCGAGCGGCGAGCCCGTCGAGCCGATCGCGCGGAGGGCGTGAAGGTCGTGGTCCCGCGCGGGCTCGATGCCCGCCTTCTCGCAGCTCGAGAGCAGGCCGGCGCTCACGCCCATGCAGGTGATCTGAGCCTGCTCGGCGAGCTCCCACAGGACGCCCAGGTCGGGATGCCCGGGGCTGCCGTCGTAGAGAACGATCGCGGCGTCGCTCAGCAGGCAGCCGACCAGGAAGTTCCACATCATCCATCCGGTCGTGGTGAACCAGAACATGCGGTCGCCGGGCCGCAGCTCGAGGTGCAGGCGCTTCTTGAGCTGCTCGAGCAGGATCCCGCCGTGGCCCTGGACGATCGCCTTCGGCAGCCCGGTCGTGCCCGAGGAGTAGAGCACCCACAGCGGGTGGTCGAACGGCTCCTGCTCGAAGGTGAGCTCGGCGCCCTCTCCGAGCGCCAGCAGCTCGCTCCAGCTGAGCCGGCCCGGCGAGCTGCGGTCGGGGATGTCACCCTCGTAGAGGTAGGGCAGCATCACGGTGTGCTCGACCGTGGGGAGCTCGGCGAGGATGCTCTGCAGGACGGCGGTGCGGTCGAAGTCCTTGCCGCCGTGACGGTAGCCGTCGACCGCGAGCAGGACCTTCGGCTCGATCTGTGCGAAGCGGTCGATCACGCTGCGGGCCCCGAACTCGGGTGCGGCGCTCGACCAGATCGCGCCGATGCTCGCGGTCGCAAGGAAGGCGATGAGCGTCTCGGGGATGTTCGGCATGTAGGCGACGATCCGGTCGCCGCGCTCGACCCCAAGCGCGCGCAGCCCGCCGGCTGCAGCCGCGACCTGCGCGGACAGCTCGCCCCAGGTCAGCTGCGCGAGCCCGCGAAGCTCCGAGGAATGGAGCACCGCGACCTGCGCCGGGTCCCGGCCTGAGGCCGAGCCGGGGCCGAGGAGCATGTTCTCGGCGTAGTTGAGCTCCGAGCCTGCGAACCATCGTGTGCCGGGCATAGCCAGCGAGTCCAGCACCTGCTCATAGGGGCGCGATGCGCGGACGCCGGCGAACTCCCAGATGCTCGCCCAGAAGTCCTCGGTCTCCTGCACCGACCAGCGCCACAGCTCGTCGTAGTCGGCGAACGGCGCTCCGCGGCGCTCTCCCGCCCAGTGCATGTAGCGGGTCATCTCCGCGCGCTCGACGTCGTCCGCGGCCGGCTTCCACAGAGGCGTCTCAAGGCCCGTGCTCGACATCGTGTTGTGCTCAGCTCTCCCAGGCCCGAGGGTCGGTTGCGCCGGCTGATCCGGCCGGCTCCCTGCTTTATATCGGTCCGGCGGCGGCGTCGCCGGCACTCCGGCCGCGGCTGCGCCCGCTGCGGCTATTCTCGCTGGCTGTGGACGCCCCTGGCCTGCGAGCCCAGTTTCCCGTTCTGGCTCGGCTGGCTTATCTGAACGCGGGCACCGACGGGCCGCTCGCCGCGCGGGCCGCTCGCGCGGCCACCGAGGAGCTCCAGCGGGAGCTCGAGGACGGGCGCGCGCAGGCCCACTTCGCTCGCCGCAAGGAGCTGACCGAGGAGCTCCGCGCCGCGTATGCGACGGCGCTCGGCTGCGCAGCGGTCGACGTGGCGGTCACGACCTGCACCACCGAGGGCATCGCGGTCACGATCGGGGGCCTCGGCCTCTCAAGCGGCGATGAGATCCTCACGAGCGACGAGGAGCACCCCGGGCTCCTCGGGGCGCTCGGGGCCGCGCGGGCGCTGAACGGCGTGGAGGTCCGTGAGGTGCCGCTCCCGGAGATCGCCGAAGCGGTGGGCCCGCGCACGCGCCTGGTCGCCTGCTCGCACGTCGGCTGGATGAGCGGGGTCACGGCGCCGGCCGAGCTCGCCGAGCTGGACGTGCCGGTGCTGCTCGATGGCGCCCAGGGCGTCGGCGCGGTCGACGTCGACTTGCGGTCGCTCGGCTGCGACGCGTACGCGGGCGCCGGCCAGAAGTGGCTGTGTGGCCCCGACGGCACGGGCATGCTCTATGTGACGCCGGCGCTGCGCGAGCGGCTGCAGGTCACCCGCCGCGGCTACGGCAACCTGGCCGACCCGAACGAGGGACTTGACGCGCAGCCGCACGATGACGCCCGTTGCTTCGACAGCCTCGCGCTGAGCGCCGAGGCCGTCGCGTGCGCCGTGAGCGCGATAGGAGTGCTCGAGTCCGCCGGCTGGAGCAGCGTGCACGAGCGGGGCCGCATGCTCGCGAGGCGGCTGGCCGAGCTGCTGGTCGAGCATGGCCGCGAACCGGCGCCACGCGGCGACACGACGCTCGTCTCCTTCACGAGCGCGGACCCGGAGGCGGAGCGCGAGCAGCTCGCCGAAAACGGGGTAATCGTGCGTAACATTCCAGGTCGACCCTGGCTGCGAGCGTCCGTCGGAGC
>JAOPZM010000176.1 GCA_025964115.1 Solirubrobacterales bacterium
CCGCCCATCTGCGCGACGCCGTCGCTCTGCGCGACTTCACGCTGCTCAGCCGTCCCAACGTCGACTCGGTGGCGAGCTTCCTCATCCGGCTGCTCGATCCGCTGCTCTTCACGATCTGGGCCTTCGCGCTGGTGGCCGTGGCGCTCGCCCGTGGCCGCGCGCGGGTGGCGGCGGCCGTTGCGTTCGTGATGGCGCTCGCGCCGCTGTCGGCCGAGACGCTCAAGCCGCTGCTCGCCCACCCCCATGCCCAGGTGGGGGCAGTCCACATCGGGCCAGCCTCCTGGCCGAGCGGCCACGGGACCGCCGCGCTGATCGTCGTGCTGTGCGCGGTGCTCGTCGCGCCGGCGCGCCTGCGACTCCTCGTGGGGGCGCTCGGCGCCATCTTCGCCGTGGCCGTCGGCTGCGCGCTCTTGATCCTCGCCTGGCACATGCCGAGCGACGTGCTCGGCGGCTACCTGCTCGCGACGCTGTGGATGGCGGTCGCCGTTGCCGCGCTGCGCCTCGCGAACCGGTGGTGGCCTCCGCGCCGCCCCACGGCGCAGACAGGCTGAGGCGGGCTCAGCCGCCGGCGGGCGAGCCGGAGTCGTGCGCTCCGGGCTCCCACAGCGGCTCGCGGCCCTCACCCGCGCCGCCATGCGTGTTGACGGCCCGGCTGAGGATGAAGAGCAGGTCCGACAGGCGATTGAGGTAGCGCACGACCTCGGGGTTCACGTCCCCGCCGACGGCGATCGCGCGGCGCTCGGAACGGCGGCAGACCGTGCGGCACACATGCAGGTGCGCCCCGGCGGGCGTCCCGCCGGGGATCACGAAGGAGCGCAGCGGCGGCAGCTTGGCGTTGACCTCGTCACAGGCCTGCTCGAGCCATTGCGTGTAGCTCGGCTCGACCCGCAGTCGCGGCCGCTCGTCCTCGCCAGAGCTCGAGGCCGGCGCCGGGACGGAAAGGTCGGCGCCCACGTCGAGCAGGTCGTTCTGCACGCGGCTCAGCCATCTGACGAAGAGCTCCGGGAGCGGCTCCAAGAGCGTGACGCCGATCACGGCGTTCAGCTCGTCGACGGTCCCGTAGGCCTCGACTCGGGGGTGCAGCTTGGACACGCGGCTCATGTCCCCCAGATGCGTCTCGCCCCCGTCGCCCAGCTTGGTGTAGATGCGCGTGAGGTTCACCGTCATCGCAGTTCGAGTCTCGCACACCGGGCCGCCGCCCGTCCCCGGGATGGGGTACGTTCTCGCACTTCATGCGGATAGGCGTACCGAAGGAGACCGCGGCGGGTGAGCATCGGGTGGCGCTCGTTCCCGAGGTGGTCGGCAAGCTGAAGGCCAAGGGCCTCGACGTGGTCGTGCAGAGCGGCGCCGGCGCCGACGCGCTGCTGACCGATGCCGCGTTCGCGGAGGCGGGCGCGACGATCAGCTCCGATGCGGGCGAGATCTGGGGGTCGGACGTGGTCGTCACGATCGCGCCGCCAGACCCCGAGCAGATCCGCTCGCTGGGCTCGGGCTCGATCCTGATCGGGTTCCTCGCGCCGCTGACCAGCCCCGCGACGACGCGCGCCCTGGCCGACAAGCACGCGACGGCCTTCGCGATGGAGGCGATCCCCCGGATCTCGCGGGCCCAGGCGATGGACGCCCTCTCCTCGCAGAGCAACGTCGCCGGCTACCGTGCTGCGCTGCTCGGCGCCGAGGAGATGGGCCGCTTCTATCCGATGCTGATGACGGCCGCGGGAACTATCCCCCCGGCCAAGGTGCTCGTCCTCGGCGTGGGCGTCGCGGGGCTGCAGGCGCTCGCCACCGCGAAACGGCTGGGCGCCCGCACGACCGGCTACGACGTGCGCCCCGAGGTCGCAGAGCAGGTGCAGTCGCTGGGCGCGCAGTGGCTCGATCTGGGCGTCGAGGCCAGCGGCGAGGGCGGCTACGCGCGTGAGCTGACAGAGCAGGAGCGTGCCAGCCAGCAGCAGGCTCTGACGGACGCGATCAAGGGCTTCGACGTCGTGATCACCACGGCGCTCGTGCCGGGGCGTCCCGCGCCGACGCTCGTGACCGCCGAGGCGGTCGAAGGCATGAAGCCCGGCTCGGTGATCGTCGATCTGGCCGGCGAGGCGGGAGGCAACTGCGAGCTGACCGTCCCCGGAGAGACGGTCGTGCGATACGACGTCAAGATCGTCTCGCCTCTGAACCTCCCCGCGGGCATGGCCGAGCACTCCTCGCAGCTGTTCGCGCGCAACGTGCTCGCGCTGCTCGAGCTGTTCATCGGCGAGGATGGCGCGCTGCACATGGACTTCGAGGACGAGATCATCAGCGGCGCGTGCATCGTGCGCGACGGCGAGATCGTCAATCCCGGCGCAAAGGCCGCCGTGGAGGTCCCGGCATGATCGTGGCGAGCACGCTCACCACGAACCTGTCGATCCTCGTGCTCGCCGGCTTCATCGGCTTCGTGGTGATCTCGAAGGTGCCCAACACGCTGCACACGCCGCTGATGTCGGGCACCAACGCGATCCACGGGATCGTGCTGCTCGGCGGCCTGCTGATCATCGGCCTCGCCGGCAACGGGACCTTCAACAAGGTGATCCTCGTGATCGCGATCACGTTCGGCACGATCAACATCGTCGGCGGCTTCCTCGTCACCGATCGCATGCTCGAGATGTTCAAGTCGAAGCCCGACCGGGGCAAGAAGGAGCCTGACGCCGCCGAGGAGCAGGAGGAGGAGAAGGTGCTGTGATCGCCCCGCCTCTCGCGACCTCGTGGGTGCAGAGCCAGAGCTTCCGCGATGTCCTCTACATCATCGCCTTCTCCCTGTTCATCCAGGGGCTACGCGGGCTCGCCGGGCCCACGACGGCCGTCCGAGGCAACCGTATCGCCGCCGTGGGCATGGCGATCGCGGTCATCGCCACGTTTCTGAACCCACAGGAGGGCAACTGGGGCCTGATCGCCCTCGGCATCGCCCTCGGCACGGCCGTCGGTGTGCCCGCCGCGCGGCAGGTGAAGATGACGGCGATGCCGCAGATGGTGGCGCTCTTCAACGGCGTGGGGGGTGGCGCGGTCTTCCTGATCTCCTGGGCCGAGTTCCGCCTCACCGGCGGCTTCGCCCACACCGCGACCTACATCACGGTCTTCTCGCTGTTCGCGGCGATCGTCGGCTCGGTCTCGTTCTGGGGGTCGAACATCGCCTTCGGCAAGCTTCAGGAAATCATCCCCGGCCGTCCGATCTCGTTTGGCTCCGCCCAGCAGATCGTCAACCTCGTACTGGTGATCCTCGCGGTCGCCGCGGGGGCCGACATCGCGGCCGGCGACCAGTCCGAAGCGATCTTCATCGGGATGCTCCTGTGTGCAGCCCTGCTGGGCAACGCGGTCGTGCTGCCGATCGGTGGCGCCGACATGCCGGTCGTGATCTCGATGCTCAACGCCTTCACGGGCCTGTCCGCGGCGGCGACCGGGATCGCGCTGAACAACCCGGCCCTGATCGTCGCCGGGATGATCGTCGGGGCCTCCGGATCGATCCTCACGAACCTGATGGCCGTCGCCATGAACCGGTCGATTCCAGCGATCATCGCCGGTGGCTTCGGCGGTGGGGGAGCGGTGGCCGGCGCCGAAGGAGCCGGCGAGCATGCCGGCACCGTGCGCTCGACCACCGCCGCCGACGCGGCGATCCAGCTCGCATACTCCAACCGTGTGGTGATCGTGCCGGGCTACGGCATGGCGGTCGCACAGGCGCAGCACGCCGTGCGCGAGCTCACCAAGGAGCTCGAAAAACGCGGCGTGGAAGTCAGCTACGCGATCCATCCGGTCGCCGGGCGCATGCCCGGCCACATGAACGTGCTGCTGGCCGAGGCCGACGTGCCCTACGACCAGCTCAAGGAGATGGACGAGGCGAACCCCGAGTTCGCCCGCACCGACGTCTCGCTCGTGATCGGCGCCAATGATGTGACCAACCCCGCGGCCAAGAACACGCCGTCCTCGCCGATCTACGGCATGCCGATCCTCGAAGTGGCCGACAGCCACTCGGTGATCGTGATCAAGCGCTCGATGAACCCCGGGTTCGCCGGCATCGAAAACGAGCTGTACTACGACCCCAAGACGGAGATGCTGTTCGGCGACGCGAAGTCCGCGGTGAGCGAGATCACCGCCGAGCTGGCCCAGATCTGAGCCGTAGCTCTGCGAGACTGCGACCGTGATCGACCGCGGTCAGGCGATAGCGGCCCTGTCGAGCGAGGAGTTCGACGTCGTCGTCGTGGGCGGCGGCATCACCGGCGCGGGCGTCGCCCTGGATGCCGCCACGCGCGGCTACAGCGTGGCGCTGCTCGAGCGGGCCGACTTCGCGTCGGGGACCTCCAGCCGCTCCAGCAAGCTCGTCCACGGTGGCCTTCGCTACCTGCAGAACTTCGACCTCGGGCTGGTGCGCGAGGCGCTCCTGGAGCGCCAGCTGATGGTCGAGCTCGCACCCCATCTCGTGCGTCCCCTGCCACTCGTGGTGCCCGCGTTCGAGGGCGCGCGCCCGGACCGCCTGATGGGCGTCGGGCTGAACCTCTACGACGTCATGTCGGTCACCGATCGCAGGTCGGCCGGCGACAAACTGCGCCCGCGACGCAGCCGCAAGGGGCGAGCGGAGCGCCCGCCCGGCGACGGTCCCGCGCCGCAATCTGCGGACGGGGGGGAGTCCTGGAGCCCCGAGCGCCACCGTGTGATCTCCGGCGAGGAGGTCATGGAGCTGCTGCCGGCGCTCGCCGCGCGCGAGCCGACCAGCGGCTACCTGTTCTACGACTGCCAGACAGACGACGTCCGCCTGGTGCTGACGGTGCTCGGCGAGGCCGAGCGCTTCGGCGCCGTCTGCGCCAACCGCCTCGACGTCACCGGGCTGCTCGAGAGCGACGGCCGCGCGCAGGGAGTCAGGGTTCTCGACGTTGAGAGCGGCGAGCCGTTCGACGTGCGGGCCGCCAGCGTGATCAACGCGACGGGCGTCTGGGCGGACGAGCTGCGCCCGGAGGAGCTTCACGGCGAGGCGGAGCTGCCGAGCATCCGCCCGAGCCGCGGCACCCACATCACCGTCGATCACGACGCCCTGCCGCTCGTCGGCGGCGCGATCGTTCCCGCCGGCTCCGGGCGCTCGATCTTCGCGCTGCCATGGCTCGGGCACACGCTCGTGGGCACGACCGACAACGACTACGAGGGCCCGCTCGACCATGTGCAGCCCTCCGGCGAGGACGTCGACTACCTGCTCGAGGCGGTCAACGGCTTCTTCGGCTCCTCGCTCGGCCCGGAGGACCTTGCCGGGGCGTTCGCGGGCGTCCGCCCGCTGATCTCCACGGGCGACTCGAAGAAGTCGGTCGACATCTCCCGCAAGGCCGAGCTGTATGAGACGTCCTCGGGGATGATCACGATCACGGGCGGGAAGCTCACCACGTGGCGGCGCATGGCCAAGATGACGGTCGACCGGCTCGTCGAGCGCGATGCGCGGGACGCTCCCTGTCGCACGCACGAGATCCCGCTGGGTCAGGCGATCGCCGTCGAGGAGCTGCCGCGCGTGGAGGGGGTGCCGGAGGCGTCCTATCAGGCGCTCGCCTCTCGCTACGGGCATGCCGCCCACGACGTTCTCGCGCTCACCGCCGAGCGCGGCGAGCTGGCACAGCCGATCGTGGCGGGAAATCCCGACCTGCTCGCCGAGGTCGCGCTCGCCGCCCGCCGCGAGCAGGCACGCAGCATCGGCGACGTGCTCCTGCGGCGTACCCGCCTGGGTCTGCTGGCGGCGCGCGAGCTCTCCGCGGCATCTCCGTCCGCCGGCCATCCCGCTCCGGTGCAGCGCGTCGGCGAGACCATGGCGCGTGAGCTCGGCTGGGGACCCGAGCGGCTCGAGCTCGAGCTGGAGCGCTTCGCCGAGGAGGCCCGCCTCGAGGGGATCCTCGCCGGAGCTCGCGCGGGGGCGCACACGCCTTGAACGCTCCCCCGTTCCGCGTGCGCGCCGTCGACCGCGTGCTCGAGCTCGGCGAGCGCCCGTGGCTGATGGGGATCGTGAACGCCTCGCCTGACTCCTTCAGCGACGGCGGTCGCCATCCGGCCCGCGACGATCAGCTAGCGCTGGCCGGCGAGCTGCTGGCGGCCGGCGCCGACATCGTTGACATCGGCGGCGAGTCGGCCAGCACCGGACGCCCGCCGGTCGACCCCGACGAGGAGATCGAGCGCGTCGTGCCGCTCGTGGAACGGGTCGCCGGCGAGCTCGGCGCGACCGTGTCGGTCGACACCTACAAGCCTGCCGTCGCCCGTGCGGCGATCGCCGCCGGGGCGCGGATCGTCAACGACGTCAGCGGCCTGCGCGACCCGGAGCTCGCCGATGTCTGCGCGCAGACGGGCGCGGCGCTCGTCGTCATGCATACACGCGCCGCTCCGCGCCAGCGGATGCAGGATCCAGAGCTGTACGGCGACATCACCGCCGAGGTGCTCGCCTTCCTGCGCGAGCGCGTACAGCTCGCGGTCGACCACGGTGTGGCCCCCGAGCAGCTGGTCGTCGATCCCGGACCGGACTTCGCCAAGACGCCCGCCCAGACCGTGCGCCTGCTGGCCGAGGTCGGGCGCCTGCACGAGCTTGGCCATCCGCTGCTGATGGCGATCTCCCGCAAGGACTTCATCGGCGCGCTCACAGGCCGCCCGCCTCGCGAGCGGCTCGCCGGCACGCTGGCGGCGCTCGCGTACGGCGTGCAGCAGGGCGCACACATATTCCGCATGCACGACATCGCGGCGGCCGCGGACTTCCTCGCCGTCTACACGGCGCTCAGCGGGGCAGAGCACCCCGACAGCGGGCTCGCACTCGCCGAGGAGCTGCGCCACGACCGGCTCGCCTCCGATCCGTCTCTCCGGCGGGACCAAGGGCAACCGCACGAGGAGGTCGGCCGCCCTAGGCGCTAGGCTTGGTCCTCGTCAGGGGTGCCCGGCGCTGTCCAACGCGCCGGGACGCCAACCGCCCATCCACCAGAGAGAAGGAACATCACATGCCAGTACTTGACCGCTCCGAGCTGGAGGCAAGTCCCCTTGCGGACCTGCACGCGATAGCGGACCAGCTCGGACTCGACGGCTTTCGCCGTCTGCGCAAGGCCGATCTGATCGACGCCATCCTCGGCGAGCCCGGTCGGCCCGCCCCGGAGCCCGATCCCACGCGCGAGGGTTCCTCCGACAGCGAGGACGAGGATTCGGATGCCGCCGACGGTGGCGAGCGAGCGGAGAGCGGCTCGCGTCCGCGCAGGCGTCGCTCGCCGCGTTCGCGCCGTTCCGGCGTCGCGCCCAAGGAGGACCTCGACGCGGCACCCGAGGATGAGGAGGACACGCCCACGCCCGGCGAGGGGGGCGGGCGGCGCGGCCGTGGCCGCGGCGGCCGCGGCGGATCATCCGGCGAGCGGGCCCCCCGCAGTGGTGAGCGCCCGGAGGCCGAGGAGGAGGGAGCCGACTCGCGCATCGCGGAGGGCATCGTCGAGCTGCTCGGCAACGGCTCGGCGTTTCTGCGCGTCTCCCCGCCGGACCCCTCCGACGAGGATGTCTACATCTCGGCGGCCCAGGTTCGCCGCTGCGAGTTGATCTCAGGCGATCGTGTGGCGGGGCCGGTGCGCCTGCCGCGGCGCTCCGAGCGCTACCCGTCGCTGGTTCGCATCGACACCATCAACGGGGCTTCCGCCGACGAGGTCTCGGAGGGCGCCCGCTATGAGGACCTGCCGGTGGAGTACCCCCGCGAGCGGCTCGCGCTGGGTTCCTCCGACCGGACGCTCGAGGCGATCGAGTGGCTCACCCCCCTGGGCCGCGGCTCGCGTGCCGTGATCGTGGGAGGGCCGCGCGCCGGCAAGACGGAGACGCTGCGCCGGCTCCAGGAGACCCTCTCCGGCCGCGAGGATCTCGAGGTGACGGTGGTTCTGGCCGGCGTGCGACCGGAGGAGATCGCTCAGCGGCAGGAGGGCCCGCAGGCGCCCGCGGCCGCGCTCAGCTTCGCGGCCTCGCCAGATGCCCAGGCGCAGGCCGTCGAGCGCGCGCTGGACGGGGCGAAGCGCCTGGCGTCGCGAGGAGGCAACGCGCTGGTGCTGATCGACACGCTCGACGGGCTGCCGCCGCAGGCGGCGCGAAAGGCCCTTGCCGCTGCCCGCAAGCTGCGCGACGGAGGCTCGCTCACCGTGATCGCCACCGCGACCCGCCCGTTCGGCGGCGAGACGACCGTGATCGCCCTCGACGTCGCGCTCACCTCGACGGGCCGTCAGCCGATCCTCGATCTCGTCGGGAGCGGCACGCTCAAGCCGGAGCTGCTCGTCGGCGAGGACGGGGCGGAGGCGATCACGCGCGCACGCGCGACCGCGCTCGAGGCGACCGCCTGAGGCGCTCAGCGGCGGTAGGCGACCCGGCCCCACGAGGGCTCGGGCGCGAGTTCGATCGGCTCGCCGCTGCTGGGCGATCTCGGGTCGGCCGGCTGGACGTAGGCGAAGCTGCCGGTCTCCTCGTCGAAGGCGAAGCCGAGCTCGCCCTCGTTGACGCGCTGGTCGAGCCAGGCCCCACGGAAGACGAGGCGGCGCAGCCAGTGCACCAGCGAACGCTCGGCCGGCCCGATCAGCTCGGGCCAGCAGTCGTTGACGTGTTCGCCCAGGCCTGAGGCGGGATCGCAGATCTCGCCGTTGACGGCGAGGTTGACGAGGTCTTCGAGCTCCTCCTCGCCGAGCCGTCCGCCGACGAAGCCGAGCTTGATCGCCGCCTGCTCGCAGCGCTCCGCGAAGTCCTCCTCGTTGAAGGTGAAGCGCAGCTCGCCGTATTCGAGGACGAAGTCCTCTCCCGAGTCGTAGTTCCCGCGCCGCGTAATGTCCATATCAAGGCCGGGAATCGCTCGGACCCGGTTCGTCGGGATCATACGTCCGTCTCCTGCTTTCGCGGCTGGCGTGCATGGGATTTTGCACGCCCCGCCGGGGCTCGGGCCGCGCACGGGCCGCCCGCTCATGGATCGTCAGATGCTGGCGGTCATGCACCGCCCGGCCCGTATATAGGCTCCGCGGATGGCCCGACTGAGCGAGCATGGACTGCGGCGCGTGCTGGGCACGAGCGCGCTGTTCTCCACCGCCTACGGAAACGTGGGCTCCTCGATCTACTACGCGCTGGGCCTCGTCGCCTCCTATGCGCTCGGGCTGACGCCGATCGTCTTCGTGATCACCGGCGTGATCTTCTACCTCACGGCCGCCACCTACGCCGAGGCCACCGCGATGTTTCCCGAGGCTGGCGGCTCCTCGAGCTTCGCCCGCCACGCGTTCAACGAGCTGTGGTCGTTCTTCGCCGCATGGGCGCAGATGCTCAACTACACGATCACGATCGCGATATCCGCGTTCTTCGTGCCTCACTACCTCGGAGGCCTGTTCTGGCCAGCGCTGCAGCACGGCCCCGGCGACGTCCTGTTCGGCATAGGCGTGGTCATGTCACTCTCGCTGATCAACGTGGTCGGCGTCAAAGAGGCTGCCGGGCTCAACATCGTGCTCGCGATCACAGACCTCGCGACGCAGCTGCTGCTCGTGATCGTGGGGGTCCTGCTGGTCTTCTCGCCTCACGTCCTCATCCACAACGTCAATCTCGGGGTGGCACCGACCTGGAAGAACTTCCTCGTCGCGATCCCCATCGGGATGATCGCCTACACAGGGATCGAGACGATCTCGAACATGGCCGAGGAGGCCCGCGACGAGACGAGGACCATCCCGCGTGCGATCCGGGCCGTGGTGCTGGCCGTGTTCGCCATCTACGCGCTGCTGCCGCTCGTCGCCCTCTCCGCGCTGCCGGTCCACAGGCAGCCCAACGGCAGCTACACGACGCTGCTCGGCACGAGCGAGGCCCACGGCGGCTTCGCCGGCGACCCGGTGCTGGGGATCGTCAAGCATCTGCACCTCGGTCCGCTGCAGTCGGCCGGCGAGATCTACGTCGGGCTGCTCGCCGCCACGATCCTCTTCATCGCCGCGAACGCCGGGATCATCGGCGCGTCGCGCCTCGTCTACTCGATGGGGCTTCACCGGCAGGTGCCCGACCGCCTGAGCCGGCTGCATCCCCGGTTCAGCACGCCGTGGATCGGCATCCTCCTGTTCGGAACGATCGCCTGCCTGACGATCGTTCCGGGCAAGGCCGAATTCCTCGGCAACATGTACGCGTTCGGAGCGATGCTGTCGTTCACCGTCGCGCACATCTCGGTGATCCGGCTGCGGGTCAAGGAACCCGACCGTCCGCGCCCGTACAGGGGTCCGGGAACGTTGCGGGTCGCCGGACTGGAGCTGCCCCTGTTCGCCGTGCTCGGCGGGTTCGGCACCGGTCTCGCGTTCGTCACCGTCACGCTGCTGCATCTCGCGGTGGCCGTCGTCGGCGTGCTCTGGCTCGCGTTCGGGATCGGCCTGTATGTCGTCTACCGCCGCAGGCACGGCCTGGACCTGCGGACGACGGCGCGGGCCCCCCGCCACGAGCGACCGCCGGACTTCGAGCAGCTGGAGTACAAGACCGCGCTGGTGCCGATCTTCGGTGATGACGTGAGCGCGTCGGCTCTCAGCAGCGCCGCGAAGCTGATCGGCAGGGAGGGGGTCGTCTACGCGATCTACGTGCTGCTGGTGCCCAGTCAGCTGTCGCTGGACGAGGGCCTGGAGGAGGAGGAGGCCCAGGGTCGCTCCGTGCTCGAGAGCGCCCGCATCCAGGCACGGCGCGCCGGGATCAAGATCCACACGGGGCTCATCCGCACCCGCAACCCGGGCGCGGCGCTCGTCGAGGAGGCCGAACGGGTCGGGTCGGACGTCCTCTACTGGTCGACCATTCACGCGCCGGCCGGGGAGCAGCGCATCGGACCCACCGCCACCTACCTGCTCAGCAAGCGCCCCTGCCGCGTGATCATCGAGACGAAGACCATGCCCGCCCGCGAACAGGAGCGACCCGCCGTCCCCGCGTGAGGCACTCGAGCCCGGGCCGGCGGCCTCGAGGTGGTGCATGCATGATCATGTGGCTGCATGACCTCCGCGGTGCTCACCCCGCTGCTGCTCAAGTCCCAACGGCCCTCGCGGATGGTTGGCGTGCTCGTGGCCCTCGCCAGCGTCGGCGCCGCGACAGCGCTGGTCTATCCGCTGAAGCAGATCACGCCCGTTCTCTCGCTGGGCGTCCTGTACGTGCCGGCCGTGCTCATCGTGTCGATGTTCTGGGGGCGTGCATTCGGGATAGGCACGAGCGTGCTGAGCGCGGCCGCGTTCAACTTCTTCCATCTCCCTCCGGGTGGCCACTTCTCGCTGGCAGACGAACGCGAGTGGGTCGCGCTGGTGGTCTTCGTCATCGTGGCCGTGGCCACCGGGATGGTCGGCGAGCTCGCGCGCGCCCGCGGCCGTGAGGCGGAGCGGCGTCGCCAGGAGGCCGACCTCTCGGCAGAGATGGCGCAGCTGCTGCTGGGTACCGCGGACGTCGAGGGAGCGCTCGAGGACGCGGCCGAGCGCCTGGCTGCCGCGATCGGGGTGCCGGCCGCCGTGATCTCGCTCGGAGCGCCCGAGGCGGACGAGCAGTCGCTCGTGTTCGAGCTCGGCGGACGCGACGGACGCATCGGAGCGCTGCTGCTGAGGGGGGCTCCGTCGCAGGTCGAGTCCGAGCGGATCGCCGAGCGGGTCGTGCCCTCGCTCGAGTCGATCCTGAGCGCCGCGTTGAATCGCGCCCAGCTCCAGGCCGAGGTCGTCGAGACCGCCGCCCTCAGGCGCAGCGATGAGCTCAAGACAGCCGTTCTGCGCTCCGTCTCCCACGACCTGCGCACGCCCCTGACGGCGATCCTGATGGCCACCACCGCCCTGGACGCGGAGCGGCCCACGCGCGAGAACGTGGCCGACGTGCGCGAGCAGGTCATCGACGCCGCCACGCGCCTGTGGCAGCTCATCGAGAAGCTGCTCGACCTGTCGGTGCTGCAGGCCGGCCGCGCCGAGCCGCGCCTGGTCTGGTACTCGATCGAGGAGGTGCTCGAGGAGGCGATCGAGCAGGTCCGAGACGAGAGCCTCCTCTTCAAGCTCTCCGCCGAGCGGGACATGCCCCTGCTGCGCGGCGACCCCGGCCAGCTCGAGCGGGCATTCGTGAACGTGCTCGAGAACGCGGCGCGCTACTGCGATGGCAAGCCCGTCTCGGTGCGCGCCCGCACGGTCCGAGGCCGCATCCGCGTGCTGGTCGTCGATCAGGGTCCTGGGATCCCGCGGGCTGAGCAGGAGCACATCTTTCTTCCCTTCTACCGCGCCCGCGGGGCCTTCTCGGCGCATCCCGGCTCAGGACTGGGCTTGGCCATCACCAAAGGCTTCGTCGAGCTCAACGGCGGTCGCATCAGCGTCGAGTCGCTTCCCGGTCAGGGCACGACCTTCGCCGTCGAGTTTCCGGTGATCGAGCAGCCGGCAACGCCGGTGGCCGCGACCGCCGTCGCTCGCGGTTGGGGAGGCTGATGGGCGCCGAGCGGATCCTCGTCTGCGACGACGACCCACAGATCCGCCGGGCCCTCAGCCTGATCCTGCGCGAGGCCGGATACGACGTGCTGATCGCATCGACCGCCGAGGAGGCGCTGGATCGCGCGGCCGTCTCCGGCCCTCATCTGGCGATCGTCGACCTGCTGCTGCCCGATCAACCCGGCATCGAGCTGTGCCGCCGGCTGCGGGAGTGGAGTCAGATGCCGATCCTCGTGCTCTCGGCGGTCGGCGATGAGCAGACCAAGATCGATGCCCTGCATCACGGTGCCGACGACTACGTCACCAAGCCGTTCGGCCCCGGCGAGCTGGTCGCCCGTGTGCGAGCGGCGCTGCGGCGCGCGGGACGGGATGCGAGCGAGCCCCGCATCGAGGCGGGTCCGCTGGTCGTCGACTTCGCAGGGCACTCCGTGTCGGTCAATGCTGTCGACGTGCATCTGACGCCGACGGAGTTCTCGCTCCTGCGGGTCCTCGTGCTCAACCGCGGGCTGTTGATCACCCACCGGCAGCTCCTCACCGAGGTGTGGGGGCCGGAGTACGCCGACGCGACGCCCGTGCTGCGCACGCACATCGCCAATCTGCGGGCCAAGCTGCAGACTGGCGACCAGGACCGGCGCCTGATCCGCACCGACTCGGGCATCGGCTACCGCTTCAGCGCTTGAACGCCCGCAGCCGGCGCTTGAACGCCCGCTGCGCCGGTCTGAGGCGGCTAGCAGCGGATCAGGTTCGCTGACAGCCCGATCTTTGGGAAATCTGAATGTCTGAGGGCCCGTTCTTGATGCGGGCTTGATGCACCGGGGCCTAGCCTCAGCCTGTGGACATCCTTGACGTCGCGGGCGCGCGCGACGCACAGGACCGGCGCTAGATGGCACGCCTCACAGAGCACGGGCTGCGCCGCTCCGTCGGCGTGTCGGGACTGTTCGCGACGGCCTACGGAAACGTGGGCTCCTCGATCTACTACGCGCTGGGCCTCGTCGCCGCCCACGCGCTCGGGCTCACGCCGCTGGTGTTCATGTTTGCCGGCGGTCTGTTCGTGCTCACGGCCAAGACCTACGCAGAGGGTGCCGCGATGTACCCCGAAGCCGGCGGCTCCTCGTCCTTCGCGCGTCACGCCTTCAATGACATCGTCTCGTTCTTCGCCGGCTGGGCGCTGAGCCTCGACTACATCATCACGATCGCGATCTCGGCGTTTTTCGTGCCCCACTACCTGGGCGCCTTCTTTCCGGCCCTGACACACAACCCAGGCGACATCATCGGCGGTCTGATCACGATCGTCCTGCTCGCCGCGCTGAACATCCGCGGCCTGGGCGAGTCGGCCAAGCTCAATCTGTTCCTCGCGGTCATGGACCTGTGCACCCAGGTCCTGCTGGTGGGCCTCGGCTTCATCCTGGTGTTGAACCCGGCGGGGCTCATCAACCAGGTGCATCTTGGGACGGCCCCCACCTGGACGCAGCTGATCTTCGCGCTGTCCGTCGCGATGGTGGCCTACACCGGAATCGAGACGGTTTCGAACATGGCCGAGGAGGCCCGCGACCCCGGCAGGGACATCCCAAGGGCGGTGAACCGAGTGGTCGTGGCCGTGCTCGGGATCTATGCGGGTATCTCCGTCGTGGCCCTCTCGGCGCTCCCCGTCGTGAAGCACGCCGGCCGGTACACGACCGAACTCAGCACTCGCTTCGAAAACGACCCGGTCCTGGGCATCGTGCAGCACCTGGGGCTCCACGGCACGGTCCTTGAACTCGCTCAGGACTACGTCGGGGTTCTCGCGGCCACGATCCTGTTCATCGCGACGAACGCCGGCCTGATCGGGATCTCGCGGCTGTCGTGGTCGCTGGCCGAGCACCGTCAGCTGCCCAGCCTCTTCTCGCAGCTGCATCCGACGTTCCGAACGCCCTGGTTCACGATCGTGTTCTTCTCGATCCTCGCGGGCATTCTGATCCTGCCAGGCGAAACGACGCTGCTCGGCAACCTCTACTCCTTCGGGGCGATGCTGTCGTTCACGACGGCACATGTCTCGGTGGTGGCGCTTCGGTTCAAAGACCCCGACCGCGAGCGTCCCTATCGGATGCCATGGAACGTGAACATTCGGGGGCGTCCCATCCCGCTGACGGCTGTCCTCGGAGCGATCGGCACGTTCGCCGCTTGGTGCGCAGTAGTCGCACTGCACCCTGAGGCCCGCACGATCGGGATCCCCTGGATGGTCGTGGGGATGGCCGGCTACGTGATCTACCGGCGCCGTCAGGGCCTGCACCCGGCCAAGCACTACCGCATCGCCCGGCCGGAGCGACCCGCCGACTTCGAGGTGCTCGACTACCGCACCGCGCTCGTGCCGATCTTCGGCGAGGACGTCAGCGCCACGGCGCTGAAGAGCGCCGCGAAGCTGATCGGCGCCGACGGGGTCGTGTACGCGATCTTCGTCCTGCCGGTGCCGGCTCAGCTGTCGCTGGAGGCGGGGCTCGAAGCCGAGGAGGCGCAGGGGCGGTCGGCGCTCGAGAGCGCGCGCATCCAGGCCAGGCGCCTGGGGATCAAGATCCACACGGGTCTGATTCGCACGCGCAACCCCGGTGCCGCGCTCGTCGAAGAAGCCGAACGGGTCGGCTCGGACGTCATCTACTGGTCGACGATCCACGCCCCGGCAGGGGAGAGGGGTATCGGTCCCACCGCCACCTACCTGCTGAGCAAGCGGCCATGCAGGGTGATCATCGAGACCGACCCCCGGCGTGGGCGCGAGGCGGCGGCAGTTGCGGCGTGAGCTGGGCCTACGCCGGCGCGAGCGCCGAGCGCAGCGCCCCCTCGAGCGCCGGATGGCGGAACTCGTAGCCGAGCACGAGCGGCTTCGCCGGCACCGCCCGCGCTCCGGTCGTGACGATCTCGGCCATCTCGCCGTAGAGCAGATGGAGGGCGAGGGCCGGGACGGGTAGCAGCGCGGGGCGCCCGAGCACCCGGCCGAGCGCCTTCGAGAAGACGCGGTTCGTCACGGGCTCCGGCGCCGTCCCGTTGACCGGGCCGCTCCAGCTGTCCTGCTCGAGGGCGGTCAGCATCATCCCGACCAGGTCCTCGACGTGGATCCACGAGACGTACTGCCGTCCGCCCGCCACGGGGCCCCCGACCCCGAGCCGGAACGGCGGCAGCATCTTGCCGAGCGCCCCCCCACCCGCGTCGAGCACGACTCCCGTGCGCAGGTGGACCACGCGCATGCCCAGCTCCGAGGCCCTGCTCGCCTCCTGCTCCCAGGCGACGCACACCCGCGCGAGGAAGTCGTTGCCCGGAGGTGTCTCCTCGTCGAGCGGCTCCTCGCCGTGCGGACCGTAGTAGCCGATCGCGGAGGAGCTGACCAGGGTGCGCGGCCGCCGCTCGGTGTCCGCTTCCCCGGCGGCGCGCAGGCCGTCGAGCAGGTTGCGGGTCCCGATCACGCGGCTTTCGCGGATCGCGCGCTTGGCCCGGCCGCTCCAGCGCTGGGCGACCGGCTCGCCGGCGAGATGCAGAACGGCATCGCG
>JAOPZM010000161.1 GCA_025964115.1 Solirubrobacterales bacterium
CGGCCTGCCGGCGCATGCGCCGGCAGGGGTCAACCGATCGCAGATCGGCCGGCATGCGCCATGGCGTTCACAAGTCGACCGCCGACCTTCACCGCCCGCTTGCGTACTCTGTGTGGAACGTCATGACCCATCCATTCATCTGCCCCAACTGCGGGCACCGCACCTCGGAGCTCGACCGTAACATCGGCTTCACGCGCCAGCCCAAGGGCTGCGCGAAGTGCGGCTTCGCGTTCCTGTTCGAACTGCTCGACGACTACTACCCGGCGCCCGACGCGGCGTTCTTCGTATGCGACGGCGAGGGTCGCGTGGTGGGCTGCGGCAAGAACTCGTTCGCGTTCACGGGCCTCGAGGAGGAAGAGGTGATCGGCCAGCGCGTCGAGCAGGTGCTCGGCCTCAGCTTCGCCAACGGCGACGATCCGGTGGCGACGGTGCTGGAGTGGGGCGTGCGCGCGCTCGAGGTGCAGGTGCAGGTCTCAGGCGAACGTGACGTCGCCGCCGCCGCGAAAGCGGACATGTTCCCGGCCTACGACGACGACGGCGGGCTCTTGCTGGTGCTCACCCCCGATAAGTAGTCTCTGAACGATGACCGACCGCCGACGCAACGCCTTGATCCTCCTGATCGTCGCCGGCCTGCTGGCCGCCTCGGCGGCGGCGATCGTGTTCAAGAAGACGCGCCTCGGGCTCGACCTGAAGGGCGGCGTCGAGCTCGTCTACCAGGCCAAGCCGACCGCGGCGACGAAAGTCGACAGCGAATCGCTCGAACGCGCGATCAACATCATGCGCAAGCGCGTCGACCAGCTGGGCGTCGCCAATCCGGAAATCCAGAGCTCGGGCAACGACCAGATCGACGTCGCGCTGCCGGAAGTCACGAACGCCCGACAGGCCGAAGCCGAGGTCGGCAAGACCGCGCAGCTGCTGTTCTACGACTGGGAGCCCGACGTCATCGGCCCGAGCGGCGAACCGTCGCCGACCGAAGGCACCGTGACCGGCGATGCGACCAGCGCCGGGCCCGGTGGCGTGACCGCGGGGCTGCCCGAGTACCAGGCCGTCCTGCGCGCGGCCAAGCGTCCGGCGGAACTGCGCAAGACCGACACGACCTTGGGTCCGGGCTGCACCCCGCAGCAGATCAAAGAATGCATCTACGGCAGCTGGTACCTGCTCGACACGGCGCACGAACGGGTCGTAAAGGGCCCCGAAGAAACGGAACGCGACCTGTACACCAGCATCGGCAAACAGCCGAAGGGCGCCAAGCTCAAGGCGGTGCGGGTCAACCCCGGCACGGTGATCGTGCAGGCCCACCCGGTCGAAAGCGCCGCCGGCAAGGTCACCAACCCCTCGCCCAACAGCTGGTACGTGCTCAAGGACGACCCCGTTCTCGAGGGCGAAAACATCACCAACCCGACGCAGAGCAACGACGAATCGACCGGGCAGCCCGACGTCACCTTCGGCTTCACCTCGCACGGGAAGAAGGTGTGGGAACGGGTCACCAAGGAAATCGCCCACCGCGGTCAGGAAGCGCAGCTGCCGGGGGTGAGCAAAGAAGCGGCGCTCCAGCACTTCGCGGTCGCGCTCGACGGGCAGCTGATCACGGTGCCGTCGATCGACTTCACCAAGTACCCCGAAGGGATCGACGCCTCCACCGGATCTGAGATCTCCGGCGGGTTCACGATCACCACCGCGCAGAACCTCGCCAACGAGCTGCAATCCGGCGCTCTGCCGGTCAAGCTCGTCCTGATCTCGCGCTCGCAGGTCTCGGCGACGCTCGGCAAACAGGCGCTCAGCCAGGGCCTGATCGCAGGTCTCGCGGGCTTCGCCGTCGTGTGCCTGTTCCTGTTGGCCTTCTACCGCTTCCTCGGCCTGATCGCGGTCGGCGGCCTGGTGATCTACGGCGCGTACTTCTTCGCGCTCGTGAAGCTGATCCCCGTCACGCTGACGCTGCCGAGCATCGCCGGCCTGATCCTCACGATCGGCGTCTGCGCCGATGCCAACATCGTGATCTTCGAGCGCGTCAAGGAGGAGATCCGCGGCGGCAGGTCGATCGTCTCGGGGATCGCCACCGGCTACAAGCACGGCTTCGCCGCGATCGTCGACGCGAACGTCGTGACGATCATGACGGCGTTCATCCTGTTCGCGCTCGCGACCGCGGAAGTCAAGGGCTTCGCGTTCATGCTCGGCCTCGGCACGCTCGTGTCGCTGTTCACCGCCGTGCTCGCCACGCAGGCGGCGCTCGGCCTGATGAGCCAATCGAGTTTGGTCACGCATCCCTCGGCGCTCGGCGCCGCGGCCAAGCACAAAGGCTGGACGTTCGACTTCATGGGCGCGTCGAAGTGGTTCTTCTCGATGTCGGGCACGATCCTGCTGATCGGCGCACTGGCGATCGGCGGCAAAGGGCTGCACTTCGGGATCGACTTCAAGGGCGGCACGCGCATCCAGACGGCTTTCATCAGGCCCGTCGCCGAGGCGGAAGTCGCGAAAGTGTTGAGCGCCGCCGGCTACGCCGACGCCCAGGTGCAGAAGTTCTCCAACAAGAGCATCGGCGGCGACGGCTACCAGATCTCGACCAAGACGCTAGCCCCCGAAAAGCTCAAGGAAGTCGAACGCGCGCTCAACACGGCGTTCGGCAACGGCCCGCAGCATCCGGGAACCAAGGACCTGTCCTCGACCTCGATCGGGCCGACGTTCGGAAAAACCGTCGCCAACAGCGCGGTCATCGCGATCATCGCCTCGCTGCTGGTGATCTCCGCATATATCGCGCTGCGCTTCGAGTGGAAGTACGCGGTGCCGGTGCTGATCGCGCTGATGCACGACCTGCTGATCACGGCAGGCGTCTACTCGCTCACGGGGAGGGAAGTCACGACGGCGACGGTCGCCGCGCTGCTGACGATCCTGGGGTACTCGCTGTACGACACGATCATCGTGTTCGATCGAGTACGCGAGAACGTGCCCAGGATGCCGCGCGCGGCGTTCTCGCAGATCGTGAACCGCTCGATGTCCGAGGTGCTGACCAGATCGCTGGCGACGACGTTCTGCACGCTGCTGCCCGTCACGGCCCTGCTGTTCTTCGGCGGTGAAACGCTCAAGGACTTCGCCTTCGCGCTGCTCATCGGAATCGCATCCGGCGCCTACTCGTCGATCTTCATCGCCTCTCCGGTGCTGACCCACTGGAAGGAACGCGAGCCGGCGTACCGCCACAGGCGCGAACGCATCGCCGGCGAACTCGGCCGCGTGCCCGCCTACGCGACGACCGCGACCGGAGCGCCCGAGGACATCGAGCCCGAGCAGAAGCGCAAGCGCTCGCGGCGGGGCAGCATCATCGCGCCGCAGGAGCCGGGGGCGCCGATCTCCCGCGACGAGTTCCAGGACCTCGTGCGAGACCTCGACGTCGACGCGGAGCCAACGGGCGTCGCCCAGCGCTCCCCGCGCGAGCGCGATCCCGCGGCCGACCTATCGCCCGAGGATCTCGTGCTGAAGGAACCGAAACGGCGCGAGAAGAATCGCCGCCCGCGCAACCGCCGCCACGGGAGATCTCGCTGATGGGCTTGCTCGGCTGGGTGATGATGGGGCTCGCCATCTGGCACTTCACGATCTTCCTGCCCGACCGCTTCTGGGGCGGGATCGTCGGAGCGTTCGTCGGCTCGCTCGTCGGGGCGATCGTCGTCGGGCTGATCATCTTCAGCGTGAAGGTCTCCACGCTGAAGGTTCCCGGTGAAAAGGCGACCGACATCGGGGTCGTGCTCTACGCGGTCCCGGGCGCCCTGATCGGGATCGCGCTGGTCTACCTCGAGGGCATGAGGCGCGAACGCCACCAGGCGGCGCTGACGCGCGAGCCGTAGGCGCCGGCGGCCTGCGGGTTCCGTCGTCGGCTGGCCGTAGTCTCGCGGCGGTGCTCGCAGCCCGTTTCGAGATCCCCGCATGCCCGGACGCCGAGGTTGAGCGCCTGTGCCGCGAGCTCGGCGTGAGTGGCGCGCTCGCGCAGGTGCTCGTTCGCCGCGGCTTCCGTGAGCCGGCAGCCGCGCGAGCGTTCCTGCTCGCCCGCGAGGAGCACGCGCCCGCGGCCTTCGAGGGCATCGGCGAGGCCGTGCTGCCCATCATGCGCCACGTCCGGGACGGCCTGCGGATAACTGTTCACGGCGACTACGACGTCGACGGCATCTGCTCCACGGCGGTGCTCGTGCGCACCCTGCGGGGCCTGGGGGCGGACGTGGACTCCTACCTGCCCGACCGCGCCGGCGACGGGTATGGGCTGAACGCCGACACGGTGCGGCGGCTCGCCGCGCGGGGGACCCGGCTGCTCGTCACGGTGGATTGCGCGATCACGGCCGTCGAGGAGGTTGCGCTGGCGCGCGAGCTCGGCCTCGAGGTCAACGTCACCGACCACCATGCGCCACGTGCCGACGGCACGCTGCCACAGGCGCCGATCGTCCATCCCGCCCTCTGCGGGTATCCCTGCCGCGAGCTGTGCGCGACGGCGGTGGCCCACAAGCTCGCGCAGGCCCTGTGGGAGGCTGCGGCCGGCGAGGCCATGGCCGCCGGGCGCTCCGCGCAGGACGTGGAGGAGCAGGGACGCCGACTGCTCGAGGCCGACCTCGACCTGGTCGCGCTCGCCACGGTCGCCGACGTGGTCCCGCTGATCGGCGAGAACCGCACGCTCGTGCGCCGCGGGCTGCGCGCGCTCGCCGGGACGACGAAGCCCGGCCTGCGGGCGCTGATGGCGGTCGCAGGCGTCGATCCCGCGAACGTGAACGAGCGGGCGGTGGCCTTCGCGCTGGCGCCGCGCCTTAATGCGGCCGGCAGGCTCTACCGGGCGGACGCCGGGCTCGAGCTGATCCTGACCGGGGATCGGGTGCGGGCCATGCAGATCGCACAGGAGCTCGACGGCGCCAACCGCGAGCGGCGCAAGCTCGAGGAGCGCATCCGCTGGGAGGCCGAGGCCCAGATCAAGGCGCTCGGCAGCCGCCCGGCGTATGTGCTCGCGGCGGAGGGCTGGCACCCAGGCGTGATCGGCATCGTCGCCTCGCGCCTTGCCGAACGCGAGTGCTCCCCGGTCGTGATGATCGCCCTCGAGGGGGACAAGGGCAGGGGCTCGGGCCGGAGCATCGAGGCGTTCGACCTGCTCGCCGGCCTTGGAGCATGCGCCGAGCACCTGCTCCGCTTCGGCGGGCACCGCGCCGCGGCGGGCCTCGAGATCGAGGCCGGGCGGGTGCAGGAGTTCGCGGCAGCGTTCGCGGCCCATGCCGAGCGGGTGCTGAGCCCGCAGGACGCCGCCCCGAAGGAGCGCGTCGACGCGGTCGTCGGCGGAGATGAGCTGGGGATGTCGCTCGCCGAGGAGCTGCAGGCGCTCGCCCCGTTCGGCCAGGGCAATCCGACGGTGTCGCTGATGCTCGCCGACGCGACGTTCGCCGACGCGCGACCGATGGGGGAGGGCAAGCACGTCCGCTTCACCGTGCGCTCGCATGGCGCCAGGGCGCGCGCAGTGGCGTTCGGGACGGGCGGGAGGGTTCCCGTCCCCGACGGCGAGCCGGCGGAAGCGACCTTCACGCTGGAGGTGAACGAGTGGAACGGCGTCAGCGAGCCGCGCCTGGTGCTGCGCCGCGCCCAACCGGTAGCTGGGCCGCCCGAGGAACCCGGCGAGCAGGTGCGGCAGGCGCCGCCGGCGGCGCTCGAGGACGGGGAGGAGCTCGTCCTCTTCGCCCTTCCCTGAGCACGGCTTGGATCCGGGTAGGGCGTCCCCTACCCTATTGGCATGGCCATGGCAGAGGATCCCAAGAGTTCGCAGGCCACCGAGGTGGTCGACGGCGCGAGGCCGCGGTCACCCGCGGATGACGGCGTCGGCGCTCCCGTCGAGCCCGCCGGCGCCCAGCGCCAGGGCGGCGTCAAGCCCCCTGTCCGCCTGGATCTGAGCGAGCCCGAGCGTCGGCTGCTGCGCGACCTGTTCGCGATCGTCTCCGAGCACGGGGCCGACAGCTCGGTCGAGATCGACCGCGAGCGGGTCCAGGACGCGTTCGTGTTCGCCTGCGAGCACCACGCTGCACAGCGGCGGAAGTCCGGTGAGGACTTCATCGTGCACCCGGTCGGGGTGGCGCGGATATGCGCCGGCATGCGGCTTGACACCGAGACGCTGTGCGCGGCGCTGCTGCATGACACCGTCGAGGACACCTCCGCGTCGATCGAGGAGGTTCGCGAGCGCTTCGGCGAGGAGATCGCGGGGATCGTCGACGGCGTGACGAAGCTCACGGGGATCACCTTCCAGTCGCGCGATGAGGCGCAGGCGAACAACTACCGCAAGATGATGGTGGCGATGGCCACCGATGTGCGGGTCATCCTGATCAAGCTCGCCGACCGCCTGCACAAAATGCGCACGATCGACGCGATGCCCAAGCAGAAGCAGCTGGAGAAGGCGCGCGAGACGCTCGAGATCTACGCGCCGCTCGCCCACCGCCTGGGTATCCATGCGATCAAGT
>JAOPZM010000247.1 GCA_025964115.1 Solirubrobacterales bacterium
TTCTCGATGCGATGCGACCGACACTTGCGATCCTGATCGGCCTGGCGCTGCTCGGCGCGGTCGCACTAGTTGCGATCCAACGCACGCGCATCAACGTGACGGACTCGGTCGCACTGGATGTGGGATCTTGAACGCTGTGGCTCCCCACGCCGGGCAGCTACCGCACGGCGACGGCTCAGAACCGAGCAACGCCGCAGGACCTGCTACCTGACTCCGGAGCCGTCAGAGCGGCTGAGAGAAGTTGAGAGCTGTTCGCCCGCGCACTGAGCGAGGTCGCCATGCGGCGCGCGAGCGGTCGTGTTACGTGTCACCAACGCGGCCGCGCTAAGCGCTCTTTTCTCAGCGCTGCTCGAAGAGTTTGCTCAACCCCGCTCGGCGTTTCGCCCTTGTTGAAGAGGCCGGTGTTGTACGGGTAGACCCCTCGGCCGTGGCGGCCGCCGCTGCGCTCCTCGGTGTTTTCTTCCGGTCGCGGATCGCCGCGTCGAATGCGCGCGGCCGTCTGATCCTTGAAACGCTTGGAGCGTTACCGGCCGGTGCTGTGGCGCCGAGCGGACCTCCGATGCGCCCTTCGCGTAGCTGCAGCTCATCGCTGGTGGCTGACCGCCCGATGTTCGGACCGGCCAGGGATGTTCGGAAGGCTGTTCGGAGTTGTCAGTGGCACAGTAGATCGCGGTGGCGAGGAGACGCGCCACAGACGGAAAAGCCCCCGCTGAGCGGGGCTTTTCGCATGCGCCCGAGTGGACTCGAACCACCACGGGGAAATCTCCCCACAAGGCCCTCAACCTTGCGCGTCTACCAATTCCGCCACGGGCGCAGAGGGGCGAGTATATCCCCGGGCGAGCAGCCCGCTACGCGTCTGCGAGCCGCACGTCCTTGCGGCACTTGTATCCGTCCACGAGCGGCGCTACAGTGCGAACACGTGTTCGTTTCAGGCCACAGTCAACCCCAAGAGGGAGCCTCCTAGACATGGATCTGACAAAGCGCCAGCAGGAGATATTCGAGTTCATCCGCAAGTACTCCGCCAAGTACGGCTATCCGCCTACCGTGCGCGACATCGGCAAAGCGGTTGGCCTGGCATCGTCTTCGACGGTTCACGCGCACCTGGCCAACCTCGAGAAGATCGGCTTGCTGCGACGCGACCCGTCCAAGCCGCGGGCGATCGAGTTGCTGGATCGTGCGGTCGGTACCGCCGTCGAGAGCGTTCGCGGGATTGTGCGCGGCGAAGGTCTGCCGCTGCTGGGCACGGTGGCCGCCGGTCAACCGATCCTTGCAGAGGAGAACATCGAGGAATACGTGTCGGTTCCCGAGATGGCAGGCGGGGGGGATGGTGCCTACCTG
This sequence comes from Solirubrobacterales bacterium, assembly GCA_025964115.1. GTDB lineage: Bacteria > Actinomycetota > Thermoleophilia > Solirubrobacterales > Solirubrobacteraceae > Palsa-744. Next base: position 1,339 of record JAOPZM010000247.1, read on the forward strand.
TTGCGCGTTCGTGGCGACTCGATGAAGGACGCCGGAATCCTCGAAGGAGATCTCGTGGTCGTCCGACCACAGGACAGCGCCGAGGATGGCGACATCGTCGTAGCGCTTCTCGGTGAGGAGGCGACGGTCAAGCGCTTCTTCCGCGAGTCCGACCACGTCCGGTTGCAACCCGAGAACGATGCGCTGGAGCCCATTCGCAGCAAGGAGGTCAAGGTGCTCGGCCGCGTCGTCGGACTGATGAGGAGCGTCTGAGCAGTCCGCGGCGCTGGCGATAGCGGTCTGGGCGCCGCTCTTCACAGCGGGCCTCAGTCGCGCTAAGTTGGATGGGCAGGTCAGGCAGCCGCGGAGGCGAGAGCCTTCGAGGAAAGTCCGGACATCAAAGGGCAGGGTGGTCGGGAGATCGACCCGGGGAAATCCGCGGGAAAGTGCCACAGAAACAAACCGCCGACGTCCGCCGTCCCACGTGAACGGCGGGCGGGCAAGGGTGAAATGGTGCGGTAAGAGCGCACCAGCGTCGCGGTGACGCGGCGGCTGGGCAAACCCCACCCGATGCAAGGCCGAACAGGACCGCTTGCAGGTGACCCGCCGAGGTCCAGGTAGGCCGCAAAGATGGATGGCTGCTCAACGACAGAATCCGGCTTATCGACCTGCTAAGGAAAAGCCCCGCTCCGGCGGGGCTTTTCTATGAAGTCTCCTGACGCGCCGCGCTTTGCGGGGCAGCTGTTAGGCCCGGCGTTTACGAGTAGCTGTGCGTTTTGTCGTGCGCGTAGCTTTGCGGGCGGCTCTTTTCGGTTTTGCTTTCGATGCGGGTTTGGCTTTGGCGGCAGCGGTCAAGTCCTTCTGCAGCCGTTCGAGGTCTCGAGCGACAGACTTGTTCATCTTCTCGACTTCGCGACGTGCGCCTTTCAGAAGCTTGGTCGCATCTTTGCGGAGGTCCCGTCCACCGCTGGCGAGGCTGCCACGGATCGCCCCCAGCTCCTTTTCGGTGCTCTCAAGGGCCTTTTTGACGCGATCGAGCGCGCGTCCGTTCTGCTCCACGCGGGTGCGGACCGGCTGTGCGGCGCGGGAGCGGGAGGCCGCTTTCGCCGCTGGTTTGCGCGTAGCTTTCGCGGCTGATTTCCGCGTGGCTGTCGCGGCTGATTTGCGCACCGATGAGGTTTTTCGAGCGGGCGCTTTTGCAGTGGCCGCTTTTCGAGCAGCCGCTTTCCGAGCTGGCGCTTTTCGAGCAGCCGTTTTTCCAGCAACGCTTTTCCTAGGCGACGGCATGGGAAGCTCCTTTGTGTTGGATCGCGGACGACTCCTGCGGCGAGGTTGGCACTATTCCACGCTCGGCGGCGTGGCGGCACTCAGCTTCGCCAGCGGTGATCGTTGTTGAGAGGCTCGCTGCCTGCCGGCGGTGCGAGCCACGCGAGCTTACGCGACTCAGGGAGGCGGCGACGTGCGGCCAATCCGAAGGAGGGCTCGTCGCGCCGCCTGAGCGGCGCGGCGATCTCCTGCTGGGCGCTCGGGTGGCCGGCCGAACGGCAGGCCACGAGGGCGCTACTAGGCGGCCTGTACGTTGACGGCCTTGGGTCCCTTGTCGCCTGCTTCGGCCTCGTAGGTGACCTTGGCGCCTTCGGCGAGTGAGCGATAGCCCTCGCCGACGATTGCGCTGTGATGGACGAACAAGTCCTTGGACTGGTCATCGGGTGTGATGAATCCGAATCCCTTGTCGTCGCTGAACCACTTGACGGTTCCTGTAGCCATTGTGTTTCCTCCGGCGTCGTGTGTGCTGCGAACGCGGAGATTGCTTTGAGCAAAGGCTACGAGCGCTGGCACTACTTTGCTGGGCGATCGCCCAGCCTTGTTCAACAACGGTAGCACCTGCGGCCGGCTACTGGCCAATTCGTCGCCTCCTCGGCTGCACACAGAACGAGGCCTGGGCTTCGCGCAGCCGCCGGCAGGGTCAGTCGGCGTGATGCTCCTCGTCGGCCTCGCCGTACACCGACTCGGACTCCTCCTCCTGCGCTCCGGCGTCGCGCATGATGCGGAACGGGCTGTGCTGGTCGCCGTGTGAGGTGTGATCGATCAGTTCCTGCTCGCTGAGCTCAAAGCCCTCGGACTCGCCGCCGCCGCCCTCCTCGACGGCGAGGCGCTCTTCGCGGCGTCGCTCGGTGAGCTCGGACAGGGGGTCGGGGCTGCCGTCATTGTCCATGCCCGGGAGCGTAGTCCATTCCAGGAACGGGTTGGCCGCATCGGTGGCCGGATGCACGATCGCCGGGGCCCAGAGCAGTCCGGCGGCTTGGGCGCGGCGAGCTACGGCTGGAGCTGCGCGCGCGCCTCGCTCACGAGCGAGCCGGTGCCCTTGAGCTCGATGAGCGCCTCCAGCATCGCGTCGAGCTCGCAGTCGATCTTGTCCGGCCAGGGCTTCTCGGGATGCTCGTCGAGCGTCTTCAGCCCGTTGCCGGTGATGATCGCGACAACGGTGTCACCGGGGTCGAAGCGACCGGCCGCGGCGAGTTTCTCGAGCACCGCGATCGTGGTGCCGCCGGCCGGCTCCGTCAGCAGGCCCTCGGTGGCGGCGAGCAGGTCGATGCCCGCGAAGATCTCCGGATCGCTGGCGAAGCCGGCGGTGCCGCCGCGTTTGAGGACGGCGTCGATGACGAGATAGCCGTCGCCGGGCGCGCCGATCGCAAGCGAGTGGGCGGCCGTCTCGGGGGTGACTGCGTGCACCTCGGCCTCCTCGGCGAGGATCGCGCTGGCGATCGGGTTGCAGCCGCTCGGCTGGGCTATGTGGATGCGCGTCGAGTCCGTCTCGGCCAGGCCGAGGAGCTGCAGCTCGCCGAGACCCTTGTGCAGGCGTGAGGAGAGAGTCCCACCGGCGGCGGCGGTGATGATGTGCTCGGGCGCCTGCCACTCGAGCTGACCGACGATCTCGAACGCGGCCGTCTTCGCGCCCTCGGCGTAGAACGGGCGCAAGGTGATGTTGGCGAAGTCCATGCCGGTCGCCAGCGCCAGTTCGCGGCAGCGCTTGTTGGCTTCGTCGTAGTTGCCCTCGACCTGGCAGACCTTCGCGCCGAGCGCGCGGCATGCGCGGGCCTTCGTGTCCTCGAGGCGGTTGGGGTAGAAGACGTACGCATCGACCCCCGCCTTGGCGGCCATCGACGCGACCGCGGTGCCGACGTTCCCGGTGGACACGCAGCCGATCTCCTCCTTGCCCTTCTCCAGGAGCCGGGCCACGGACATCGAGACGACACGGTCCTTGTAGGAGAGGCTCGGGCGGGAGGTCGAGTCGTCCTTCAGGTAGAGGTTCGACAGGCCGAGCTCGGCGCCGAGGCGGTCGGCGCGGATCAGGGGCGTCCAGCCCGCGTGCTGCCCGACGCGAGCCTGGGCCGCCGCGTCGACGATCGGCAGGAGCTCCTCGAAGCGCCAGATGTTCTGAGGTCGCTGGGAGCGGGGGACTTCCTCGAAGCGCCGGGCGGCGAGCTCGTAGTCGTACTCGATGTCGAGTCCCTTGCCGCAGTCGGGGCATGCGAAGACGGTGTCCTCGAGCGGATAGTGGTGCCCGCAGCGGTGGCAGACGAGACGGGTCGCGCATGAGCGCGTCCGCTTTATGGACCCCGGATGGGGACTCTGGGCGGTAGGGGTGCTCATGCGGGAACCCGAAACGATACGCCTGGCCAGGGCGTCTGTGCGCCGTGGCCGTCGTTGCCGAACGCGATCCAAAGCTCCTCGGCGATATGCGGCGTGAGCGGGCCGAGCAGCTGGGCGAGCAGCGTCAGCGCGCTGATCAGCGCCTCGCTGTTGGCTTTGCCGAGCTGTCCGTCGCGGTCGAGAACGCGTTTCTCGAAGTCCTTGATGCGGTCGAACAGCCGCATCACGTTCCGCGCCGCGCTGTGCATCTCGAGCTGCTCCATGTCCTCGGTCGTGCGCTCGACGGCGGCCTCGCACCATTTGGCCAGCCGCAATCGGAGGTGCTCGCTCGTGTCCCTCACGGGCTCCTCGTCGGGGTCGCCGCCCTCGGCTGCGCGCCGCTGGGAGTCCTTGAGATCGGCGAGCTTCGCGTGGGAGTAATCCCACACCTGCGTCAGGAACCTGTGGCATCGCAGCAGCGCTGAGTCGCTCCAGTTCAGCGACCGCTGAGGGCGCGCCGCGTACAGGACGGCGAGGCGAACCGCGTCCGCGCCGTAGCGCTCGACGAGCTCGTCGGGGTCGACGACGTTTCCGAGGTGCTTGCTCATCTTGCGCCCGTCGCTGATGACCATCTCGTGGAACAGGCAGCCGGCGAACGGCTCACCGTCCTCGAGGAACGCGAGCGGGCCGATGTCTCGGAGCGCCTTCGTCACGGTCCGCTGGTCGAAGACGAAGTTGCCGCTGTCAGAGCCGGCGACGAGCCGCTCCGACGGCAGCCAGTGGCGAAGGTCGGGCAGGGCGAGGATCGCCTCGAGCGTCTCCTCGCGTGACTCGGGCGGCACCGTCGCGGGAATCCACAGCCAGAGCGCGTCGAAATGACAGTCCAGCGTGTCCGTCTCACGGCGGGCGGGGCCGCCGCAGTTGGGACAGGACACGTTCACGAACTCCTCGAGCTCCGCGAGCGGATTGCCGGCACCCGTGGGACGGATGTCCAGCGGAAGCACGACCGGCAGCTGGTCGATCGGGACCGGCACCGCGCCACAGTCGTCGCAGTAGACGATGGGGATCGGCGTTCCCCAGGAGCGCTGCCTGGAGATCGCGAAGTCATATGCGCGATAGCGAACCGCCGGACGCACGGCGGGCTGCGGCGAGCCGTCCGCGTCAGGGGCGACGCTCGCGGGTGTCCGCACCGCTGCGGAGTCCTCGTCTGAGTCGCCGTCGTGGGAGGCCTCGAGACCCAGCCTGCGCGCGATCACCGTGTCGGTGCGGTCCTGCGGGGGCAC
>JAOPZM010000260.1 GCA_025964115.1 Solirubrobacterales bacterium
CCGCGAGCAGCATGAGCCGGCGCACGCCCTCCAGCAGCCGCTCGACTCCCCCCGGTGACGCTGAGGTATCCGTACCTGAGACGACATCCATCCACCAAATCTAGGGCATCAGGGGGCGGTGAGCGAGCGAAATCTGCCCGTCGCCCGCCGGTGAGCGCTCCGCGGTCCGTGGATGAGGAGCGCAACGCGGGGGCGGCCTCCGCCGCCCCCGGCTGCAAAGCCGCTAGCGGAAGCGCACCGTTATGTACGCCGCCGAGCTCGGGCCCCTGCGCTTCGGCACGAAGCCGACGCGCACGCGGGTCGTGAGGGGACGATGCGCCCCACGCCTCAGCGGGATCCTGAGCGAGGTGGCGTTGACCGCGCCGTTCAGGTGCTTGAACACGGTCGCCAGCCGTGATCCGCTGCCGCTGATACGCCCGGCCGCGAACGTCTTGACCGTGAGGTACAGGACGTTGCCGATCACCTTGTGACCCACGATCTTCACGCCACAGCCGGCGACGTTGATCTTCGTGTTCTGTTTGATGACCTTGCCGTTCTGCCCTGTGATCGTCGTCGGCATCACGAGCGGAACCGCGCAGAGGTCGCTGATCGAACCCAGCGCAGAGTGAGGTCCGACCGGCAGGTTGACGGTGACGCTCGAGACCGGGACATCGGGGGTCGACGCGAAGTTCGTTTTCGTGATCCCGTTTTTGATGTCGGTGTTGCCGACGAGGATCACGCGCACGCCATCCGCTTCGAGCACGAGGTCGAGGTCAGGGAATGCCGCCCCGCCGTGCGAGACGAGCACCGCCGGGCCTTTCATTTTGTCCGGCAGCGCCGGCGTGTTGGCCCTCACCCCGCCGACGTAGGAACCGGAGGGGCACCGGTACGGGTTCGCTTCGAACGTCGCCTGCAGGCACGCTTTTTGCAGGGTGCTCAGGCGTGAGGGAAGCTGCTTGGGCAGCTGCACCAGCACAGACTTCACGTTCGCCTGCCCGGGCACGGTGGTGAGCGTCGTTTCGAGGCTCGCACCGTTTGCTTTCGATGTCCTCGCTCCCGTCGTGAACTTGTACGTCGGCTTGAACGCGAGCGCAGCGCAGTTGCCAACCTGGAACGGGCTCGTCAGCGAGACGGTCGAGGCCGTAGTGCTGCCCGGGACGAACCCGGTGACGCTTGATTCGGTCGCGAGCGCGCTGCAGTTGGTCGGGTTGAACAGGAAGGACTGCTTTTCGATCGCGACGCTGATCCGCCGCAGGCGCAGCGGCACGCCCTTGAAGATCCTCGGCAGGACGCTCGTGACCACGACCTGCGCGGTGTCCGGTTTGACGTTGATCGTGGCGCGGGTGACGACCGTGCCGAGGTTGAACGGACCGGCGACCGCGGGGACGGCGATCGACATGCCGTAGGGCGCGCCGTTGTACGGGCCGGTGAGGTAGACGGGGCCTTTGAAGGCGAACGGCGTCGGCCCGGATCCGGCCAACACCCTCGCCGTACCGATTTCGCTCGCCGACGTGCACGTCCCGAGGCTCGCCTGCGGTTCGCCGCAGGGCGTCACGGCCGGGATCGCGCCGACCAGGCCGGGCGGCAGCACGGTTTTGACCTGTGACAGGTACTGCTGGCCGTCGGTCCGTTCGAGGTTGAACGTGTAGGAGGTGTGGCCGCCGGCGTTGGCGGTCTGGTTCACAGTGCTCTGGGTCGGCGCGAACGGGATCGTCGCCGCGCATCCGGTCACCGGCACCCCGAACGCCGCCGTCTTGGCGGTGCCCGGCGCGGATGTCGGTTCGAAGCTCGTCGAGCCCGTGGCCGTGCCGCACAGCAGCGGATTGGCGATCGGCGCCAGCACGCCGCGTTCGAACTTCAACGCGAGTTCGCTGAACGGCTGTTCGGGCGGGTTGCGGAAGAAGGTGGTCACCTGACCGGTAGCTTCGTTGGTGACGACTTCGCCGATCAGACGGACCGAGACGCCGAAGCGTTCGGAGTTCGCCACGACGTAGATCGTGTACGGCGGCGAGGTGATCGGGCCCGATTCCGGCCCACCGAGGTACACGCTGCCGGTCAACGAGCCGTTGGGCAGCGTCGGCACGTTGAGGCTGACCGTCCCGATTTTCGACCCGGCGGGGCATTCGACGCCGAACTGCGGGCCGAAGACGGTGCCTTCCTGGTGTGCTTGTTTCGCCGTACACGCTTCGAGGCCCGCAGCCGCGGACGGGTTGAGCGTCATGCCTTCGGGCAACGTGAACGACGCCGACCTGACCTGCGACTGGTCGGTTGCCGTCGGGTTGTGCGGCTCGGAGGCCGCGGCCGTGAACGGGTTCGGCTGGTCGGTCTGGGTCACTTCGGGGGTGAGCGCGAAGCTTGGTTCGAAGGGAACGCTACCGCACCCTTCGAGACCGATCGGGGTGGTGAATAGCTTCGGGACGGTGACGCCTTCTTTGTCGGTCAGTTTCAGCGAGGTGGTGTTGTGACCGGGACAGCTGGTCGCGTTGGTGATGAAATTGCCACCCTTTGTGCCTTCGAAGACGAGCCGAGACCTGACCAACGGGAGGTGCGGCGACACGTCGATTTCGAAGTAGTCGTGGTAGTCGCCCAGGTTCGTGCCGTTGGCCTGCTTCCCCCATTCGACGTTGCCCTTGATCAGCGTGTGCGCGAAGGCTTTTATGCCGAGTGGTTCGAGGTTGAGCGCCACACCGAACTCGGAGGCAAGGCCGTTTTCCGGTTCGAGGTTGTAGACGATCCCCGAGAGTGGCGCATCTTTGTTGACTTCAGGGCCGAGCCAGACCGTCACTTCGTTGGTGCCGAGCTCGCTGCCTTCGCATTTCGACGGGGGGAAGATGCCTGATTCTTTGGCGACTTCGGTGGTACCGAAATTCGCGAGCGAGCATTGCGGGACGGCAAACGGGTTCGTCGCGAGCCCTGGCGCCACGTCCGTCCGGAGGTGGGTGACGAGAGACGTGGGGACCTTGTCGGGGTAGCTGCCGGTCGTGAGGACCTTGAAGTCGGTCACGCCGAAGGGCACCCGGCCGCCGGCCTGCGTATAGCCTTCTTCATGGGCTTCTTTGACCGATATTTCGCCCTTGGGCTCGTTGAAGGGACCGAGCACGTTTTCCTGCCCGCAGGTTTTCACTTCGCAGTTGGTCGCCACGAACTTTTCGATCGCCGGCACTTCCGCCGCCTGGGCACCGGCGGCCGCGGAGAGGGACATGAGCACGCCCGTAAGCGATGCCAGGAGCCAGAAGCGAGCGTGAAACCTCATGAAAACGACCTCCCTCTAGAACGACACGTCAGTTGCAACCTACCCCTCAGACTCGGCAAAGCCCCCGAAGTTGCGGGAGCTTCGACGGAGGTATTAGACGAATGCTGTAAATGTCCTGCAATCGGGTCTCTGTCAGACCTCTGACGTGACCACCGGCGCGAACTGGACCGCCGGCCCGAAGCTGACGCGCAGCAGCGCGCCGCCGCCGGGTGCGTTCTGGGCCTCTACCGACCCGCCGCACGCCTCGGCGGCCTGGCGGACGATCGCCAGGCCGAGTCCGGAGCCGGCGAGCTTGCGCGCATCGTTGGCCCGGTAGAAGCGATCGAACACGAACGGCAGATCGTCCTGGTCGAAGCCCGGGCCGTGGTCTCGGACGACCAGGAATCCGTCGGCGAGGGACACCTCCACGACCCCGCCCGGCGGACTCCACTTGCGGGCGTTGTCGACGAGGTTCGAGACGGCGCGCCCGATGCGGTCGGCCTGCCCGCTCACAACCGTCGGCTCGACCTTCAGCTCGAATCGCAGATCGCCACGCCGCTGCGCCCGCTGAACGGCCCCCTCGACCAGCTCGTCCAGCCTCACGTCGTCGGACGGTCCTCCCGGTGCTGCGCCGCGCGCGAGCTCGACGACGTCGCCCACGAGCGCGGTCAGCTCGTCGAGCTCTTCGACGATGTCCCGGCGCACGCTGTCCTGCTCCTCGGGTGGCAGCCGCTCGGCCTCACCGAGCATCTGGATGTTCGCCCGCAGCGAGGCGATCGGCGTTCGCAGCTCGTGGCTGGCATCGGCTATCAGGTGGCGTTGGGCCTGAACCGATTGCTCCAGCGCATCGAGGGTGCCGTTGAAGCTCTGGCCGAGCCGCGCAAGCTCATCGCGCCCTCCGACGTCCAGCCGCCGCGAGAGGTCGAGGCTGCCCGTGAGCGTCTCGGTGCTCCTCGTGAAGCGCGCGATCGGGGCGAGCGCCGTGCGCGCGATCACCGCGCCGAGCCCGGCGGCGAGCAGGATGCCTCCAGCGCCGATCAGCATGAGGATCAGGAGCAGCCGACCGAGCTCTTTTTCAACCTCCGTGAGAGGTCGCGCGACGACCACCGCTCCGGCTGGACCGACGCCGAGCGTGAGCACGCGCAGGTGCGTCCCGTTGACGCGGCGATCGGTGAGGCTGCTGCCGCTACCCCGAACGGCGATCGCACGGTCGAGGGCGTTCGGCGCGATCGTCGGCGGCGCGCTTCCCTGTCCGCCGGGAACACTCACGGTCCCATCGGCGGACACGAACTGGACGTAGCCCGACGCCGCGCCGAAGGGCGCCGGCTGGACGTGTCCGGGAAAGCCGCCCTGCCGGCGCGGCTCTGACCCCGCGAAGGGCGCCCCTCCATCGTGGGCGGCACCGAAGGAGGGACCGCCGCCGCGGGGCAGGCCGCCCGTCGGTGCCGGGGTCACGAGCGCGCCGGGGCCGCCACCGTCGCCGCCCGACGGCGTTTCGGTGAAGGCTCGCGTACGCGCCTTCAGGGCGCTGTCGATTTCACCCCGCAGGTCGGCCCGCACGGCTACGTACAGCCCGACCGCCGTCGCGAGCACCACGACCGCGACCGAGAGGCTTGCGACGGCCGCGATCCGCGTGCGCAGGGTCATGGCCGGGAGCCGCTCACGGCTCCCGCAGCGCGTACCCGACGCCGCGCACGGTGTGGATCAGCTCGCGCGCGCCGGCATCCTCGAGCTTGCGACGCAGGTATCCGACGTACACGCGCAGCGCGTTCGACGCGGGACCGAAGTCATAACCCCAAACCCGGTCGTAGATGAAGCCGTGCGAGAGCACGTGACGCGGGTTGATCATGAGCAGCT
>JAOPZM010000047.1 GCA_025964115.1 Solirubrobacterales bacterium
GCGTCGCGGCCGAAGGCTCGCACGGCATGTCCGGCGATCAGCAGCCGCGGTGCCAGCAGCGAGCCCACGGCGCCACTCGCACCGCTGACCAGGATGCGCAGCGGAGCTCCCGCCGTCGGCCCTGAGCGCGCGCCCGCCAGATCGCTCGGAAAGTGGGCGTTCATCGCCCCGATTGTCACAGGAAAGTGACTCGTTCCTGGCTAATTCCGCCTGCAAATCGGTTTTGTCTGCGATTTGCGAGGTGTCCTCGCGCGGTCCCTTGAGTGGCCCTCGCAATGGTGCTTTGATCCCCCTCCGTTGCATTGGATCGAATCTCGGCAGAGGGGAAAGACGCTGTGCAGGCAGGAAAGGGCAAGCGGCCCGCGAAGCGGACTGCACCGAAGGTGAGCTGCGAGGATTGCTTCTTCCGCGTCAACCTCCTCTGCGCGCTTGACCTTGCCGAGCCATGCGCCACGTTCCGTCCCAACGAGGCCCAGCTCAGGCCACCACAGCAGCTGCGATTCGTGTTCCGGCAGGAGCGCCGCTCGTGCGCCGCATGGGCGTTTCCCTCCGCCCAGGAGCAGGCGGCGCTCCACCCCTAGTCGGGCGATCTGCGCCGGATTGGAGATCGGCCCCTGACCACGCGCCGCTCGGGCGTGCGTCCGCCCGGCGTAAACGTCGCTCGCCGCCGGGTATATTGAGCGGAGATCGGCAAGCTCTCAGCAGAGGCGGTGGCGAAGATGGCAGCGAAGGACATACCGGGCAAGGTAGGCGAGGCTGAACTGAAGGGATTGGTGAAACGCATCCTCGAGGATGAGCAGCTGCGCGGCAACCTGGCTTCCGCGTACGGCGCCGCTCGCAGCGCGTACGGTCGCGTGACGAACGGCAAGTCCGGGACCTGGGAGCTGCTCGAGGATCGCCAGCTGCAGCGCGAGCTGACGCGCATCGCGGAGTCGCTGCGAGACGCCTCGGGCGCCCTGCGCGAACCGGCCAAGAGGCCTCGCAGGCGCCGCAGGCGCGGCCGCGGGCTGCTCTTCCTGGCCGTTCTCGGCGTGCTCGCGATCACGCTCAGCGAGGGCCTGCGGACCAAGGTGCTCGACCTCCTGTTCGGAGCCGAGGAGGAGTTCGACTACAGCTCGACTACCGCTCCTGCGGAGCCGGCGTCGGTGGGCGCCCCGGCCGCCTGAGCCCGCGACCGGCAGAGGACGAATTGCGCGATGGACGCCGCTGCCGTGGATGACCGGACCGGGGTGGAGAGCCCGAGTTCTCCACCCTCGGACGTCGGCGGGCGCTCGCTCTCGAGCGAGAAGGCCCTCCGCATAGTCGAGGCGATGCGCAAGAGCGTCGCACGCAGGGGAACGGCAGGCTCCACTTTCGATCACGTCTCGCGCGAGGCCGGTGTCTCGCGGGGGCTCCTCCACTACTACTTCGGCACCAAGGAGCAGCTGCTCGTCGAGGCCGTGCGCCGCGACTGCGAGCTGCGCATGGAGCTGCTCGAGAGCCAGCTCTCGGCGGCGAAGACGGCCGAGGACTTCATCAACCTGATGGCCCAGAACCTCAAGGAAACGGTCCGCAACGACCCCGACTTCGTGATCCTCCTATTCGAGCTCTTCACCCTCTCGCGGCGCAACGCCGACATCGCTGCTGAGTACGCGGGTCTCATCAGCCGCACGCGCGAACAGGTCGCGGAGATGCTGGCCAAGGCCCAGCGCGAGAAGATCCTGCACCTGCACGCCGAGCCGGAGGCGGTGGCAGAGGTCCTGTTCTCGATCGCCGACGGCTTCGCGCTGCGGATGCTCACCGAGCCGGGCCGTGATTTCACGCCGACGATGCAGGCGGGCATCGCTTGCGCGCGGTCGCTACTGACCGACTAGCGTAGTCGCATGCCGATCTACGAGTACAGGCGCCCGGACGGCACCACGTTCGAGATCCAGCAGTCCTTCAGCGACGAGGCCCTCACGATCGATCCCGAGACCGGCGTTCCGGTGGAACGCGTGCTCCACGCTCCGGCGGTCCATTTCAAGGGCAAAGGCTTCTACAACACCGACTACGGCACGCGCAACCGCCAGCGTGAGACGGCGGCCGCGTCGGCGAAGTCCTCCGACGGCTCCTCGGCGAGCGGGGACAGCTCCAAGCCCTCGAGCGGCGACGGCGCCGGGAAGGGCGACGGCGCCGGCAAGGGCGACGGCGCCGGCAAGGGCACGGGCACGGACACCAAGGCGAAGGACTCAAAGCCCGTCGCTGCCAAGGGCTGAGAGCGGCGCAGGACCAGCCCGGAAGGTCAGCCGGCGAGGAAGCTTGCGGCGGCCGCCCGGCGTTCGCCTTCGGAGACCGATAGTCCTTCCCCGCCACCCGGCAGGCTCACGGTGCCCGAGGGCTTGACCACCCGCGTCGGCGGCGTGCCACCGACGCCCAGTGCGGCGAACAGCCCCAGGAGCGTTGGGCCGCTCATGTCGGAGATGATCGCCGGCGGGGCGTTCCAGGCGATCCACGGCAGGCGGAAGAAGCTCGACGGAGATGTCACCCTGCTCTTCATCGCGTTGAAGAGCGCCTGCTGGTGTTCCTGGCGCTGGAAGTCCGTCTGTGAGGGAGCGCAGAGGTTCTCGCGTGTTCGCGCCAGCGCCAGCGCCTGCTTGCCGTTGAGGTGATGGGTTCCAGGGCTCAGCCGCAGGGTGTAGCCGCCTTGGCTGAAGCCGCCATCGAGGCGCGAGACGACGCAGCCGCCGGTGTAGTCCACGCCGCCCATCGAGTCGACCAGCTGCGGGAAGTTTTCGAAATTGACTTCCACGACGTGGTTGATCGGTATGCCTAGCCAGTGCTTGACCACCGAGATCGACAGCGCGGGGCCGCCGAACGCGTGCGCGGCATTGATCTTCTGCAGCCCGTGGCCGGGGATTTCGACGACGGTGTCACGCGGGATCGAGAGGCGTGCGGCGTGCCCGCCGCCGGTGCGGATCAGCATGATCGAGTCCGACCGGCCGGGCCCGGTGGTTTCGGCGTGGGGTTCCTTGCTGTTCTTCTGGCGGCGGTCGGAGCCCAGCACGAGGATGTTGTTGGCGGACGTCAGCGGGTAGCCGGCCGGGTCGAGCACGCCCGCGACATCGCCCGGGGGCGAGGTGCGTTCGAAGTGCGAGCTGATCAGGAACAGCATCAGCGAGAGCGCGATCCAGGCGCAGGCGAGCGCGAGCAGGCTGAGCACCAGCCGTTTCGGCGTGGCCCAGCGCCGCCAGTCCCAGCGGCCGGCGCCAACGGCGGCGGCGCCCGGGCGGCCGCTCCTCGGCAGGCGAGGTGAGCGCCCGAGGCCGCCAAGCTCCTGCTCGTCCTTGCGGGGCAGCAGGCGGCGGCCCGCGCGATAGCGCGTGTACTGAGGCGGTTGCTTGGGATCGGCGGGCATTGGAGGACCGTATATTTGCCGGATGACTACGGCCGGCGCGGCAGTCGGGCGGCTCCTGGTGTGTCCGACCCCGATCGGCAACCTCGAGGATGTCACGCTGCGCGTGCTCGCCGGTCTGCGCGACGCGGACGTCGTGGCCTGCGAGGACACGCGTCACACGAGGGTACTGTTCGATCGGCATGGCATCCGCACGCCGCTTCTCAGCCTGCACGAGCAAAACGAACGCGCCCGGGCCACGGAGCTCGTGCGCCGGATCTCTTCGGGTGAGGTGGTCGCGCTGGTCTCCGACGCGGGAACCCCGCTGGTCTCCGACCCGGGCTTCGCGGTCGTGCGCGCCTGCCTGGCCGCGGGCCTTCCGGTCGAGGTGCTGCCTGGCCCCAGCGCCGTCGTTACCGCGATCGTAGCCTCCGGCCTGCCGGCCGAGCGCTGGCGCTTCGTCGGCTTCCTGCCACGCCGCCGCCGCGAGCTCGAGGACCTGCTGTCCGACTCCGACGAGACCCTCGTCGCCTTCGAGTCGCCGCGGCGCCTCGCGGGCACGCTGGCGCTGCTGGCCGAGCACGAGCCGGCCCGGGCGGCAGCGGTTTGCCGGGAGCTGACCAAGCTCCACGAGGAAGTCCGCCGCGGGACGGTCTCCGAGCTGGCCGGGCACTATCGCGAGAGCCCTGCCCGAGGGGAGGTGGTTCTCGTGCTCGGTGCCGCCGCGGCCGCCCGGGCGGAGCTCTCGGAGGCGCTCCAGGCGCTTCGGGAGATCGTCGCGGCGGGCGCCAAGGCCCGACCGGCGGCGGGCGCCGTGGCAAGGCTCACTGGAGTCGCGGCCAACGAGCTGTACCGCGAGCTGATGCGTGAGGGACAGTAGCCTGAGGCGGGCATGTCCTTCTATGTGACGACTCCCATCTATTACGTCAACGCGGCGCCACACCTGGGGCACGCCTACACCACGATCGCCGCCGACGTGATGGCCCGCCACCACCGGCAGCGCGGCGAGGAGGTGTTCTTCCTCACGGGAACCGACGAGCACGGTGAGCCGGTGGCCGATGCGGCCCACGCTCTCGGCATCGAGCCGCAGGAGCTCGCCGACCGCAACGCCGAGCGCTTCAAGGCGCTGGCGCCGCAGCTCGAGGTCTCGAACGACTTCTTCATCCGCACGACCGATCCCCAGCACGAAGCCAAGGTGCAGGAGGTGCTCTCGCGGGTGCGCGAGAACGGGTTCGTGTACATGGGCACCTACGAGGGCTGGTACTGCCCCCGCTGCGCGGACTTCAAGGCCGACAGCGAGATCGACGAGGGGAACCGCTGCCCGATTCACCACATCGAGCTGACGCGCGAGCAGGAGGACAACTACTTCTTCAGGCTGTCCGCCTTTCAAGAGCGCCTGGAGGAGCTCTACGCCGAGCGCGAGGACTGGGTGGCGCCGCGCACGCGCTACAACGAGGCGCTGTCGTTCATCCGCTCGGGCCTGCGGGACGTGCCGCTCACGCGGCACAAGCTCACCTGGGGGGTGCCCGTGCCGTGGGATGAGGAGCACGTCTTCTACGTCTGGTTCGACGCGCTGCTGAACTACTACAGCGCCCTGTCCTACGCGCCCTCGCCCGAGGGCGTTCCCGCCGGGAGCGATCTCACGGCCACGTTCTGGCCGGCGAACCACCACCTGATCGCGAAGGACATCCTGCGCTTCCACACCGTCTACTGGCCCGCGCTGCTGATGGCCGCCGAGCTCGAGCTGCCCGAGCACATCTTCGTCCACGGCTACCTGCTGATGGAAGGCGAGAAGATGAGCAAGTCGCTCGGCAACGTCCTCGATCCGTTCGCGGTCATCGAGCGCTTCGGCGCCGACGCGTTGCGCTTCTACCTGATGCGCGACGTGCCCTTCGGCCAGGACGGCTCGGTCTCCACGACCTCCTTCGAGCTTCGCTACGAGAGCGAGCTGGCCAACGAGCTCGGCAACCTCGCGAGCCGCACGATCGCGATGATCGCCCAGTTCCGCCAGGGCACCGTGCCGCCGGGCGAGGTCGATCCGGTGCTGGCGGAGGACTTCACCGGCCTGCCGGCGCGCGTGGCGGGGCACATCGACCGCGCCGAGCTCACGCTCGCACTCGATGAGATCTGGCAGCGCGTGCGGCGGCTGAACCGCTACGTCGAGGAGCAGGCACCGTGGCGCCTGGCAAAGGACGACTCTCGGGGGGAGGACCTCGACAGCGTGCTGCGCAGCCTCGCCGAGGGGCTGAGGGCGGTGACCGTCCTGCTGTGGCCCTACCTGCCGAGCAGCGCCGAGCGGCTGCTCGGGGCGCTCGGCGCCAGTGACCTGTCGCTCGCGAGCGCCGAGCTCGGCGCGGGTGCCATCGAGCGGGTCAGCCCGATCGACTCGCTGTTTCCCAAGGACACCCAGCCAGCCGCGTCGTGATCGACTCGCACACGCACCTGGACATGTGCGAGCCGCCCGACGCCGAGCTCGTCGGCGCCGCGGACGCCGCCGGCGTGCGGCGAATGCTCACGGTCGGGATCGACGGCGCCTCCTGCCGCGCGGCGCTGGCCGCCGCGGAGGCCTTCCCGCAGGTCTACGCGGCGATCGGTCGCCATCCGAACGCCGCAAGGGGGTTCGACGAAGCGGACCTGGCGGACCTGCGTGCGCTGGCCGCCCATGAGCGCTGCGTGGCGATCGGCGAGACGGGCCTCGACTTCTATCGCGAGGGAGCCCCGCGCGCCGACCAGAAACGTGCCTTCGCCGCGCAGATCGAGCTGGCCCGCGAGACGGGCAAGCCGCTCGTCATCCACACCAGAGCCGCCGAGCACGAGACGCTCGACCAGCTGGCCGCCGAAGCGTCGGAGCTGAGCGTCGTAATGCACTGCTTCTCGATGCCGGGCGAGCTCGGTGAGTGCCTCGACCGCGGCTACGCGATCTCCTTCGCGGGCAACGTCACCTACAGGAACGCCGGCGATCTCGCCGAGGCGGCGAGGCACGTCCCCGACGAGCAGCTGCTGGTTGAGACCGACGCCCCCTATCTGACGCCTCAGGTGGTGCGCAAGGAGCCCAACCAGCCGGCATACGTCCTCCATACGGCCGCCTTCCTCGCGGAGCTGCGCGGCGTCGAGTTGGACCAGCTCGGCGAGACGGTCGAGCGCAACGCGGCGCGCGTGTTCGGATGGGGATGAGCGCGGTGGCCGACACGCCCGTGCAGCCCAGCATGCGACGGATGCGCCAGTTCGCGGTGCGCCCGGACCGCGAGCTCGGGCAGAACTTCCTGGTGGACTCGAACATCCTCGGTGTGATCGGCCGTGCGGCCGAGCTCGACAGATCCGATGTCGTGCTCGAGATCGGCGGCGGCCTCGGTGTGCTCTCGGAGTATCTCGCCGAGCACGCCGGCCATGTTCATGTCGTCGAGGTCGACGAGCGCCTGCGCGACGCGCTGCTCGACGCCACCGGAGAGCACCCGAACGTGACCGTTCACTGGGGCGACGCGATGCGGATCGATCTCGGCCTGCTCGAGCCCCAACCGACGAAGCTCGTCGCGAACCTGCCCTACGGGATCGCCGCGGGCGTGCTGCTGCGCACGATCGAGGAGCTTCCCGAGCTCACCAGCTGGGTCGCGATGGCCCAGCGCGAGGTCGGAGAGCGGCTGGCGGCGTCCCCCGGCGAAGCCGCCTACGGCGTGCCCTCGGTGATCGCCCAGCTCGCCTGCGAGGTTCAGGTGCTGCGCGCGATCCCCCGGACCGTATTCAGGCCGGTCCCGAACGTCGACTCGGTGCTCGTGGGCATGCGAAGGCTCCCAGTGGGCAGCGCGCCCGGGACGCCCGCGGGCCCGCGGGGCGGGAAGTCGCCCCTTGACCCGGCGCTGCACGCGCTCGTCGCCGGCGCGTTCGCACACCGGCGCAAGACGCTGGTCGGATCGCTCGCGCTGTCGGGCCGCGCGGCGGGTCGCACCCGCGAGCAGGTGCGCGAGGCGCTGCAGAGCCTCGGCCATCCGGCCGACGTGCGCGCGGAGCGTCTCACGCCGCTGGACTTCCGGGAGCTGGCGCGGCTGCTCGAGCTATGACCGCCTACCGCGCGCTGGCCCCGGCGAAGGTGAACCTCGGGCTTTTCCTCGGAGGAGTGCGCGAGTCCGACGGCCGGCACGAGCTGGTGAGCGTCATGCAGTCGATCTCGCTCGCAGACGAGCTGATCCTCGAACCCGGCCCGGCGGACGCGGCCCACGACGAGCTGAGCTGCCCGGGGGTGCCCGGCCCCGCGGGCGAGAACCTGGCCGCGGTCGCGCTGGCGGCGTTTCGCGCCCGTACCGGGTGGGATGCCCCGCCGCTGCGCCTTGCGATCGCCAAGCGGATTCCCGTCGCGGCCGGTCTGGGCGGCGGCTCCGCCGACGCCGCCGCCGCGCTGCGCCTGGCGATGCGCGCCTCGGGCCTCGGCGATCGGGGGCTGCTGTGGGAGCTTGCATCAGAGCTCGGAGCGGACGTCCCGGCGCAGATCTCCCCGGGCCGCTGGCTGGCGGGCGGGGCCGGCGAGCGCCTGCAGGAGCTGCCGCCGCCGTCCGGCTCGCTCGGCCTGCTGGTGCTGCCGCTGGCGGCGCAGCTGTCCACCGCCGAGGTGTACGGCGAGGCGGACAGGCTCGGCCTCGCGCGCGACCCCGGCGAGCTGAGGCGGCGGATGCTCGCCATGCAAGGCGCGCTGGCGCAGGAAGAGCCACTGCCCGCCGACGAGCGCCTGCTGGAAAACGACCTGCAGCAGGCGGCGGTCTCGCTGTGCCCGCAGATCGGCGCCGCGCTGGATGAGGCGCGCCTCGCCGGAGCTGCGACGGCGCTCGTCAGCGGGTCCGGGCCGACGGTTCTCGGATTGTTCCCGGGCGGGCCCGGCGTATCGGGCGGCGGGCTTGATCTGGCCGAGCGGGCGGCCGAGCGCCTGCAGGGCCGCGTGCCGGCCGCCGTCGCCGCACGCCCCGTGGGGGCGGCGTTCGCCCGAGTCGTGCGTCACAATCCAGCCGGAACAGCGAAACGGAGAGCCGTGTGAGCAGGACAGCAATCAACGATCTCGTTGCCGTGTTTGCGGGAACCTTCGGCCTGGCGCTCTTCGCCGGGCTGATCCTCGTGCCGGCGTGGAACTCCTATTCACGCCTGTGGGAGCGGCTCGCCGCGACCGTGCTGTCGTTGTACGTGCTCGCCGTGCTCGTCGGCGTAGGGGTGGTCGCGGCGCTCGCCGCCGTCTACTTCTGGGGCTGAGCGGGTGTCAGACCTCGCGGCGCTCGACGCGATCACCGAGGCGGTCGAGTCCGGTGCGGGGCTTCCCGAGGTGGTCCGCGCGGCGGCGAAAGCGCTCGACGCCAGCCTCGCGGTGACCGACGCGTGGGGCGCGACGCTGGCGGTGGCCGCGCGCTCGCCCGCCGAGGAGCGTTCGCTGCTGAGCCACGGAAAGGGCGTGAGCAGCACGCCGCTGCGGGTCGCCGACACCGTGGTCGGCACGCTGCACATGCGCGTCAAGAGCGAGCCCAGCGTTTCGATGCAGAGGCTGCTCGTGACGATGATCGCCTCAGAGGTGGAGCGTGTGAGAGCCCCCGAGCGGGTGTCGGAAACCGCTGCGGCGGACTTCCTGCGCGCCGTGCTGCACCGCGAGCTGACCGCCCGCGAGGAGCTCGTTGGGCGGGCGAAGGAGCTCGCCCTGGAGGTCCAGGACGGCGCCAGCATGATCGTGGCCCGCGCGCACCCGCAGTCGCCCACCGACGATGGCTGGCGGGGGCGCGTACGCGCCATCGCCGAGCGTGGAGCGCGGGCGGTGGTCAACCGCTCGATAGCCGCGCTGTCCGAGCGCGACGGGATCCTCGGCGCCGAGGTGCTCGTGCTCGTGCCCGGCGGCGAGGAGGCCACGGCCGCGCGCGCCGCCGACGGTGTCCTGCGCGAGATGGAGGCTGCCCTCGCCGGGTACACGTTCGCGCTCGGGCGCAGCCGCATCGCGGCGGACCCGGCGGAGCTGCCGCGCGCCGCGAGCGAGGCGCTGCTCGCAGCCAACGTCGCCGAGGGCGCCGGCGACGGGGTCGCGCTCGCATTCGAGCAGACCGGCGCCTACCGGCTGCTGCTCTCGACGATGAGCGAGAACCCCGCCGAGCTGCAGCGCTTCTACGCCGAGACGGTCGAGCCGCTGGTCGCCTATGACGAGCAATACGAGACCGAGCTCGTGCGTACGCTCGAGACGTTTCTCGAGGCCGACGGGAACGTCGCCGGGACCGCCCAGCGGCTGTTCACCCACCGGCACACGATCTACTACCGCCTCGAGCGGGTGCGCGAGCTCTCCGGTCTCGACGTCAGCTCGAGCGACGGGCGCGAGAAGCTGAGCCTAGGGCTGAAGGCGATGCGTGTCCTCGGGCTCTCCGCGACAGGTGGCCCGGCCTCCGAGGTGGGCGCCGAGGGCGGGCGCGTCCCGCGGCGCACCTCCGACCGCACCGGCAGGCGCTCCTGAGCGGCAGGCGGCGCTGCGGCCCGGCCCGTTAGCCGCGTGCGCCGAACTCGATCGCGTAGGTGGCGCCGTAGATGCCTCTCCCGAAGCGCCACGGCACCGCCGGTATCGCCCCGACCCCGGCGTCGCGAAAGCGGCGGGTGAGGATCACCCTGCGGTGCGGAGGAGAGGCCATCCAGGCCGCGACGATGCGCGCCGGGGTGGCGTAGGGGCCTGTGCCCCAGGCGATGTTCTGCGCCACCGACACGCGGGATGCGTGCGTACGGTAGCCCGTCGCGGTGACCAGCGAGAACGGCGTCTGCCCGGACGGGCGGACGTCGGAGAAGTAGTCCCAGCGCACCATGCTGCGGACCTGGCTGGCGGCAACCGCTCTCAGCGCGGCGTTGGCACGCACCGGCCCGAGGTGCCAGGCCGCCCTGATCCGATCGATCAGGCAGAGCGTCGCCGCCCCGATCGCCGTGGAATTGCTCGGGGTCGGGCTCAAATCCGCCCCACGGCAGGTGGCCGAGCGCTTCGGCTTGGTGGCCGCCGCCGCCTCGGTGCCGGCGGCGAGCGCATGCGAGCCGAAGATCGCGGCGCACAGCGACGCCGCTGCTGCCAAGAGCGGGCTCCGGGGGCCCTTCGTTCTGCGAGCTCCGCGTGACAGAGTGCAGGAATACTTGCAAGAGAGCCGGACCGGTGCGTCACCCGGGGGCTAACATCCCGCTTTCTGCGGAGATCCTCCCGGAAAACGGGGCTGCGGCCGGGTGGCGAGCGGCGGGCAGTCCCGCCGGGAGCACCGGAGGGCCACGATCTATCCTTCTAGCGCCCCCTGGGGGGTCGTCCAATGGCAGGACATCAGGTTTTGGTCCTGAGAATCGGGGTTCGAGTCCCTGCCCCCCAACTGCGATGCGGATGTGCTGCGAGTGACTAGCGGACCCCCGGTGAGCGCCCCGAGCGTCGTGATCCTCGCCGCGGGTAAGGGCACGCGCATGCGATCGGAGGTGCCTAAGGTCCTGCACGAGATCTGTGGGCGCCCGATGGTCCTGTGGCCCGTGCTGGCGGCGCTCGAGGCCGGCGCGGGCAGGGTCCTGGTCGTGGACTCACCCGAGCGGGCGCTCGCCGATGTGCTCCCCGAGGGCGTGGAGCTCGCCGTCCAGCCGCAACCCAACGGCACCGGTGGCGCGGCGGTGGCGGCGATGTCGAAGCTGGATTCCGAAGCTCCGCCCGGCTTCGACCCCGCAGCGCCGATCGTCATCCTCAGCGGGGACGTGCCGCTCGTCAGCGCCGACGTGATCACGGCGCTGGTCCAGGCGCATCTGGAGCGTGGCGCAGCCGCCACGATGGCGACGACGATCCTCGATGATCCAGCCGGCTACGGGCGCGTCGTGCGCGACGCCGGCGGCGCGGTCACGGGCGTGGTCGAGACGAAGCGGCCGGGCGACGCGAGCGAGGCGGAGCTCGCGATCCGCGAGGTGAACACGGGCATCTTCGCCTTTGAGCCCCGCGCCCTGCGCGGCGCCCTGCCGCGGCTGAGCGCCGAGAACGCCCAGGGGGAGCTCTACCTGCCGCAGGCGCTCGAGGAGATCAGGGCCGAGGGCATGGACGTCGCCGCGCACGTCGTGGACGACCGCAGGGTCGTGCTTGGCGTCAACGACCGCGTCGCGCTCGCGCAGCTGCGGCGCCTGGCCCAGGACGCGATCCACGAGCGGCACATGCGCGCGGGCGTCGGCATCGTCGATCCCGCCGCGACCGTGATCGACGCAGACGTGGAGATCGGGCGGGACACGGTGATCGAGCCGTTCACGACGATCAGGGGAGCCACGAGGATCGGAAGCGGCTGCGTCGTGCGCCACTCCTATCTCCTCGACTGCGTCGTCGAGGACGGAGCGAGCGTGGGCCCGTTCGCCTACCTGCGCCCCGGCACCGTGCTTCGCGCGGGCGCCAAGGCAGGGTCCTTCGTCGAGGTCAAGAACTCCGACATCGGGGCCGGCACGAAAATCCCCCACCTGTCCTACATCGGCGACGCCGACGTAGGCGAGGGCACGAACCTTGGCGCGGCGACGATCACGGCCAACTACGACGGACGCGACAAGCACCGGACGACGATCGGCAGCCGCGTGCAGACGAGCGTCGACACCACGCTGGTCGCACCGGTGACGCTCGGCGACGAGGCCCGCACCGGGGCCGGCTCGGTCATCACCGAGGACGTGCCGGCCGGCGCCCTGGGCATCGCACGCGAGCGCCAGACGAACATCGAGGGCTACGCCGATCGGCGTCGCGAGTCGCGATGACCGATCGCGTCCGCGACCTCTACACTGGTGGCGACATGAGCGCGATGGACACGCGCACGCAGTCCTCGCGGGCGAGCCTGGCGATCGATTACAACAAGCGGTTGATGCTGTTCAGCGGGCGCGCCAACCCGCAGCTCGCGCTCGACATCGCCGACAAGCTCGGGGTCGACGTCGGCCCGGTGAGCGTGCAGACGTTCTCCAACGGCGAGGTCTACTGCCGCTACGACGAGTCGATCCGCGGCGCGGACGTGTTCATCGTGCAGCCGACATGCGGGAACCCGCGGACCGGGGTGACCGCGAACGATTCGCTGATGGAGCTGCTGCTCATGATCGACGCCGCAGTGGGAGCGTCGGCGCACCGGGTGATCGCGGTCACGCCGTGGTTCGGCTATTCGCGCCAGGACAAGAAGTCCGCCCCGCGCGAGCCGATCTCGGCAAGGCTCGTCGCCCGCATGCTCGAGGCCGCAGGTGCCGACAGGGTGCTGACAATGGACCTGCACGCCGGCCAGATCCAGGGGTTCTTCCAGAAGCCCGTCGACCACATGACGGCGTTGTTCATGCTCACCCGCTACTTCACCGACCTCGGCCTGTCCGACCTCGTTGTGGTCGCCCCGGACGCGGGCCGGGTGAAGCTGAACAAGAAGTTCGCCTCGAAGATCGGCGCGGAGCTGGCGATCCTCGACAAGGAGCGCCCGGCGCAGCAGGTGGCGGAGATCGGCTACGTGATCGGCGACGTGCGCGGCAAGACGGCGATCATCGTCGACGACATGATCGACACGGCGGGCACGCTGAAGGCGGCCGCCAAGACGGTGCTCGAGGAGGGGGCGGCGAGGGTCTACGCGGCGGCAACGCACGGCGTCTTCTCCGGCGACGCGTTCGAGAACCTGAAGACCTCGGGGCTCGAGGAGATCGTCGTGACGGACACGATCCCGGTCAGCCCGGATCGCCCCGAGAACATCCGCGTGCTCCCGTGCGCGGACCTGCTGACCGACTCGATTCGACGGATCTTCATCGACGACTCGGTCAGCGAAGTGTTCGGCGGCGAGAACCAGCTCTTCTGAGACGCGTCGTACTGATCTCGGCGGCGGCCGTGCTGTTCCTGGCCGTCAGCTTCCTCCTGGCGAGGTTCCTCTCGACTGAGAACACCGAGCGCGACGACGAGCTCGCGCTGATCCAGGCGCAGGCCAAGGGCGACGTGCCGGGCATGCTGAGGCTGCTCAATGGATGCCGCAAGCGCCCGCTCTGCGTGGCGCTCGTCAGGGCGAACGCGGCCAACCCCCGCCTGCGCCGTGCCGGCGCGGTCAAGATCCTGTCGATCAAATCGTCGACCGCATATGCGCTGACCGGCACCTCGGGCAAGACGCGGCTCGCGTGGACGGTGATCGGGAAGCTCCCCGTCGTCCAGTGCGTGCAGGTGCGGCGCACGGGGAACTTCCTGAAGGGCCTGACGATCAGCCTGCTGTCACTGAGCGCCCCCATCCCCAACGAAGCCGATTGCTAAAGTCGTCCCCGCGATGGCCCAGACGACCACCAAGCTCGATGTGAACAGCCGCGAGGCCGCCGGCTCGCGCGCGGCGCGCCGCCTGCGCCGCAGCGGCCGCGTGCCAGGCGTTCTCTACGGTGGCGGCGGAGACTCGGTCGGCTTCGACGCCGACGCCCGCGAGCTGCGCCTGGCGCTGGCCGCCTCCGGGGCCGTGCTCGACCTGAGCGTCGACGGCGGCAAAGCCACGCCGGTTGTGCTCAAGGAAGCCCAGCGCCACCCCGTCCGCGGCGAGACCGTCCACGTCGACCTTCTGCGTGTACGCCTGGACGAGGCGATCCATGCCCTCGTCCCGCTCGAGCTCACCGGGGTCGACGACGCCCCCGGAGTCAAGGAAGGGGGCGTGCTCGAGCAGATCACGCGCGAGCTGAACGTCGAAGCCCTGCCTACCGACATTCCCGAGTCGATCGTCTACGACATCGGCGAGATGCAGATCGGCGACACGGTTCTCCTGTCGGCGATCGCCGCGCCGAGCGGCCTCACGCTGCTGGACGAGATCGAGGAGACGGTCGTGGCTACGCTCTCCCCGCCGAAACTGCAGGCCGAAGTCGCGGAGGAAATCGAGGCCGAGACAGAGCTCGTCGGCGAGGGCGAGGAGGCCGAGGAGGGCGCGGCCGACGAGGAGGCTCCGACCGAGGGCTCCTCAGACGAGGAGTAGCAGCCACTGAGACGCCCCTTTGGCGGTGGCGGCGGCGCCGTCGATTGGCTGATCGTCGGACTGGGCAACCCCGGTCGCGAGCACGTGAACACGCGGCACAACGTCGGCTTCAAGGTCGCCGAGGCGCTCGTCGAGCGCTGGGGGCTCGGGCGCGCCAAGGACCGCTTTCGCGGACGGCTGGCCGAGGGCCGGGTCGCTCCTCCGCCCGGCACGCACTCCTCCGCACGGCCCCGCGTCGCAGTGCTGGCGCCCCAGACCTACATGAACGATTCGGGCCGATCCGTGGGCCCGGCGCGGGGTAGCTTCAAGCTGCCGCTCGAGCGGGTGCTCGTCATCCACGACGAGATCGACCTGCCCTTCGGCGAGGTGCGCTCGCGTACAGGTGGCGGGCTCGCCGGTCACAACGGGCTGAAGTCCCTGAAGCGCGAGCTGGGCGGAGCCGACTTCGTCCGTGTCCGGGTCGGCATCGGACGCCCCGACTCGACCGACCCGGAGATCGTCTCGGCGTGGGTGCTCGGGAACTTCCGCGAGGACGAGCAGCAGGTGCAGGCACTGATCGAGCGCGCAAGCGATGAGGTCGAGCACCTGGTGCTCGGTCGGGACGGCCAACCCGACGGGAGCGCCGGCTGATGGCCGGCGGAGCGCCGGCCCTGCGCACCCTGCTAGGCCTCGCCCAGGAGGACGAGGCCCCCGCCAAGCTCGCGCGCGAGGGTGGCCATGCGTTCGTCTCGGCCTCGCTGCGGCCGTATCTGATCGCGGCGCTCGCCGAGCTCGACGCGGCCGCGCGCGCACGGCCGGTGATGGTCGTCGTGGGCGATGACCGGGCCGCGCGCGATCTCGCAGCGGACCTTCGCTCCTGGCTGGCCCCGCGGCGGGTCCGCTACTACCCCTCGCGTGGGGTCGCATACGAGTCTCATCTGGCCCCGCCGCCGCATCTCGTCGGCCTGCGCGTGGCCGCGCTCGACGCGCTGCTCGATCCCGGACGGGCCGAGGAGGAGCCCCCCGTCGTGGTGGTCAGCGCGGTTGCGCTGTCCGAGAAGGTCCCCGATCCCTCGCTGCGGCCGCACTCGTTCACGCTGCGCGTCGGGGAGCTGCTCGACCTGGACGAGTGCGCGGCCGCGCTCGTGGGCGCCGGGTACGAGCGCACCGACCAGGTCGAGGAGCGCGGGCAGTTCGCGCTCAGAGGCGGCCTCCTCGACGTATTCCCCGCAACCGAGGAGCGGGCGGTGCGCGTCGACATGTTCGATCTCGAGATCGAATCGCTTCGCTGGTTCTCGACCTTCACGCAGCGCTCGCTCGGCGACGTCGATGAGGTCGAGATCGCCCCGGCGGCAGAGCTCGCAGCCGAGCACCGCGAGCTGGCCGAGATCGCTGCGGCGACCGGTGACTTCGGAGCGGGCACCGGACCTGACGGCTCCGAGCGCCCGGACATAGCGGACCTGCTGCCCGTCGAGCGATTCGGTGCGCTTCTCGACCTGGTCGGCGGCGGGACCGAGCTGATCGTCGCCGCCGAGGAGGAGCTTGCTCCCGTGCTGCGCGACCACTGGACCGACGTGTCGGCGGCGTTCGGCGATGCGGACGCCCATCACCTCTACGTGAGCCCCGAGAGCATCCACGAGACGCTCCAGGAGCGGGCCCGGATCTGGCTGTCGGCGGTTTCGAGCGGCCAGGAGATCGAGCTGCGCGCACAGTCGGCCGACACGGCCGCCCGTTCGCTCGGCGAGGCGGAGCCCGAGCTCGAGAAGCTGGTGCGCTCGGGCTACCGGACGGTCGTCGCCTTCCCCCGCCGGGGCGAAGGCGAGCGCGCCGCCTACAACCTCGGGCGCCTGAAAGCCACCTGGCTCGGCGAGGACGTGGACGTCGGCCGGCAGGTGCTCGAGCCGTCGCTGCGCTTCGCAGGAGCATCCCTGCGGGAGGGCTTCATCGCGCCACAGTTCAAGCTCGCCGTCTTCCCCGAGCACCGTCTGCTGCGACGCCGCCGCGCCGAGCGGCCGGCCGCTGGGCGCGGCGATCGCGCTGGCCGGCAGCGCGGCGCGCTGCGTTCCTTCACGGAGCTGCGCACCGGCGACATCGTGGTGCACGAGGACCACGGCGTGGCCCGCTTCGCCGGGTTCGAGACGCGCACCGTCGCAAACGTCACGCGTGACTACCTCTACCTGGAATACCAGGGCGACGACCGCGTGTTCGTGCCCACCGACCAGCTCGCGAAGATCTCGCGCTACGTGGGCGCCGGCGGCGAGCACCCGCCGCTCAGCAAGCTGGGAGGCAGCCGCTGGGACACGATGAAGGCCCGCGCACGCCGGGCGGCGCAGGAGCTCGCGGGCGAGCTGCTCGGGCTGTATGCCGAGCGGCGCAGGCGCACCGGGCATGCGTTCGAGGCCGACTCGGACTGGCAGCGCGACTTCGAGGAGCGCTTCCCGTTCACCGAGACCGCCGACCAGCGCGAGGCGATAGAGCTCGTCAAGGCGGACATGGAGGCGCCGCGGCCGATGGACCGGCTGATCTGCGGCGATGTCGGCTACGGCAAGACCGAGGTGGCCCTGCGCGCGGCGTTCAAGGCGGCCAACGACGGCAAGCAGGTGCTGATGCTCGTGCCGACGACGATCCTCGCCCAGCAGCACTACGGGACGTTCGTGGAGCGGCTCGCCGACTACCCGTTCACGATCGAGCACGTCTCGCGCTTCCGCAGCGCCGCAGAGCAGAAAGCAGCCGTAAAGGGCTTCGCCGAAGGACGGGTCGACATCCTGATCGGCACCCACCGGGTGCTCTCGCGCGACGTTCGCGCCAAGGACCTCGGCCTGCTGATAGTCGACGAGGAGCAACGCTTCGGCGTCAAGCAGAAGGAGCTGCTGCGTCAGCTGAAGCTGAAGGTGGACGTGATCTCGATGTCGGCGACGCCGATCCCCCGCACGCTGCAGATGTCCCTCGCCGGGCTGCGCGACATCTCCGTGATCGAGACGCCGCCCGAGGGCCGCCGCCCGGTCAAGACATACGTCGGTGAGTACGAGGAGGAGCTCGTCAGGCGGGCGATCATGCGCGAGCACGAGCGCGGCGGCCAGGCGTTCTTCCTGCACAACCGCGTCGAGTCGATCGAGGAGACGGCGGAGCGGCTGCGGGCGCTCTGCCCCGGCGTGCGCTTCTCGGTGGCCCATGGCCAGATGGGGGAGGGCGAGCTCGAGAGCACGATGATGGAGTACCTGCGGGGTGGCGCGGACGTGCTCGTGTGCACGTCGATCATCGAGTCGGGCATCGACATCCCCCAGGCAAACACGCTGATCGTCGAGAACGCCGACACGTTCGGGCTGGCGCAGCTCTACCAGATCCGCGGCCGGGTCGGGCGCAGCCGCGAGCGCGCCTACGCGTACCTGCTTTACGACTCGGCGGCCGCGCTCACCACCGAGGCCGCCCAGCGGCTCGCGGCGCTCTCTGACTACACCGAGCTCGGCGCGGGCTTCAAGATCGCGATGCGCGACCTCGAGATCAGGGGGGCCGGCAACCTTCTCGGCGACGAGCAGTCCGGACACGTCGCGGCGCTCGGCTTCGAGCTGTACATGCAGATGCTCGACGAGGCCGTGCGCGCGGCCGAGCCGCAGCAGGACGGCGAGGTGCTGCCAGAGCCGGTCAGGCTGGACGTCAACGTCGACGCGTTCGTGCCGGCCGACTACATCCCCTACGAGCAGGCCAAGATCGAGGTGCACCGCCGGGTCGCGGGTGCGCTGGAGGTGGCCGAGGTAGAGCGCCTGCACGAGGAGCTCGAGGACCGCTTCGGCGAGGTGCCCGAGCCCCTCGAGAACCTGCTGGCGCTGCAGCGCGCGCGCATCAAGTTCGGCGAGGCGGGTGCGCAGACCGTCAGCTTCCGCGGGGATCGCCTGGCGGTGGTCCCGATCGAGCTCGACTCGAGAAGGGCCAAGCGGCTGCGCGAGGAGTTGCCCGATGCCCTGTACGAGTCGGGCCGCTCACAGGTGTCGATGCGGGTTCCAAAGGACGGAACCGAACGCTTTCCCAGGGTGGTGAGGGCGGCCGACGTGCTGCTGGCGATCATGCGCGAGGCCGCCTGATTCGGCAACCTGCGCATCCCTCTCTGCGTTTCCGCTAGAGTACCGCCGTCGATGTCCAGGACACTCCGCTTCATCCCGGCGCTTTGCGCCGTTTTATTTGCCCTGGTGGGCCTCGCCGCGTGCGGTGGAATTCCCGGCAACGCAGTGGTTCAGGTGGGCGGCTCGAACATCACCAAAGACGCCTTCAACCACTGGATGGGGATCGCGGCGACGGCCAGCTCACCCACAGCCGGGGCCGCGGCGGCCAAACCGGTGGTTCCCGAACCGCCCACGTACAAGGCCTGCATCGCACACCTTCAGGCGACCACGCCGGCTCCCGCCAAAGGCCAGGCGGCGCCGACCACCGCCCAGCTGAAATCACAGTGCGCACAGCAGTACAAACAACTGCAGCAGCAGGTTCTGGGCTTCCTGATCTCTTCCGACTGGGTGATCGGCGAAGCCGCGCACCTCGCAGTGAAGGTGTCCGACGCCGAAGTTCACAAGCAGTTCCAGAAAATCAAGACGCAGCAGTTCCCGCGGGCCGCCGAATTCGAAAAATTCCTGAAATCGACCGGTCAGACGACCTCGGACCTACTGCTGCGCGTGAAGCTGAACCAGCTCTCGTCGAAGATCCAGGAAAAGGTCGCCAAGCAGAAACACACCGTCACGAAGGCGGAAATCGAAAAGTACTACAACGAAAACAAGCAGCGCTTCGGCACTCCGGAAAAGCGCAACGTGGAAATCATCCTCGCCAAAACCGAAGCCGACGCCAAGAAAGCCAAGCAGGAAGTCGAATCGGGTAAGAGCTTCTCGAGCGTGGCCAAGCGCGTCTCGATCGACCCCACGAGCAAGGCTAACGGCGGACTGCTCACCGAAGTCGTGAAAGGGCAGCAGGAGAAATCGCTCGACACGGCGATCTTCTCGGCGAAGCCCAACGTCCTCGGCGGCCCGCTGAAGACGGCATTCGGCTACTACGTCTTCAGGGTCAAGAGCTCGACGCCGGGCAATCAGCAGTCGCTCGCCCAGGCGGAAGCGGCGATCAAATCGCAGCTCACCGCGACGCAGTCGCAGACCACGATCAGCAAGTTCGTCAAGGAATTCCGCAAAAAGTGGAAGGGAATGACCGACTGCCGCTCCGGCTACATCGTCAAAGACTGCAAGCAGTTCAAGGAACCGAAGACGAGCACGACGCCGACGACCGGCGCCCCGTAGACCGCGCGGACGCACGCTGCACGTGCCCCCCGGTGCGAGAAACAGACGACCGTCCCGTGGTGGCGCCGCCGCCGGCACGCGGGGGATCTGACAGATGAGCGAGATCGCGCGAGTTCACGCACGCCAGATCCTCGACAGCCGTGGCAACCCGACGGTCGAGGTCGACGTGGAGCTGCGCTCGGGCGCCCGCGGCCGGGCGGCCGTCCCCTCCGGGGCCTCTACGGGCGAGTTCGAGGCGACGGAGCTTCGAGACGGCGGCGAGGCGTGGCAGGGCAAGGGCGTCAGCCGCGCGGTCGCGAACGTCGACGGCGAGATCGCGGATGCCGTTGCAGGCGTCGACGCGGCCGACCAGACTGCGGTCGACCGCGCGCTGATCGAGCTCGACGGCACGCCGAACAAGTCGCGCCTGGGAGCCAACGCGATTCTCGGTGTCTCGCTCGCGACGGCCCATGCGCAGGCGGCCGAGGAGGGGCTCGAGCTGTGGCGCTACCTCGGCGGCGAGGCGGCGCGGATCCTGCCGGTCCCGATGATGAACGTCCTCAACGGTGGCGCCCACGCCGACAACAAGGTCGACTTCCAGGAGTTCATGGTCGTACCGACCGGGGCGGGGACGTTCTCGGAGTGCCTGCAGATGGGCACGGAGGTGTTCCACGCGCTCAAGCGGACGCTCCACGAGCGCGGGCTCAGCACGGCCGTGGGCGACGAGGGCGGGTTCGCGCCCGACCTGAGCTCCAACGAGGACGCGTTGAAGATGCTGCTAGCCGGCATCGAGGCGGCCGGATACGAGCCGGGCGGGCAGGTCGCGATCGCGCTCGATCCGGCCACGAGCGAGATCTATCACGACGGGTCATACGTGCTGGAGCACGAGGGCCGTTCGCTCGACGCCGGGGAGCTCACCGACTACTGGGCCGATCTCGCGGAGCGCTATCCGATCGTCTCGATCGAGGATGGCATGGGCGAGGAGGACTGGGCGGGCTGGAGGGCCCTCACCGAGCGCCTCGGATCGCGCGTGCAGCTCGTAGGCGACGACCTGTTCGTGACGAACACCGAGCGGCTGCGCCGCGGCATCCGGGACGGCGTCGGCAACTCGATCCTGATCAAGGTCAACCAGATCGGGACGCTGACCGAGACGCTCGAGGCGATCGCGATGGCCCGGGAGGCCGGCTACACCGCCGTCATGAGCCATCGCTCGGGCGAGACCGAGGATGTGACGATCGCCGACCTCGCCGTGGCGAGCGGCTGCGGTCAGATCAAGACGGGCGCCCCGTCGAGATCCGACAGGGTGGCGAAGTACAACAGGCTCCTGCGCATCGAGGAGCAGCTGGGCGGGGATGCGGTCTTCCCCGGCCGCGCCGCGTTCGCCGGCCGCTAGCCGTTCTGGCAGGCGGCGGCGGACCCGTCCCCGGAAGGAGGTTGCCCCCCCGGCGCGAATGCGACTGGTGGATGGCCGCCTTCTCGAGCACCCGACCCTCCAGCGCACGCTCCGCGCCGGCCCGCTCCCGGGCGCCCGCTGGCCCCGGGGCCTCCCGGCGCCGCTCCGCCACGGGCGCACGCGTCCGCTGGGACCGGGTTGGGCGGCTTGCGATGCTCTGCGTGCTGGGGGCCCTGCTCTACCTGTACCTGAGCGCCGGCGTGCACATGTTCTCGACCTGGCGCCAGTCCCAGCACGACCATGCCTCGGTCGGGGCGCTGGCGCATGAACACG
>JAOPZM010000051.1 GCA_025964115.1 Solirubrobacterales bacterium
CCCCCGGGTCAGGCCGCATGCGGCCTGACCTAAGACGTCTGTCTCCGAGGTGATTCGCGAGGCGATCGCTGACCGCATTGAGAAGGAGGCGCTCGACCTGCTCGCCAAGTAAGCCACCACAGCGCACCCGCCCTCGACGATCGAGCCCCACGGCTACCCACGGCTGTGGGCCTCTATGTCGTTGCGGCCTAGATCTGGGCGGCCGGCGCGCGACCGCTCAGCCGCTCAGCCCGTCGGCCCGCCACCCGTCCAGTTCACCGCGACGGGGGGCAGGGCCAGCAGCGCCGCCCACGTCGGCGGCGTCGCGACGCCGCTGGGCGCGATCCCGTGCGCCGTCTGGAAGGCCTGCAGGTTGGCGGTCGTCTGCGTCGCGAAGTTGCCGGTGACTTCCTGGGAGGGGGTCGCGCTCGCCAGATGCTCCTGCAGCCACAGCACCTGATCGCCTTTGCGGCCCTGCCGTACTTCGGGGTATTCGCCGTTGGGTGTCACGCTGCTGAGCGGGGCCAGCGGGGCGGCGAGCGTGCTCCAGCCGCTCGCGGGCGTCTCCTGCCAGTCCCAGAAGGAGAGGCCCGTGGCTCCGTAAAGGACGGCCTCCTCTCGGAAGCGCAGGACGTCCGAGCTCGACACGCCTCCGTAGGTCTGGCCAAGCGGGAAGACCGGGCGGCCGTAGATGCGATTGCCGATGTACGTGTTGGCGTAGACCGTGTCGACCGATACGCCGATGTCGTGCCAGTACATCTGCGGCGCGTTGTACTGCGCTCCACCCGGGCCGAGGAACACGGAGAAGGGCTCGGACGGATGGTAGGAGACGTAGGGGAACGACGCGAGCCCGAGCGGGAAGCTCGGACCGATCTTCGTACGCAGGTCGTTGATGTAGGTCTGCGCCGCCGCGTAGTGGCCTTCGTACTCGGCCTCCGCGTCGATCACCAGGCAGTCGGCGCCGTTGGCAACCGCCTGCGCTCCCATTTCCGCCTCGCCCGCTGGGTTGCTGCCGTAGACGTACTGCCACGCGCAGGCCTTCAGGCCGTTGGCGTGGAGTTCTGCGACCAGCTGTGGAGAGAACTGCGTCCAGTAGTTGTGCGAGCCGTCGGAGCTCTTGATGAACAGCGTCGTGACGCCCGCGGCATGCGCGCGGGCGACGATCGACGGGATGCTTCCGCCGTTGGACTGGCTCATGTACCAGATCCACATTCCCTGGCCGTCGAACGCGGTCCCGCTCACTGCACCGGCGCCTCCCGACGCGGCGGTCGGCGGTTTCCTCGGCGCCGGCGGGTGAAGCGCGCGGTGGAAGACGTAGATCGGGCCGAACGATCCCGTGTGGCGGGTGCCGCCGATCAGCACCATGATCCGGCCGGAGTGCGCGGCGCTCGGGACGGTCACGACCAGGCCGAGGGGGCTCTGGCGCAGGCGCGAGCCGGGCGACGTGCGGCTGATGCGGGCCCCGAACGATCGCGGAAAGACGACGATCATGCCTGCTCTCAGGCCGGTCCCCTGCAGCTGCAGCGTCCCGTTCACGGAGACCTGATGCGGGTTGGTGCTGCACCTTTCGGCTGGTATGCATGCCACGCGTGAGATCCTCACCACCGGCGCGGCCGGCACAGCGATGGCCCTGCCCTTCACGGCCGGCGCGCTCGGAGGGGTCGTCGGGGTCGAGCCGCCTGCGCTGCCCGTGGCCGGCGTCCCGCCCGCGCCCGCCGCGCGCGCGCCCGTGGTCACCAGCGCGAGGGCGCACAGCGCCGTAGCCGCGAATGTCGCGGCGCGGGATCCTGATCGCTTGTGGGCGCGCGTGTTCGCCAACGTTTCTCCTCCGCGCGTAGCGAGACCTCGAATTTGCGCCGCTCCGCCGTGTGCCCTGCGCGGCTGGATGTGACGTTATCCGTCTAAGGGTGGCAAACCTAGCCGCGGCATGGAAGTTGCGCCCGTCCGGGCCTCAGCCCCAACTGAAGCCGGTCGGTGACGGCGCCGGCGAAAGCGGGCTGGAGGGCAGGCCCGCAGGAGTGGCCGGCAGGTTGAAGCCGCTGGGCGCCACATCGTTGGGAGCGTCTGGATGGAAGAGCGAGGCCAGGTACTGGTTCTGGCCGCGTCCGACGCCCAGCTCGAACTGACCCCCGCCATAGTTTCCGATGCCTCTCTCCGCGCAGTAGTCGTAGGCGTCGAGCAGGCTGCGCAGGCCACCCAGGCGCGAGGGCTTGATGTTCACCATCCGCGGCGGATAGGGAAGCGACTCGATGTCGTCTATCGAGTGGATCAGGGCATCCCAGGAGAAACGCTCTCGATGAGCCGCCAGCACGGCGTCCGTCTCGGGGGTCAGCGCCGGGTCCTCGATCCAGGCCTCGGGAAATGCCTCGACGACCCGCCGGTAGAGGACCGGGTCCGCGGGCTGGTCGACGATCGACCCCGAGTACAGCCCCTTGAAATCGACCGAGTCGACCGCGCCCGTGGCAACCAGCTCTGCGATCAGCCGCTCGTCCCAGGAGCTGGTCGGATCGAGCTTGAAGCGCAGGCCGGGGTACAGCGCCAGACGCCGGCTGACGGGATCGAGCGAGGGTGGCTCGCCGAGCCGCAGCGACACGACGAAGCGCACTGGCTGCGGCTCACGGCCCAGCAGCTCGTGCAGCGGGACACGCGCCTGGCGCAGGGCGAGGTCGAGAGCCGCGGACTCATACGCCCAGGTGCGGTAGCGCTGGGAGACCTCGCGCTGTGGTGGCCGGGGGAACAGCTCGAGCTCCGCGAGGCGATCGGCGAGCGATGTGAGCGTGAAGCGGCCTGCGAGGGGGAGCGTCGGGCCCTCCGCCTGGAGGATCTCGTGGTCGACGCCGTCGTAGGTGACGTCCTCGCCGAGCCCCTCCTCTCCGGCGCCGCCCATGCGGATGATCGTGCTCTTGCGCTCGAAGTCGCTCGACACGCTCGCCTGGAGAGGCTCTAGCGAATATCCGTCTATCTCGACCGGCAGCTCGGCCAGCTGCTCCCAGGTGCTCAAGCCGTGGCCTCGCCTTCGAGGCGGCTGACGAGCTCGTCCAGCCGAAGCTGCTCGAGCGCGTCGCCAACGGCCGCCAGCTGCTCCGCGCACAGCTCGATCAGTTCCTTGCCTTCGCTGACGAGCTCGAGCGTCTCGCTCAGGCTCGCGTCGCCGGAGTCCAGGCGCCTGATGATCTCCTCGACACGCGCCGCGGCGGCCTCATAGGTCTGAGGCCCACGCCCGGCCGCGGACGGTGTCGGCACCTCCGCCGGATCTGGCTCGAACTCGGTCACTCTCCGAGGACCCTCGCGCCGAGCACGTCGTCGGCGAACCGCAGCCGAACCTCCTCGTTGGTGCGTGCTGCCGCCGCCGTCTCAAGCGGCTCGCCCTCGAGCGACTGCACGAGCACGTAACCGCGCTCGAGTGTGCGCTGCGGCTCATGCCCGGCCAGCGCCAGCGCCAGGCGCTCCAGCTCGCGGGGCCGGCGCTCGCGGCAGTCGAGCAGCGAGGAGCTCGCCTTGCGTGCCAGCACGAGCGCACGCCGCGCCGTCACGCTGCGCTCGGAGGCGATCCGCCGCCGGCAGGCCGCGCGCACCTCGCGCAGCTGCTG
>JAOPZM010000060.1 GCA_025964115.1 Solirubrobacterales bacterium
GGCAGCACGACGGCCTGCAGTCCCTGCTCCCGCGCCGCCTCCTGCAGGCGCTCGAGCACCTTGGCGAAGAGATCGTTCGCGAACCGGTGGTACAGCGACACCTCCGGAGGCGTCCGCACGACCACGACCGGCCGCGAGGAGTCCAGCGCGAGCTCCTCGAGCACGGTCCGATCGGGCTCGAAGTCGGCCAGGTAGTACTCCTCCTTGAGGCCCTCGTAGCGGCGGAGCTTGTGCCGGGCTCCGTACCGGTCCAGCCGCTCGGGCGGTATCGCCTCCGGCACGACGACCGCTCTGGCCAGGCGGCAGTTGACGTTGTGCTGGACGGTCGCCCACTCGTAGTCGAACATCGTGGCGCTCGGGATCCGCAGGATCGCCGCGGCCACCGATACGTCGTTGGAGCCGTGGCCGAGCGCGATGTCGAAGCCGCGCCCGCCGGCCGCCCGGGCGTCGGCGCGAGCCCACCGAACGAGCGCGGCCGAGCGAGACGCGAGGCCGAGTGCCTTCGCAGCGAGACGCTCGCCTCGATGGCGGCCGATTGCGGTGCAGGGGATGGCCAGGCGCTCGCACAGCTCGACCGTCTGGGCGAAGTCGCGTGCGGTCACGCGGACTTCGTGACCCGCGGCGCGGAGTCGCTCGAACACGGGCCGCATGACCAGCACGTGCGGGCTGTTCGTCAAGTCGATCCAGACGCGCATTCGCGGGCACGGTAGCGGGCCGGAGCCGTCCGCTCTGTGCGCAGGTATCGTTGCGTGGCCAATGCTCGTCGTCGCATCGATCTCCGAATCGCTGTTCAACATCGCCTCGCACTTCGTCCGTGACACGGGGTTGCCGGCGGTGTTCGTGCTGATGGTCGCCGAGAGCGCCTGCATCCCGATCCCCTCCGAGGCGACGATGCTGTTCGCGGGCTTCGCCGTGACGGACCCCGGGGCGGCGCACCACCATCTGACGCTCGCCGGCATCGTCATCGCGGGCGTCCTCGGCAACCTCGTCGGCTCGTGGATCTCCTACGGCGTCGGGCGCTTCGGGCGGATCGAGCTCATAGAACGCCACGGCCATTGGCTGCATCTCAAGCCCAGCCACATCGAGTGGGCAGAT
The DNA here is from genome assembly GCA_025964115.1 of Solirubrobacterales bacterium. Lineage (GTDB taxonomy): Bacteria > Actinomycetota > Thermoleophilia > Solirubrobacterales > Solirubrobacteraceae > Palsa-744. The sequence continues at coordinate 1,096 of JAOPZM010000060.1, forward strand.
CGATGGTTCGAGCGCTACGGCGCCCCGGCGATCTTCTTCAGTCGCATGCTGCCGATCATCCGCACCTTCATCTCGCTGCCTGCGGGGGTGGCGAAGATGCCGTTCGGGAGGTTCACCCTGCTCACGCTCGCGGGCTGCGTGCCGTGGGTGCTGGGGCTGGGGCTGGCAGGCGAAGCGCTCGGCAGCGAATGGAAGAACGCGCGCTCGGCCTTCGAGTACATCGACTACGCGGTGGTCGTCCTCGTGGTGCTTGCGATCGTCAACGCGGTCATCCGCCGCAGGCGCAGGCGGCACGACCCGGGCGACCCCGCACCGGATGCCGCCGGATAGGGCCCGGCTCCCGCTCCGCCATGCGATCGCGCTCGGACTCGCACAGGGGCCGACCGAGCTGCTGCCGGTCTCATCCTCGGGCCACACCGCTCTGATCCCCTGGCTCTTCGGCTGGCGCTACGAGACGCTTGAGCCCGAGTGGCGCAAGGCCTTCGAGGTCGCCCTTCACGCGGGAGGCGGACTCGCCCTGGCGATCGAGATGCGCCAGGAGCTGTCCAAGGCCATCGCCGAGCTCGACCGCCGTCGCGGAGTCGTGATCGCGCTCTCGCTCGCGCCGCCGGCGCTTGCCGGTCTTCTGCTGCACAGCGGAATCGAGCGCCGCATGGGCGGTCCCCGTTCGATCGCCGCTGCCCTGCTCGCCGGGGCGGCGGCCATGGCGCTCGCGGACGCGCGGCCACCCCAGCGGCGGCTGGAGCAGGCCGGTCCGGCGGACGGACTGGTGCTCGGTCTCGCCCAGGCGCTGGCGCTGATCCCCGGTGTCTCGCGTAGCGGCGCGACGCTCACGGCGGCGCGCGCCCGGGGCTTCGGACGCCGCGACGCGCAGACGCTCTCCACCCAGTCGGCGCTGCCGGTGATCGTCGGGGCGAGTGCGGTGGAGACGCTCCGCACCGCTCGGCATGACCTGCCGGCCGGTGCACGCGCGTCCCTGGCGGGCGGTGCCGCCGCCGCGTTCCTCTCGACCCTGCTCAGCGCGAGGCTGCTTCGCGGCGGTCGGGCGGTGCGCGAAGGGCGGGCGCTTCTCCCGTACGCGCTGTACCGCTGCGCGCTTGCGAGCGTGGTGCTACGACGCCTGCGAAGCGCGCACAATAGGGGCGGATGACTGTCCTCGGCACGCTGCTCGGCGGGCGCTACCGCCTCGACGCCCAGATCGGGCGTGGCGGGATGTCCACGGTCTACCGCGCTTTCGACGTCGTGCTCGAACGACCCGTCGCGATCAAGCTCATGCACCGCGAGATCGCGGCGGACTCCGACCAGCTCGAGCGCTTCCGGCGCGAGGCGCGCTCAGTCGCTCAGCTCAACCATCCTCACATCGTCACCGTGATCGACGCCGGCGAGGGGTCCTCGGCGGAGGGCGATCACCCGGGCTCGCCCTACATCGTGCTCGAGTACGTCGACGGCGAGACGCTCAAGGACCTGATCCGCCGCGACGGACCGCTTGAGATCACGCAGGCGATCGCCTATGCGATCGAGATCTCGCGCGCGCTGGGCGCGGCGCACGAACGGCACATCGTGCACCGCGACGTCAAGCCCCAGAACGTGCTGATCAGCGCAGAAGGGGGCGCCAAGATCACCGACTTCGGCATCGCGCGGACGCTGACCGAGGAGGGGCTGACGATGGACGGGCGCGTCCTCGGGACCACCGACTACGTCTCACCGGAGCAGGCGCTCGGCCAACCCGTGACGGGCCAGTCGGACCTCTATTCGCTCGGCATCGTCCTCTACGAGATGCTCACCGGAGCGGTTCCCTTCCGTGGCGACTCGCCCGTCGCGGTCGCGATGAAGCACGTGCGGGAGGACGTTCCCGACGTGCAGGCCCTGCGCCCCGAGCTGAGCGCGGCGACCGCAGCGGTGCTCGACCGGGCCGTCTCGAAGGACGTCTCCCGCCGCTACCCCGACGCGGCGAGCATGGCGCACGAGCTCGAGGAGGTGCTCGCGATCGAGACCTCGCGCTCCGGTCAGGCCACGGGCGAGGTGACGAGCGTCCTGCGCACTCTGCCCGGCGGCGCCCGCCGCCGCGTGCCGTGGCGCATGCGCCACCCCGGGCGTTGGATCGCGTCGCTCGCGCTCATCGCCGTGGCCGTGGCCGTGGCGCTCTTTGTCGCGGCCGGTCGCACGCATCGCGGCACGGGCGTCGCGTCGGACGTCGTCTCGCACGGCCTCCAGCCCGTGCAGCTCAGCCAGACCGCGGCTCACGGCTACAACCCGTTCGGCACAGGGCCCGAAAACCGCGACCTGATCCAGAACGTCGTCGACGGCGACCCCAACACGACGTGGAGCACGGAGACCTACTACGAAGGCACGCTCAAGAAGGCGGGCGGCGTCGGAGCCGGGCTCTACCTGGACGCCGCCCCAGGGGTGGCGGCCAGGGCGATCGAGATCAAAACCCCGACGCCCGGCTTCGCTGCACAGATCTACGGCGCCACGAACATCAACCTGTCGCTGCCCTTCGGCGACTCGACATCGCTGGCGGCGCGCGGCTGGCAGGGCCCGGTCGGGTCGACCACCTACGTCCACAACGACGAGCGGGTGAGCCTCAACACGGGCGGACGCCGGTTTCGCTACTACCTGATCTGGCTCTCGACGCTGCCCCCCGGGATGCAGCGGGCGACGATCTCCGACGTGACGCTGTTGAGGTAGATCCGGCGCCGACGCGTACCGGGCTCCCGGTCCGAGGGTTCAGTACAGGAAGGCCCGCTGCGCAGCCCGGCGCTCGAGCGCAAGGCGGCAGAGGCGGTCGACCAGATCCGTGTAGCCGATCCCCGAGGCCTCGATCAGCTTCGCGTAGACGCTCGTAGGTGTGAAGCCGGGCATCGTGTTCAGCTCGTTCACGAGGACGCGCTCTCCGTCGGCGAAGAAGTCGACGCGCGCGAGCCCCTCGCAGCCGGAGAGGACGAACGCCTCCAGGGCAAGCTCCCTCACCCGCTCGACCGCGCCGGTGGAGATCGGCGCGGGCACCCGGAGATCCATCCCGCCGGGGGAGTACTTCGCCTCGAAGTCGTACCAGTCGCCGGCGAGGACTATCTGCCCGGGCTGGGAGGCAAAGGCCTCGCCAGCCCCCTCCTCGCGCTCGGAGCGCAGGCAGCCGAGCACGCTGCACTCCACCTCGATCCCGCCCGCCGTGGCCTCGACGATGGCGAGACGGTCGTGCGAGAAGGCACCGTCCAGGGCATCTGCGAGCTGATCGCCCGAGGTGACCTTGACGATGCCGACTGAGGATCCCTGATGCGCGGGCTTGACGAACACCGGCAGGCCGAGCGCCGCGACCTCGCCGAGGACCTCCTCGCGCGCCCGCGACCAACGATCCTCGAGCACGCCGAGGTGGTCGACCTGCGGGATCCCGTTGGCCGACATCAGCTGCTTGAACAGCACCTTGTCCAGGCACACCGCAGACGCTGCCACGCCCGCGCCGACGAACGGCACCTCTAGGGTCTCGAGCAGTCCCTGCACGGTTCCGTCCTCGCCGAAAGGGCCGTGAAGCACGGGGAAGGCGACGTCAGCCCCAAGCAGGCCGGCCGCCGGCGTGACGCTCAGCCGCTCGCCCTCGCTGCGCCAGGCGCCGTCGCGCCCGATCTCCACCCAGATGACGTCGTGTCCGGCTGCGAGCAGTCCCGCACGGACGGCATCCCCGGAGGACAGCGACACGTCGTGCTCGGAGCTGCGTCCACCCGCGAGCACCGCGACGGTCAGGCGCTCCTGGCCGGCGTCGACCTCCGAGCTCATTTGTGTTCGGGGGGCGCGACGGCCGGCGGCGCCGCGCCGGTGGTGGTCGTCGTGGGGGTCGTCGTAGGGGTGGTCGGCGTCGTCGGTGTCGTCGGCGTGGCGAGGACGCCCACCGTGATCGTGACGGTCGCGCCCTTGTGCGCGTGTGTGCCGCCGGCCGGGGTCTGCTTGAGCACCACCCCGACCTTCGCTTCTTCGCTGGTCGGCGCGGTCACGGTCTTCGGCGTGAAGCCGGCGCTGCCGAGCGCCGCCGCGGCCAGCGCCTCGCTTTTGCCGACCACGTTCGGGACGCTGACTTCCGTCGGCGCCTGCGCGACCGTGAGATTGACCTTCCCGCCGGCGGGCACGGCGGTGCCGGCGCTCGGCGACTCCGAGATGACCGTGCCCGGAGCCTGGGTCGAGGAGGTCCGCTTGGTGACGGTGCCGACGGTCAGCCCTGCGCCGGTGAGCGCAGCTTCGGCTGCGCTCTGTGATTGGCCGGTCACGTCGGGCACGTGAACTGGCGCAGGGCCGCTCGACACGAAGACGGTGACCGGACTTCCGACCTGGACCACCGTTCCGGCGGCGGGGTCGGTGTTGATCACGTGCCCCGCCGCGACCGTCGAGCTGGCCTGCGATCTCGTGCTCGGCTTGAAGCCGGCCGCCCGAAGCCGCGCGAGCGCCTGCGATGCGGTCAGCCCTTCCACGTTCACGAGCGCCATGCTTGCCGGCCCGCCGGAGATCACGATGCTCACGCGGCTGCCCCTGCTCACGACCTTCCCTGCCGCAGGGCTCTGCCGCACCACGCGGCCGGTGGGCACCGACGCGCTCGGCGCGAGCGAGGGAATCGGCGTCAGCCCGGCGCGCCTCAGGATCGCGCCGGCGGTCTGTTCGGTCTGCCCGGTCACGTCGGGCACCTTGACTGTGCTCGCCGGAGACAGCAGCAGCACCGCGAGCGCCGCCGCGACGGCCACGAGCGCCGCCACGAGGACCCACAGCCAGCGCCGGCGGCGGGCGGCGCGGGGCGGACCGCCATCCTCTTCGCCGTAGGGGACGGCCGGTGGCAGCAGCAGCGCGCCGGGCCCCATGTGCTCGCTCTCGGGTGGCCGCGCAGGGGGATCGGCCGTGCGGGCGCCCGCCGCGACCGTGGCGGCGGGCGCGGGGGCGAACAGCGCCAGGGTCTGGCGCTCGTGCTGGAGCACCGTGATGAACTCCTCGGCGTCGGCGTAGCGCTGGGAGCTCTCCTTGGCCAGCGCCCGCAGCACGACCACGTCGAGCGAGGCTGGCAGCATCGGGTTCAGCTCGCTCGGAGGGCGAGGCTCGGCCGAGACCTGCTTGAAGGCGATGGCGACCGCGGTCTCACCCTCGAAGGGAACGACCCCGGTCAAGAGCTCGTACAGGATCACCCCGATCGAGTAGAGGTCCGAGGAGGCGGTCACGGCGTGGCCCTGTGCCTGCTCGGGGGAGAGGTACTGGGCGGTGCCCATGATCGACCCCGTCAACGTCATGTCCGAAGCGCCCGCGCGAGCGATGCCGAAGTCGGTGACCCGCGCCCGCCCCTCTTCGTCGAGGATCACGTTGTGGGGCTTCAGATCGCGGTGGATCACGCCGCGCTTGTGCGCGAAGCGAGCCGCCCGCAGGACCTGGATCACGATGTCGATCGCCCGCGCGGGCTCGAGCGCGCCCTCTTCGCGGACGATCGCCTTCAGCGTGCGTCCGGCGACGTACTCCATCGCGATGTAGTAGGTGCCGTTCCACTGTCCCCTGTCGAAGATCCCGACGATGTTCGGGTGCGAGAGCGCCGCGGCGCTTGACGCCTCGCGCCTGAAGCGCTCGACGAACTCCTGGTCCTCGGCGAACTGGTGGTGAAGCACCTTGATCGCCACGTGCCTGCCGAGCAGCTGGTCCTCAGCGAGGTACACGTCGGCCATGCCACCCGATCCCAGCCGGGACAGGACCCTGTAGCGACCGTCGATGATCGTCTCGGGGTCGATCATTTGAGCAGCCTTTCCATCACCTGCTTGGCGATGGGCGCCGCGAACGCGGCCCCGAACCCCGGCACTCCCTGGAGGGTCGCTGCGATCGCCACCCTGGGTTCGTTGGCAGGGGCGAAGGCGATGAACCAGACGTTGTTGATCGCCGTGGCCGGCAGGGTCTCGGCGGTGCCCGTCTTGCCCGCGACCTGCACTCCCGGGATCTGTGCCGGCGTCCCCGTGCCTTCGTTCACCACCGCGACCATCATCGAGGTCACCGCCGCCGCCGTCGACGGCTTCATCACGACCGCCTGCACGCGCGGTGCGATCGTCAGGACCGTGCGCCCTTCGGGGTCGACGATCCGGTCTGTCAGATGGGGCGCCATCAGCTTGCCATGGCCCGCGACGGCCGCGGCGACCTCGGCCATCTGCAGCGCCGTGACCTGGAGCTTGTCCTGGCCGATGCCCATGCGCCCGACATCCACCACTCCGCTCGTCGGCGCCACCAGACGCCCATGCGCATACTCGCCGCTGGCGGACATTTCTTCAGCCGGGTAGTCGAGCTGGGGCTTCTTGTCGAAGCCGAAGCGCTCCATGTAGCGCGCGATCGTGGACTTGCCGAGCTTCTCCGCGACCTGCGCCCAGGCGGTGTTGACCGATTTGGCCAGGGCCTGCGTGAGCGAGATCTGCCCGTAGCTCGCGTGTTCGTCGTTCTGCAGCGGAACGCCTGAGATCGGTACGAGGTCGCGCCCGTCGACCGTCGATTCCGGCGCGAACGCGCCGGTGTCGATGGCGGCGGTGGCGGTCACCACCTTGAAGGTCGACCCGGGGGCGTATCCGAACTGGACCGAGCGGTTGACCCGCGACTTCCTCGGAGGGCTGCTCCCGGTTTCTTCGTGTTCGAGTTGGCGAGCGCCGGCGGCGGAGCGCAGCGCATTGGGGTCATAGCCGGGCGTGGAGGCCATCACCGTCACCGCTCCCGTGCGAGGGTCCAGGGCGACCACGGCGCCGCGTTTGCCGGCGAGGGCGCCATTGGCCACCTGCTGCGCAGCCGGGTTCAGCGTCGTGATGACCTTGTCGCCTCGCGGTTTCTTGCCCTGGAGCTGGTCGAGGATCGTCTGGAGGTTGGTTCCGGAGCGACCGTCGAGTTCGGCGTTGCGGAAGCGCTCGAGGCCGGTGCTGCCGAAGTTGATGTAGGAGTAGCCGATCGCGTGGGCGAACTCTTCGCCCGTGGGGTAGCTGCGTTCGTAGGTGCCTTCGGAGCCCCGCGGGCTGTGCGCGAGCACGGTCCCGTCGGCCGCCACGATCGGCCCGCGCGCGACTCGCTGCTGCTCGAGCAGCGTGCGGGCGTTGAGCGGGTTCGCGCGCAGCGACGCGGCATCGAAGATCGTCCAGCGCGAGGTGAAGGCGACGAGCAGCGCGAACAGCAGCACGACGAAGCCGTAGAGGCGGATGATGGGCCGGTTCACTGCGCCCGCCTCATTCGAGCTGTCCCAGTTCGAGGCTCCGCACGAGCCCCGCCGCGTTGGATTCGGAGCGCAGCGAGTGGTCGAGCAGCGTCTGGCGGCGCTGTGCAGTCAGCGTCGAGGCGCTCACGCCCGAGACGTAGCGGCTGCTGTAAAGCGAGAGGTTCCCGGGAAGCTGGAAGGGGACTCCCTGGTAGAGCGTGACGAGTCCGCGGTTGTTCGTGCCTATGAAGTACACCGACTGCAGCGCCAGGTAGGCGCCGCCGCCGATAAGCGCCAGCACGATCAGCGCGCCGGCCAGGGCGCCGGTTCGCCGCAGGCGTCTGCGCCTTGCCGCGGCCGCGCCGCCGCGAGCGG
>JAOPZM010000195.1 GCA_025964115.1 Solirubrobacterales bacterium
CCGCCCAGTCCGGGGCGCAGGTGGCATCCCCCTGGAGACGCCTCGAGACGCTGCTCGCCGGCCTCGCTGCGGTGGCGCTCGTGCTGCTGCTCGCCTTCAGGGGCGATCGACGCCGGGCGCTCGCGCCACTGGCGCCGATCGTCCTCGCGACAGGCTGGTCGGCGCTCGTCCTGTTCGCCGTACGCGTGCCCCTGAACCCGATGTCGGTCACGCTCGGGGCGCTGGTGATCGCGATCTCAACCGAGTTCAGCGTGCTGCTCTCCGAGCGCTTCCGCCAGGAGCGCCTCGCGGGCCAGGACACGATCGCGGCCCTGCGCCGCAGCTACCAGCGCACCGGCGCCGCGGTCGCGGCCTCGGGCGTCACCGCGATCGCCGGCTTCGGCGTGCTGGCGCTGTCGGACATCAGGATGCTGCGCGACTTCGGCATCGTCACGCTGATCGACCTCAGCGTGTCGCTCGTGGGGGTGCTCGTCGCGCTCCCCGCGGCGCTGGTGATCGCCGAACGCGGTGAGCCGGCGGCGCTTGCCAGCGGCCCGCGCGCGCGGCTTGCGAGCCTGCTCGGCGGCCTGCGTGCGATCGACCTCCGCAAGCGCGCCGCGCGCACGACCCGAAGGGCTGGGTCGGGCCATGAGCCTGCCTGAGTCCCCACGTGAGCCTGGGCGGGGTCCCTTCGACGAGGCGGCCGCGCGCTCCGCGACGCGCTACGGCGGGCATGGCTACGGGCGCTACATGGGCCTGCTCGGGGTTCTTCTGATCGTGCTGCTGGCGCTCAACGCGGCGCTGTCGAAGCACAACGGCGCCAGCGGCATCGAACCGGGGCGCCCGCTTCCGCCGTTCGCCGTTCCGCTCGCGGCGGGAAGCCTCGTCGGTGACGCGAACGTCGCGATCCGGGCCAACGAGGGAGCCGCCGGGCGCCAGCCCGCGTGCTCGGTCCGCGGGCCGCAGGTCCTGAACGTCTGCCAGCTGTATGAAGCGGGGCCCGTAGTGCTCGCGCTGTTCATCGACTCGGGGTCATGTCCGGCGATCCTGGGCGACCTGCAGGCGATCGCACCGTCCTTCCCGGGCGTGCGCTTCGCCGGCGTATCGCTGGGTGGCAGCCGCACGGCCCTGCGCAGGCTGATCCGCACGCGCGGTCTGAGCCTGCCGATCGGCATCGACCGCGACGGGGCGCTCGTCAGCCTGTACAGGGACGCCAGCTGCCCACAGCTCAACCTCGCCTACCCGGGAGGCGTCGTGCAGAGCCGTGCGCTGCTCACGCGGCCCTCGATCTCGACGCTGCGCGCGCGTGTGAGCGCGCTCGTCGCGGCCTCGCGCGCGCGCGGGTGGCGGCCCGCCGCGAGATGAGCGCGGGGCGCCCTGGGGCCCCCGACGCGCCGCGTGATCGCGAGCCCAGGCTGGGCTGGCTTGCGCAGGACGTCGAGCAGGAGCTGCCGGAGCTGCGACTGATCAGCACCGAGGTGCAGGTCGGGCGCTCCCAGTCGGTGACCGCCGCCTGTCCGCGGGATGTGCGGGCGCGGCTTCAGGGGCTCTCCAACAAGTTCCGCGGCGCGCGCGCCATCGGCATCCGGCGCGAGCCGGTACCCGCCGCGTATCGCGTCTTCTTCCGGCAGATCGGCCTCGACCCGGACCTTGTGCGCACGCCCATCGAGGCCGCGGTGCGGGAGCGCATGCTGCGCGGCGGGTTCCTTCCGGGGGAGCTGCTCGAGGACGTCCTGCTGATCGCGCTCCTGGACACGGGCATCCCGGTATGGGCGCTCGCCTCGGAGACGCTCGATGGACCGCTCGGGATCCGCTCGAGCGCCGAGGGAGAGCGCCTTGGAGGGGCGCAGGACGCCCCGCCGCTTCCGCCCGGCCGGCTGGTGATCGCCGATGCCTCTGCGCCGCTTGCGATCCTCTTCGGCGAGCTCGCGCCCGCGCACCGCCCGCTCGCGAGCACCCGCGAGCTGACGCTCTTCGCGATCGCCGTCGCGGGGGTCCCGGGGCTCTATGCGGAGGAGGCCCTGTGGACGTGCCAGACCGCTCTCGAGCAGCCGTGACCTCACCGGCGCCGCCCCGGGGATCGAGCCGCGCGGCGGCCGTTGGCCGCTGGTAGAATCGGCCTGCGCGAACACGGAGGAGACGGGTTTGACCCAGTCCGATCAGCTGATTCTCGATCGCGGTGCGCATGCACTCGGGGCGATGGCGCCGCCGTTGCAGGCGCCCGAACGACTGTCCCCGGGCCCGTTCGATGGCGAGCACGATCCGGGCGCCGGCGAGCGTGCGGCGAGACGCACGCTGCGGGCACAGGTCGCAAGGCTCGAGCGTGAGCTCTCGGCGATCGTCGCCGAGCGGTTCCCGTACATCTCGGCCACCTCAGGCGCGGACGCGGCAGGCCACGACGCCGGCTCCGAGGAGCCGAGCTGCCCCGGCCCCTCGCTGCTCGGCCTCGCTCAGCTCGAGCGCCTGCGCGACGGGCTCGCCGCGCGCCTGCAGGAGCTGCACCGGCTCGCCGCCGACCGCGACGAGCACGAGCGCACGGCACATGAGCAGCTGCAGCAGATGAAGCTCGAACCCGGTCGCTTCAGGTACGTGCGCCTGCCCGTCAGCGACCTCGGGCAGGGCGGGTGCGGCGTCTGGCACGTGCGTCCGCGGCTCGGCCTGATCGGGATGCTCGCAGGCTGGTGGCAGCTCAAGCTGTCGTCAGGCTGTCCGTTACCCAGGGGGTCGCGCCCCAGGCGCGGCCCCTGCCGGAGGAGTTGAGCATCATCGCCAGCGTCCGACGCTGACGCTCGGTCATCGAGCCGATCGTCTTCTTCTCCGACATGGGGATCTGGGAGAGGAACTTGCGGCAGCGCGTCTGGCCCCACCGGCGTTGGCTCATCAAGAGGTCCGCCACCGCCATGCTCTCAGCCTCCCAGGGGCACCCGAGGATCACCTCGGCCACGTCCAGCTCGCCGAGGGCGACCCGGCGCTTGAGACTCGCGCGGGCGAGTCGAACCTCGTTCGCGCGCTCGAGGGCACGCATGTACTGGGGGCCGGCAGGGGCCATCGTGGCTATCGCTGTCGCGTTCATTTGGGCATCTCCCCGCTGCCGCCGCGAGACAGGCCGCGGCGCGCAACATGCATTCTTGGGTTTTTGACAAGTGCGGTGCGCGCCCACCATGCCATTGAAGATCAGCTGGATGACTCCCAGCTGTCTCCCCCACCCCAATCCAGGTTTTTGGGGCGAACCCCGAACGGCCATGCAGAGCGCTCTGAGAAGCTACGTCAGCGTGGGGCGTGCGGTCAACAGCATCGCAACAGTTCCTGCGCTAGAAGCGACCTTTTTTGTTGCCTTCGCCATTTGTGAAGAAACGGACAAGTCGAAGGCTGGCCACGACGGTTGCCGTTCAGGCTGTCTCGGGTCCCGGCAGCGGCCCATGCTCCGCCTGGAACTCGCGCTTGACCCGCTCGAACACGTCGAGGGCGCGGTCGAGTGTGGGGCGGTCGTGCGTGGCCATCACGCTCGTGCGCAGCAGTGCGCCGCCCGGCGGGACGGCCGGATGCAGGGCGCAGTTGGTGAAGACGCCCCCGTCGTAGAGGGCTCTCCACAGCAGCGCGGCCTTCCAGTCGTCGCCCACCAGGACCGGGATTATCGGGGTGCGAACCCTCGCGCTGGGGGCATCGTCGGCCGGCCCGAGGCGCACCGGCTCGCCGCCCATCACCCGGAATCCGAGGGCCTGGAGGCCGTCGGCGAAGTACGCGGCGTGCTCGAGGACGTCCGCCAGCAGCTGCGGCCCCTCAGACGAGCGCAGCACGCGCAGCGCCGCGAGCGCCGCTCCCAGGGCCGCCGGGACCCCCGAGGCGGTGAACAGGAAGGCGCGCGAGGAGATCCGCAGGTAGTCGATCACCTCCGCCGGGCCGGCCACGAACCCGCCGCAGGCGGCGAGCGACTTGGAGAACGTCCCCATCCGCAGGTCCACGCGGTCCTCGACGCCCAGCAGCTCGGCGGCCCCCGCTCCTCGTGCGCCCAGCACTCCGGCGCCGTGAGCCTCGTCGACCATCAGCCTCGCGCCGTGGCGCGAGCAGAGCTCCACGATGTCTACGAGCGGCGCGACGTCGCCCTCCATCGAGAAGACACCGTCGACGACCACCATCACGCCGCCGCGATCCTCCTCGGCGCGCACCAGCGCCCGCTCGAGCTTGTCCATGCGGTTGTGGCGGAAGGGGCGCATCTTGGCGCGTGACAGCAGCACGCCGTCGAGGATCGAGGCATGGTCGCCGGAGTCGACGATCACCGTGTCGCCGGCGTCGAGCAGCGTGCCGAGCGTTCCCACGTTCGCCTGATGACCGGTCGTGAAGACGATCGCATCATCGGCTCCCATCCATTCGGCCAGCTCGCGCTCGAGCTCCAGGTGCAGCGGCGTCGTGCCGTTCAGCAGGCGCGAGCCCGTGAGGCCGGTGCCGTAGCGGGCGAGCGCGTCGCGGGCACCCTGCATCACGCGCTCGTCGCCCGTCAGGCCGAGGTAGTTGTTGGAGGCGAGCATGATGCGGGGATGGCCTTCCATCTCCACCACGGGCATCGCCGGGGACTCGATCGTGCGGAAGTACGGCAGCAGGTCGGCCTCGCGAGCGGCGCGCAGCAGCTCCTCGCGCTCGTGGCCGCGAACCTTGGCGAAGACGTCAGTTGAGGTCGGCATATAGGGTGCCTCGGCTGTGAGCGTGGACGTGAGCGAAGTCTCGGGCCGGAGAGATCTGAAGCGCTTCATCGACCTCCCGTTCCGCCTGCATGCTAACCACCCGCTGTGGGTGCCTCCGCTGAAGCTCGAGCGCCGGCTGTTCCTCAACCGGAGGCTGAACGCGTTCTTCAGCCACGGCGAGGCCGCGTACTTCCTGGCGCGGCGCGACGGGCGCGTCGTGGGCCGCATCAGCGCACAGATCAACCACGCCTTCAACGAGCACCAGCGCAAGCGCTGGGGATGGTTCGGATTCTTCGAGGTAGAGGACGATCAAGAGGCCGCCGAGGCGCTGCTCGACGCCGCGGCGGACTGGCTGCGCGCCCGCGACATGGAGCGCATGGTCGGCCCGGCTGACTTCTCGATGAACGACGAGAGCGGCATCCTGATCGAGGGCTACGACCTGCGTCCGATGATCCGCCAGCCCTGGCACCCGCCCTACTACCAGCAGCTCGTCGAGCGGGCGAGGCTGACCAAGGCGATGGACCTCCTGATGTGGAATCTCGAGGTGACCGAACGCGACAAGGTGCTGCCGGTGATCTGGGAGCTGGCGGGGAAGGCCGAGAGCGAGCACGGCATCCGCGTGCGCCCGATGCGCCGCCGCCAGCTGCGCAAAGACATGGATGCCTTCGCCGAGGTCTACAACTCCGCGTGGTCAGAGAACTGGGACTTCGTGCCGTACTCCAAGAAGGACCTCGACGCGCTCGCCCAGGAGATGCAGCTCGTCTTCGACAAGCACTGGGCGATGATCGCCGAGCGCCTTGACACGGGGGAGGTCGTCGGGATGGCGATGACCTTCCCCGACATCAACCAGGTCCTCGCGAAGATGAACGGCAAACTGCTGCCGCTCGGCTGGTGGTACTTCCTCAACAAGGGCAGGCTCACCGACCGCGTGAGGGTCGGCTTCCTCGGCGTCAAGCCCGAGTACCAGCACACAGGCGTCGCCGCCCGCCTCTATGAGCTGCACTTCGACGCCGCCGAAGCACGCCCGCAGGACGGCGGCGAGATGGGCTGGATCCTCGAGACGAACACGGCGATGAATCGCGGCATGGAAGCGATGGGCGGTCGGATCGTGAAGCGCTACCGCATGTACGAGCGCAGCCTGTTGTAGGGGTCTGGGGCGGGGTCTACACTTCTCATGAGTGAGCGGGCCGCTTCAGTCAGATCGGGCGCAGGGCGTGGACGCGGCGGATGAAGCCGAGGTGGTCGACGCGCTCCCGGTGCTAGCGATCGAGCCGACCGTCATGCGCGCCAAGCCGCTTCCGGGTGCCCTCGCCCGCTCCGGCGGCGCGGTGATCCCGGCCGTGCAGGCCGCCGCCGTCGCCGCGGGCGGATTCGTGGCTGGGGCGGCTGTCGTCGGGCTCGTGCAACGCCGTCAGAGGCGCTCGGCTTCGATCTTGAAGGGCGGGCGTCGCGGACGGGGTGGCGGGCGCGTGGGTCGGACGGCCGCCGCGGGCGGCGAGCTGGTGCAGATCGTCAGCAGCCGCTCGCTGCTCGTGGACCTGCACCTGCTCGGCCCGGCTGGCCAAGAGCGCTGAGGGCCCGGGCGCTGGGGGAGCTCGTCGAGCTTCGCGAGGAGGTCTCACCGGCCGCGCCTTTCCGGCTGCCGCGACGCACAGGGCTGGACGGCATGGTGCGTCGCCGCGGCGGCGTTATCGAGCGTCTGCTGCACGACGGGGACGTGCCGGTGCTCGTGAGGGTCGCCCAGCCGGAGCCGCGGCGCGTGCTCCTCGGGGCCCGCGCTCCCAGCCGTGAGGCCGCGGCATACGGGATCGCGCGGATGCGCTTCGCCCTTGGGGTCGACGAGGACCTGAGCGGCTTTCGCCGGCGCTTCGCGCGCGACCCGCTGATCGGCCCCTCGCTGCGCCGGCGCCCGTGGCTGCGGATCGGGCGCAGGCCCGAGCCGTTCGAGGCCCTCGCGTGGGCCATCTGCGAGCAGCTGATCGAGTACGAGCGCGCCGCGGCTATCCAACGCCGCGTCGTGGCCGTCCTGGGCCGTCGATGGGTGGGCTGGGACGGTGGCCGCGACCGGTTGGGGGACCTCCCGGACACGGCCGTGCTCGCCGGGACCGAGCCGGCATTGCTCGAGTCCTTCGACCTGGCTCGCGGACGGGCGCTCACGCTCGTGCGCGCGGCCGGCGAGGTGGCGCGGGGCCGGGTCGATCTGCACAGCTGCGACCACGAGCGCGGATGGCGCAGGCTGCGCGCGATACCCGGCATCGGCTCCTGGACGGTGGAGATGCTGGCTCTACGCGGCCAGGGCCGCAACGACCAGCTGCCGGCCGGAGATCTGGGCCTGCTGAAGCTCGTCGGCCGGCTGCTCAGCCGGGGCGATCCGCGCGCAGTGGCCAGCGAGCAGCAGGTGCGTGACTTCTTCGCGCCCTACGGCCAGTGGTCAGGCCTTGCCGCGGCGCACCTGATCGAGCTGTGATCGTGGCCGGCTCCGTAGCCGGCGCGCCGTTCAGCGCCGCTCGGTGTTGGTGTCGCGTTCGAGGATCAGGGCGAACGTGGGGCACGCCTGCGCGGCGCGGACCGCGTTCGCGACCTGCGACGGCTCCAGCGGCTCGCCGCTGATCAGCGGATAGCCCCACTCGTCGAGCGTGATCCGCTCGGGCAGCAGCTCGGCGCACATGCCATGCGCCTCGCATGCGATCGGGTTCACCCGCAG
>JAOPZM010000083.1 GCA_025964115.1 Solirubrobacterales bacterium
ACGGCCGACTCGGCGAGCATGAAATGGAAGTAGAAGAGCCGCGGCCGGTCCCAGGAGCGGAGGTTCGCTGCCAGCACCGCGGCTGCGAACAGGAGCGTGGTCAGCCCCACGAGGAAGACGTTCAGCCCGCTCACGCCGAGCTTGTAGTGAATGCCCAGTTCGGAGATCCACACAGCGTCGGTGACATGCTGAAGGCCCCCGCCGGCGTGGTAATCGACGATGTAGCCGATCGCAAGCCCGAGCGCGCCGAGCGACCCGGCCAGCGCGATCGCGCCCGGCACGCTCGCCGTCCAGTTCCCCCGCCGCGGCTCGTCCTCCTTGCCGGTGGCGGAGGCCGGGGCGAGGTCGGCTCCAGGCCGAAGTGCCGAGAGCACGGCGCCCAGCAGTCCGCAGAGGGCAGGGAGCCAGATCAGGATCGACAGCGCGGGCATCAGCTCTGCAGCAGGAAGTAGAAGCCAACCCCGGTCACGCCGAGGACGAGCAGCGCCGCGTAGTAGCGCACGAAGCCGCTCTGTGCCGCTCGCACCGCGGCCGATCCCGCGCGGACCAGCCCGGTGGTCCCGCCGACGAGCGTGTCGTCGATCAGGCGGCGCTCGACCGTGTCGCGCGCGAAGCGCGCGAGGGCGGACGCGGGACGCACGACGGCCAGCTCGATGAGCTCATCGAAGTACCACTTGTTGAGGAACAGCTCATATGCCGGGCGCATGCGCTCACGGACAACCGCAGCGGTGCCCGGTCGCTGGACCCAGACGCGGTAGGCGATCGCGATGCCGGCGAGCCCGACGACCGTTCCGAGGATCAGGCCGAGCACCAGCAGCCCGTTTCGCGTGTGCGTGGCATACAGCGAGGAGTCGCCGAAGCTCGGCTTCAGGAAGTCATCGATCACGAAGTCCACCTGGGGGATCTGCACGAGACCGGCTCCGATCGAGCCGAGCGCGAGCAGCGCCATCGCGGCGCGCATCAGCGGCGAGCGCTCGGCGATCACGTGCAGCGGGCCGGGGAAGCCCACGTCGGTGTCCTCCTCCTCGCCGGTCGCCGGGTTGCGGGGCACCTCGACGTGATGCAGGTGGCCCTGCTCGAGCTCGTGAGCCTCGGGCACGGGCTCGCCATGGAAGGCGCGGAAGATCATGCGGAACGTGTAGACGGCGGTCAGCCCCGCGCCGATGTAGCCGATCACATACAGCGCCCAATGCCAGCCGCCGCGCTCGGCGGTCACCAACAGGATCTCGTCCTTGGAGAAGAACCCAGAGAAAGGGGGCACGCCCGACAGCGCGAGCCCGCCGATGACGAAGCAGCCATAGGTGAACGGCATCGCCCTGCGAAAGCCCCCCATCCGGTCCAGCGACTGCACGCCGGCCATTGCGCCGATCAGCGATCCCGCGGCCATGAACAGCAGCGCCTTGAAGAACGCGTGCGTCATCAGGTGGAACAGGCCGGCCGCATAGGCGCCGATCGAGACGCCCATGATCATGTAGCCGATCTGCGACATCGTCGAGTACGCGATCACCCGCTTGATGTCCGTCTGGGCCAGCGCGGTCGTCCCGGCGATAAGCAGCGTCGCCGCCCCGATGATCGCGCCGACGTCCTGGGCGTCGGGAGCGCGCTCGAACAACGGGTGCATGCGCGCGATCAGGTAGACCCCGGCCGTGACCATCGTCGCAGCATGGATCAGGGCGCTGACCGGGGTCGGTCCCTCCATCGCATCGGCGAGCCAGGTATGCAGCGGTATCTGGGCGGACTTGGCGAAGGCGCCGACGAGCAGCAGCACGCACCCTGCCACGAGGTCGCCGTTGTTGGGGCTGTGACCGAAGGCGCCCGCCGAGGTGGCGTGGAAGGCCTTCAGGAAGTCCAGCGAGCCGGTGTGCCTGAAGATGAAGTAGGTGCCGAGCACCAGCCCGACGTCGCCGACGACGTTGATCACGAACGCCTTGAGCCCCGCACGCGTGGCGGTCGTGCGCCGGTACCAGAACGAGATCAGCAGGTATGACGCGGCGCCGACGAAGGCCCACCCGGCGATCAGCATCATGAAGTTGCCGGCGAGGACGAGCAGCAGCATCGAGAAGACGAAGAAGTTCAGGTAGGAGAAGAAGCGGGCGTAGCCGCGGTCGCCCTCCATGTAGGAGACCGAGTAGAGGTGGATCAGCGTCGAGACTCCCGTGACGACGAGCACCATGAGCACCGACAGGGGATCGACGAGCACCGACGTCTGAGCGTCGACGCCCACGGTGGACGCGTAGCTCCACAGGGAGGAGACGAGCTGGCGGTGGGCCGGCGCATGTCCCTGGAGGGAGATCAGCATGGCGACGGCTGCTACGAACGCGAGGAACACCGCTCCGGTCCCGATCCAGCCCGCGCTGCGGCCTGGGAGCACGCGGAAGCCGAGCGCGATCGTCACCGTTCCGAGCAGCGGGAACAGCAGCACCAGCCAGGCGTACGTCGTGGCCATCAGCCCTGCAGCTCCCTCAGGTCGTCCACGTCGATCGGCAGCCGGCGCCGGTAGATCGCGACGATCATGCCGAGCCCGATGCACACCTCGCACGCAGCGACCGTCATCACGATGAGCGCGAAGATCTGACCGTCGCCGTTGCCCCACATGCGCGAGAACGCGACCAGCGCGAGATTGGCCCCGTTGAGCATCAGCTCCAGGCAGAGCAGCACGACGAGCGGGTTGCGTCGCGTGATCACGCCTACAGCTCCCAGCGAGAAGACGATCGCCGATACCGCCAGGTACCAGGCGATGCTCACGGGACGCTCCTCCCGACGCCCTCGGCCATCGTGCCCGTGCCGGGTGGCCGCGGCAGCTCGAGCGGCCTCATCGCATCTTCGGCCTCCTCGCCGATGCCCCCGCGGCGCCGGGCAAGGACGACGCCGCCCACGGCGGCGATCAGCAGCAGGAAGGAGGCGATCTCGAACGTCAGCAGAAAGCGGGTGAGCAGCAGATTTCCGATATAGGCCGGCGTTCCGAACGTTCGCGGGCCCGGACTGTAGCCGGCTCCCTTCCCTTCGATCGCCTCGAGGCCGGTGCCCAGCAGCGCGATCAGCAGCTCGACCAGCAGCGCTCCGCCGATGATCGCCCCGGCGCGGCGCAGGCCCGAGCCGATCGGCCCCGCCCCGCGCAGGCGCTCCCCCAGCGAATCGGCCTCGCCGCCGACGTAGGCCACGACGAACACGTACAGGACCATCACCGCGCCGGCGTAGACGACGACCTGCACGGCGGCCACGAACTCGGCGCGCAGCAGCAGGAACAGCACTGAGAGCGAGATCAGGTGGACGACGAGCGAGAGCACGCTGTAGAAGGCGTCGCGCAGCACGACGACGCCCGTCGCCCCGGTGATCACGCCGGTCGCCGCGATGAAGAACAGGACCGCGCTCACTCGCCCTCGTTCCTGAGCGGCGCCCGCTCGAGCGGCTCGGCGAGCAGCATCTCCTTGGTGAAGATCAGATCCGAGCGGTCGTAGCTCGAGAGCTCGTACTCGTGACCCATCGTGATCGCGTCGAAGGGACAGGCGACCTCGCAGTAGCCGCAGAAGATGCAGCGCGACAGGTTGATCTCGTACACCGCCGCGTAGCGCTCGCCGGGAGACACGCGGTTCTCGGGCGTGTTCTCCGCTGCCACGACGCGTATGCAATCCGCCGGGCAGGCGGCGGCGCAGAGCGAGCAGCCGACACACTTCTCCAGGCCCGTGTCCTCGAAGCGGTGCAGCTTGTGCCGCCCGCGGAAGCGCGGGTAGACGGGCACCTTCTCCTCGGGGTACTCCATCGTCACGGGTCCCTCTGCGATGCGCCCGAAGGTGGTCCTCAGCCCCCGCGCCGTCTCGCGGAACGCACGCCAGGCGCTGCGCAGCGCGCCGGGGGCGGGGGCGCGCTGCACCTGCACCACATCCTCGCCCGGATCCCAAAGCGAGACCTTCACAGCGGAGGCCTCGGGGCTCGTCTCGGGCGCTGCGCCGGGCATCAGTGTGTGACCACGACGAGGACCGCCGTCGCGAGCGCGTTGAGGGTGGCGAGTGGCAGCAGCACCTTCCAGCCGAAGCTCATGAGCTGGTCGTAGCGAAGGCGGGGGAGCGTCGCGCGAACCCAGATGAAGAGGAAGGTGATGAGCGACATCTTGAAGAGCACGACGATCGGGTCGACCCAACCAGGAGGGTCGATGCCGAAAGGCAGGAGCCAGCCGCCGAGGAACACGGTCGTGACCACGCCGGCGACGACCAGCACGTTGAGGTACTCGGCGAAGTAATAGGAGGCGAAGCGCCCGCCGCCGAACTCGGTGTTGTAGCCGCCGACGAGCTCGGCGTCGGCCTCTGTCAGGTCGAAGGGTGCACGGTTGGTCTCGGCGAAGCCGGCCACGAGGAAGATCAGGAAGCCGACGAACTGGGGAACGATGTACCACATGCCGGCCTGCGCGTGGACGATGCCCGTCAGCGAGAGCGTCTGCGCGGTGAAGATCACCCCGAGCAGCGCGAGACCCTGCGAGACCTCATAGGAGATCAGCTGGGCTGCGCCGCGCATGGCACCGAGGAAGGAGTACTTCGAGCCCGAGGACCAGCCGCCGAGCATGATCCCGTAGAAGGCGACGGCGCCGAACGCGAAGAGGTACAGCGGCCCGATCGAGACGTCCACGCCGTAGAGCCCGACCTTCGTCCCGAAGATGTCCTGGACGTCGCCGAAGGGGATGATCGCGAAGGCGGCGACCGCCGTGAGGATCGAGATCACCGGTGCCAGCGCGAACAGCAGACCGACCGAGGTGGTTGGGCGGAACTGCTCCTTCGTCAGCAGCTTGAGGATGTCCGCCATCGGCTGCAGCGCGCCGTAGGGGCCGACGCGGTTGGGGCCGTAGCGGCCCTGGAAGCGGCCGAGGAGCTTACGCTCGGCGATCAGCACGACCGGCACCAGCTGCAGGGCCACGGCGAAGATCACGAGCGCCTTGAGGATCTGGATCCAGACCGGTTCGTAGTAGCCGACCAGCGACATGAGGCCGACGCTCATACGAGCTGCTCCCGCGTCGGATAGGCGCCCGCGGCCTCGCGCTCCTGCCAGCGGACCCCTTTGCCGCCGATCTCCTCGAGCGTCAACCCGGCGTAGAAGGGGACGGACTCGAACAGCTGTGCGGACGCCATCGCCCCGGTGAGGACTTCGAGGTCGAGCCCCAGCCTGCTGGCCAGCTCGACGATCACCGACCACTCGGCCCGGATCGATCCGGGGTGCGCAACGGCCGGCCGCAGCCGCTGGAGGCGGCCATCCGGGTGGGTGATCGTCCCTTCCTTCTCGGCGTAGGCCTCGGACGGGAACACCACGTCGGCATGCTCGCGGATTCCCTCCGTCAGGAAGCTCGCGTGCGCGACGACCGTCGCGGCGCGCTCGAGCGCCCGCTCCCACACCTCGCGATCCGCGGGCTCGAGCAGCGGGTCCGATTGCAGGAGGTAGAGCCCGGTCAGCTCACCGGCCGCCAGCTCCTCGGCGATCCCGGCGGCGTCGCGCCCGGTCGGAGAAGCGTCGCCCGTGGCGGCCGGGTCGGAGAGCCCGGGTCCGGCGTTCGGGAGCACGCCGGCCTCTCGCAGGCCCCGTCCGTTGGTGTGGGCCGGTATCTCGAGAAGGCCCGCTCCCTCGACGTCGCCCAGCGAGAGCGCGTCGGCGAGCTCGAGCAGCGCGGCGGCTGCCCGCGAGCCGTCGGGGCCCGCGGTCAGGCGCTCGGCCCACAGCACGACGATCTCCTCGCCGGCGCCGGCGAGCTTGTCGGCGAGCTCCCGCGGCCCGGCCAGCAGCTCCTCGCGGGTTGCCCTGATCAGCTTCATCCCGTGGCGTCGCACGCCCTTGCGCAGGCGCAGGTCGAGGATCGGCGCATCGCGGATCGGATCGCCCTCGAGCACGAGCACGGCGTGGGCGAACTCGAGATCGCTCACCCTCGCCTGCAGGCGTGGCTCGTTCAGCGCCAGGTGGAGCTCGAGCTCAAGCGTCCCGGCTGCGCGCGAGTCGACGTGCGGCGAGCCGGCGCCCTCGCGCATCAGCCGGGCGAGCAGCAGGCCCTCCTCGTTCGTCGCCTGGCCGCCTGCGATCGCCCCGACACGCTCGCCGGCGCGGCGAAGGCCTGCGACCGCCTCGGTCATCGCACGCTCCCAGCTGACCACGCGCAGCTGCCCTCCGTCGCGGATCATCGGCTCGGTGATGCGCCCGGCGCCGTTCTCGGCCGCGGCCGGCGCGTCGGCGAGCGCCGCCGCCGTCGCCGGCAAGCCGCCAAGCGCCGGGTAGGCGAAGCGGCCGCGGTCGCACAGCCACCCGTCGTCGACCTCGCCGTTGTCGCGCGCCAGCACGCGGATCACGCGCTCGTCGCGGACGGTGAGCGTGACGTTGCACTGGGAGGGGCAGAGCGTGCACACCGAGCCGGCGTCCTCGATGTCCCACGGCCGCGCGCGAAAGCGGTAGGGGCGTGAGGTCAGCGCGCCCACCGGGCACAGCTCGATGATGTTGCCCGTGAAGGTCGCCTCGTAGGGGTGTCCGTCGAACGTCGCGACGTAGGAGTGCGCGCCGCGCTCGACGAGCACCAGCTGGTTGTCCTCGGAGATCTCCTGCGAGAAGCGCACGCAGCGGTAGCACAGGATGCAGCGCTCGCGGTCGATCGCGATGCGCTCGGAGAGCGCGAGGGGCTTCACGAAATGGCGCTTGGGCTCGATGAAGCGCGAGGTGCCCGCGCCCCAGCCGAAGGTTATGTCCTGCAGCGGGCACTCGCCTCCCTTGTCGCACACGGGGCAGTCGAGCGGATGGTTGATCAGCAGGAACTCGACGACGGCCTGCTGGGCGACCCTCGCGCGCTCACTCTGCGTGTGCACGACCATCCCGTCCTTGGCTGGCGTCGAGCAGCCGGTCTGAAGCTTGGGAATCCCCTCGATCTCGACGAGGCACATGCGGCACGCACCTACGGGGTTGCCCAGCTTGGGCTCGTAGCAGAACACCGGGATCTCGACGTCGCCGTGCTTGGCGGCGTCTACGAGCATCGCGTTCTCGGGCGCTCTCACCTCACGACCGTCGATCGTGAACGTGATCATCTTCGGGGTCGGCCTTGGCATCAGGCGCTCACCAGCGTTTCGGCGGGACGCAGCCGCGCCCTCTCCATGTGCGCTTCGAGCTCCTCTTTGAAGTGGGAGATGATCGAGCTGATCGGCATCGCCATCGCGTCGCCGAGCACGCACAGGCAGTTGCCCATGATGTGATCCTGCACGGAGGCCATGATCTCGAGGTCCATCGGGGTCGCCTCGCCGAGCTCGATCCGCTGGAGCATCTTCACCGTCCAGTTGGTCCCCTCCCGGCAGGGAGTGCACTTGCCGCAGGACTCGTGCTGGTAGAACTTCGCGACCTTCAGCGCTACATCGAGGATCGGCGTCGAGTCGTCGACGACGATGATCGCGCCTGAGCCGAGCATCGATCCGGCCTTCGCGAGCGAGTCGAAGTCGTAGCTGACGTCGAGGTGCTCGGCCGTGAGCACCGGTGCTGAGGAGCCGCCCGGGAACCAGCACTTGACCTCGCGCCCCTCGGGCGGGCCCCCGGCCAGGCCATAGATGATCTCCCGTGAGGGCGTGCCGAGCACCACCTCGTAGTTGCCGGGACGCTGCACGTGGCCGGAGACGCTCACGAGCTTCGTCCCCGTCGAGGACTCCGCGCCGAGCTTCGCGTACTCCGCCCCGCCCATCCGGATGATCACCGGCACCGTCGAGAGCGTCTCGACGTTGTTGATCAGCGTCGGTCCCTGATAGAGCCCCTGGTTCGCCGGAAAGGGCGGCTTCAGCCGAGGGTTCCCGCGCTTGCCTTCCAGCGAGTCGAGCAGGGCGGTCTCCTCGCCGCAGATGTATGCGCCGGCGCCGCGGTGAAGGACCAGCGAGAGCGAATGGCGCGAGCCGAGGATGTCCTCGCCGATGAACCCCGCCTCCCGGGCTTCGGCGAGCGCCGCGTCGAGCACGTCGGCCTGCAGCACGTACTCGCCGCGGATGTAGATGAACGAACGCTGGGCGCCCGCGGCATAGGAGGCGATCACGATGCCCTCGATCAGCATGTGGGGGCTCTTCTGCATCAGTTCACGGTCCTTGAAGGTGCCCGGCTCCGACTCGTCCGCGTTGCAGACGAGGTACTTCTCCATCGAGCCCTTGGGCAGGAACGAGACCTTCTTGCCCATCTGAAAGCCGGCCCCGCCGCGGCCCCGCAGGCCGGAGGCTTCGAGCTCGGCCAGCACGTCCTCGGGCGTCATCGAGAATGCCTTCCGCAGCGACGCGTAGCCGCCACGCCGTTCGTAGACCCCAAGCGTGTGGAGCCCCGGCTCGTCTATATCCGCGAACAACAGCTTCTCGGTCATCGAGAGGCCGGCTCCTGCGGGGGGTGTGGCGGGAACTCGCGCGAGTTGGCCTGCGTGTCGGCGACCAGGCGCGGCGCCAGCTGCTTCTCCACCAGCACGCGACGCCCGGCGCGCGCGTCGTCGAGCAGGCGCGGGACGTCCTCCAGGGCGAGCGGCCCGACGTAGACGCCGTCGACGGAGGCCATCGGCGCGATGTCGCAGGCTCCGAGGCACTCGAAGGAGCGAACGTTGAACTCCTCCGGCTCGTCCGCCGCCGCGTCGCGCACCGCCGCGTACAGGGCATCGCCGCCGCGCAGTGAGCAGGAGATGTTCGTGCACACGTAGATCGAGTGACGGCCGACGGGCGTGGTCTCGAGCATGTCGTAGAACGTCGCCACCGATTCGAGGTAGGCGGGGGTCAGCCGCATCACGCAGGCGACCTGTTCGAGCGCCTGCGGCGAGCACCAGCCATGAACGCGCTGGGCGGCCTCGAGCGCCGGCAGCGTGGCCGAGCGCGGGTCGGGATATCTCGCCATGTAGGCCTCGATCTCGGCGCGCAGCTTCTCGGGCACCTCGGTCGTCTCGGCGTCGGGTATCTCCGCGGCGCTCTTCTCCAGGTCGACCGGACGGTCCGAGCCCGCTGCCGCGGCGCTCATCGGTCGATGCCGCCGAGGATCGGGTCGAGCGCCGCAAGCGTGGCGATCATGTCGGCGATGTAGCCCCCCTCGGCCATCTCGGAGAAGGCCTGCAGGTTAACGAACGAGGGGTCGCGCATGTGCACGCGGGCCGGCTTCGCCGAGCCGTCGGAGCGAACCCAGCAGCCGAGCTCGCCGCGCGGGCTCTCGATCGGGTAGTAGACCTCTCCGGGCGGCACACGGAAGCCCTCTGTGACCAGCTTGAAGTGGTGGATCAGCGCCTCCATCGAGGTCGCCAGCTCATGGCGGGGAGGAAGCGCGACCTTGCGGTCGCTCGTGATGTAGGGCCCTTCCGGAAGGCCCTCCAGCGCCTGGCCGATGATCGCCACCGACTCGTCCATTTCGGCGAAGCGCACGTTGAAGCGGTCGTAGTTGTCGCCCACCGTGCCTATCGGGATCTTGAAGTCGAAATCGCCGTATGAGCAGTAGGGGTCTGCCTTGCGCAGGTCCCATGGGTTGCCGGCGGCACGCAGGAGCGGCCCGGTGACCCCGAACTCCAGCAGCCTCGCGGCGTCGAGCAGGCCGGTGCCGCGCAGCCGTTGGAGCACGATCTCGTTGCTGTGGAGCAGGGCCCTGTACTGCTCCACGCGCCCAGGCATCTCGCTGACGAACGCGCCCAGCTTCTCCGCGTAGCCGCGCGGGATGTCCTCGATCACGCCGCCGACTTGGAAGTAGCGGGTGTGCATCCGCTGGCCGGTTGACATCTCGAACAGGTCGAGCACCTTCTCGCGCTCGCGGAAGCAGTACCAGAACATCGAGATCGCTCCGAGGTCGAGCGCGCTCGTTCCGAGCCACACGAGGTGGGACATGATCCGGTTGAGCTCCATGTGGATCACCCGGAGATACTCGGCGCGGCGGGGCACCTCGACCTCGGCCAGCGTCTCCACGGCGCCGCAGAAGGTCATCGCGTTGAAGTGATAGGCGAGATAGTCCATGCGCTCGACCACCGGGATGACCTTCCAATAGGCCTTGTCCTCCGCGGTCTTCTCGATCCCCGTGTGTACGTAGCCGATGATCGGTTTGATGTCTCGCACGACCTCGCCCTGGAGCGTGACCAGCAGTCGCAGCACGCCGTGGGTCGCGGGGTGGTGGGGTCCGAAGTTGAGGGTCAGCAGCTCCTGGCGCGCGTCGGCGGCCTCGCCGTCTGCCGCGGGACCGTCGAGCTCCGAGAGCGTGATGCTCTGCTCACGCTTGCGGTACTCGGAGATGTCACTCGACTGCCCCGTGGTGTCCTGCCCTACCGGGCTCATGCCGGTGCTCGCGGACGCTTCGGCTCGTTGTACGTGAAGAGCACCGGCTCGCCGCCCTGGGGAAAGTCGCGCCGCAGAGGGTGACCCTCGTAGTCCTCGGGCATCAGGATCCGCCGCAGGTCGGGGTGCCCGCGGAAGCGGACGCCGAACATGTCGTAGACCTCGCGCTCTTGGTGGACGGCCGTGCGCCAGCCAGGATCGCCGGGCCGGTCCGGGAGCGCCGAGTCCACCTCGGGGGCCTCCGTGGGCACGCGCAGCTTCACCGAGATGCGATCCACGCGACCCATGTCGAGCAGCTCGTAGATGACCCCCAGGCGGGGCTCCTGCGGGTAGTAGTCCACGCCGTGGAGGCTCGCCATGAACGTGTAGCCCCTCTCGCGCAGGTGCGCGAGCACGGGCCTGATCGCGTCGGGCTCGATCACGAGCTTCGCCCGGTCCCGGAAGAAGACCGTGTCGAGTACGGCGCTGCCGAGCTCCTGGCCGATCAGCTCGAGCCCGGTGGCGTCAGGCACCGGGGAGTGCCTCCTCCGTGCCGACGGCGCCATAGCGCTCGCGCCAGCTCATGTCCGGATCGTCGAGGACCATCTTGCGCAGCTTGAGCACCCCGTGCATGAGCGCCTCGGGCCGCGGCGGGCAGCCGGGGACATGCACGTCGACCGGCAGGAACTTGTCGGCGGGGACGAGGGCGTAGTTGTTGAAGACGCCCATCGAGCTGCAGCAGGCGCCCATCGAGATCGCCCACTTCGGCTCGAGCATCTGGTCGTAGATGCGCCTCACGATCGGCGCCATCTTGATCGAGACGCGCCCCGAGAGGATCAGCAGGTCCGCCTGCCGCGGCGAGGCCCGGAACGCCTCGTATCCGAACCTGGCCACATCCGTTCTCGCGGCCACGATCGACATCATCTCGATCGCGCAGCAGGCCAGGCCGAAGGTCGCGGGGAAGAAGGAGTTCGAGCGCGCCCACGAGACGGCTTTGTCGAGCGTCGTGGTCAACACGCGCTCTTCGACGTGCCGCTCGAGGTCGGCGCCCTCGAGGTGCGCGGGCATGGTGGGCCCTTCCAGCTCGCCGCCTCTCAGCAGCTGGCTCGAGCCCAGCTCGCGCACGCGCAGCCGCTCGGGGTCGACACGCGCGCCGAGCCCCTCGCCCGGCGCTCCGATCGAGCGATCGGAGACGCTCGCGCGCTTGATCGCCGCGCGGGCGCGCTTCATCGCCACTCCAGTGCCCCCCTGCGCCAGACGTATACGAACGCGACGAACAGCAGCACGATGAACACGACGGTCTCCGCAAGCGCGAAGCTGCCGAACGCGCGCAGCTGGAGCGCCACGGGGTAGAGGAAGATGACCTCGATGTCGAAGAGGATGAACAGCATCGCGATCAGGTAGAAGCTGATCCCGAAGCGCATCCCGCGCTTGACCTCCGATGGCAGGCCGCACTCGTAGGGATCCTGCTTGTGAGGAGTTGCGCGGCGGGGGCCGATGAACGCGTTGAGCACCGCGAAGGCGGTGCCCACGGCCCCGCCAAGGACAAGGAAGACGATGGCGGGGAGGTAGCTTCTCAGCACGGCCGGGCTGTTATATCACCGCTTGTGTCAAAGTGTTACATAGTGGCAATCGGCTCGATATCGCGGGCATGACCGATGCGGTCGCGGCCGGCGCATTGACCTTGGCCGTGCTCAACGCTCTGCCCGGACTGCTGGGCGGATTTCTGTGGTACCGCGACGTGCCGGTGGAGAACCGGGCCGGCCGGGCGTTCTGGATGCTGCTGCGCGTCGGGCAGGGCTCGGCCGTGGCGCTCGCGCTGGCGGTCGGCTCGCTCGCGGCCGCGGGGAGGTACTCGAGCGAAAACCTCTTCTACCTGTATGCGCTGCTGCCGCTGGCGGTGGCCTTCGTCGCCGAGCAGCTGCGGGTGACCTCGGCGCAGGCGATCCTCGACCAGCGCGGCCTCGACGGCGCTGCGGCGGTGGGCGCGCTGCCGGACGCCGAGCAGCGAGGGATCGTTGCCGCGATCATGCGCCGCGAGGTGGGAGTGATGGCACTGTCGGCCCTGGTCGTCGCGTTCCTCGCGCTGCGCGCTGCCAGCACCGCCAGCGGCTTCTGAGGCCGCCCGCCCGTCCCCCTCACGCTCCGGCCCGTGAGCCGGCTCATGGGGGCGGGGCTATATATTCCCGGCGCATGAAGGTCGCCGCGACGACGATGATCCTGCTCGCTTGCGCCGGGGCGCTGGGCGCCTGTGGTTCGCAGGGGATCCAGGTGGCCACGACGAGTCCGTATCACCACGGGGCGGTTCTCTTCCGCGACCACTGCTCGGGCTGCCACACGCTCAGCGTGGTGGGTGCGCAGGGGTCGGCGACGAGCATCGGCAACCGCATCAAGCAGAACGGGCCCAACTTCAACATCCGCAAGGAGAACGTCGAACAGGCGCTCTACGCGATTCGAAACGGCGGCTTCTCGGGAGCGATCATGCCGCAGAACATCGTCGTGGGTCGGGAAGCCGCGGCTGTCGCGAGCTTCCTCGAAAAGTACTCCGGGCGCCAGGCGCAGAAGGTGCCCTCCACGAACATCACCCTGTCGACCAAATAGGACGCCCACGGGCGACGGCGGGTGCTCGACCTCAAGCGCATCCGGGATGACCCCGACGCCGTTCGCGATGCGCTGGCTCGGCGCGGAGCGGATCTGGCCGGGGCGGTCGATCGCGTCGTCGAGCTCGACCGGCGAAGGCGCGAGCTGCTGCCCGAGCTCGAGGGACTGCGCGCCGAGCAGAACGAGGCGAACGCGCGGATTCGCGCGGCCAGCGACGCGCAGGAGCGCGAGCGGGAGATCCAGGCCATGCGGGATGTGGCCGCCCGCGCAAAGGAGCTCGAGCAGGTTCTCGTGACTGTCGAGCTCGACCTGCAGGCGGCCCTCGCGCAGCTGCCGAACCTCCCCGATCCATCCGCTGCGAGCGGCCCCGAGGACGAGCTCGTGAGGGAGGTGGGCGCGGTCCCGCAGCTGGACTTCAAGCCACGCGATCATCTCGAGCTGGCGGGGCAGATGATCGACATGGACAGCGCGGCGATCGTGTCGGGGTCGCGCTTCGCCTACCTGAGGGGCGAGCTCGTGATGCTCGAGCTCGCGCTCGTGCGCTGGGCGCTCGAGAAGCTTCGCGGGCATGGGTTCGAACCCGTGATCCCGCCTGTGCTCGTCCGCGAGCGGGCGCTCTACGGGACGGGCTTCCTGCCCGACACCGAGCAGCAGATCTACCGCCTGCCCGAGGACGAGCTCTACCTCGTCGGCACCTCCGAGGTGGCGCTCGCCTCGCTGCACGACGGGGAGATCATCGAAGCCGAGCGCCTGCCCCTGCGTTACGCCGGCTTCTCGCCCTGCTTCCGGCGCGAGGCAGGCGCGGGCGGCAAGGACACCCGCGGCATCTTCCGCGTGCACCAGTTCGACAAGGTCGAGATGTTCAGCTTCGTCGCACCGGAGGAGGCGCCCGCCGAGCACGAGCGGATCCTCGCGCTCGAGGAGGAGATCCTCACCGAGCTGGGCCTCCCCTACAGGGTGATGAACATCGCGGTGACCGACCTCGGCAACTCGGCCGCCAAGAAGTACGACTGCGAGGCATGGCTGCCCAGCCAGGGCCGCTACCGAGAGCTGACCTCATGCTCGAACACGACCGACTACCAGGCTCGCCGCCTGAACATCCGCATCCGTCGCGACAAACGCACGCTGACGCCTCACACGCTGAACGGCACAGCGGTCGCCGTGGGCCGCACGATCGTCGCGCTGCTGGAGAACGGCCAGCGTGCGGATGGGTCGGTGCAGCTGCCCGATGTGCTCGCGAGCTACGGCGCTCCCGCGCTACTCGCACCGGCCTAGGCTGACGCCTGTTCTCGCTCAGCGCGAGCGTTTGACGTGCTGCTCGAGCAGCTTCGCGGAGGCGGCCTCGACCTCGGCGCTCATCCGCTGCTTGAAGATCGCGAGCAGCGCCTCGGATGCGATCGCGCGCAGTGCTCGGATCGCCTCGATCACCTCGTCCCAGCGCTCATCGGGCTGGTCCCCCTCTATGAAGGGCTCCCAGAGCTCCTTCAGGTAGAGCCTCACGAAGGCGCGCGAGATCGACTCGCAGTCGCGGCTCACGCGCTCGACCAGCGACAGGGCGGCGTGCAGGGAGATCCCGAGCTCGGTCACCTGTTCGGCTGCTTTCATGAGCGCCGGGCTGGGGACCTCGAAGCGGTCGTCGCCCAGGGGAACGAGAAGCTTCAGCCTGCGGATCCGCTCGACGTCCTTGGCGTCGACCTCACCGAAGCGCTGCAGGAGCTCCTCACCTGTCACGACTTCGGGAGTCTCGCTCTCGAAGGGGGCGGTCATCGCGTTGCGCAGTCCCAGCAGCCGCGCGGCGGAGCCGCCCGAGGCGCTCATCAGGCGCTCTATCGCCGCGAGGTTGAAGCCGTCGGCCTGGAGGTCGAGGATCAGCCGCAGGCGCGCGACGTGCTCCGCTCCGTAAAAACCGACCCGCGCGCGAACCTCCGGAGCCGGGAGCAGCCCGCGGGAGTGGTGGTTGCGGATGTTGCGCACCGACATGCCGACCTCGGCGGCCAGCTGCTCGATCGTCAGGTCGGCACCGGCGCCCGCCTGCGGAGCGCCTGCCCTCTTTGTGTCCGAGCTCACACTCGCCATCACGATCTGAGGATACCGTGTTTCATGTAACCTCATTTGAGGTAACATCGTTTCAGGGCGTAATGCGAACCTCCATCACACCATCCCCAGTCCCTTCCGAGCGGACCCGCGGCGACCGTGGCTGAGCGCGGCGCCGTCCCCCGGGTCTCCAGCGCCAGGCGGCGAGCGCTGCGCGTGGTGGGGTCCTTCACCTCGCCGCTCCTGCCCGACGACTACCTCGCGCTCGTCAACCCGCTGTGGTCGACGCGTGAGCTGCGCGGCAGGGTCGAGCGCGTGGAGCGGACCAGCGCGAGCGCGGTGACGGTGACGATCAAGCCCGGCTGGGAATGGGAGGGCCATCAACCCGGGCAGTACCTGCGGCTGGGAATCGAGGTCGATGGGATCCATCACTGGCGTGCCTACTCGCTCACCTCCGACCCCGAGTCCCGCGACGGCTGCATCTCCATCACACCCAAGCTGGTCGAGGGCGGCAAGGTGTCTCCCTTCCTGTTCAGTCGCGTGCGCCTCGGGACGATCGTGCGTCTCGGAGGCGTGGAAGGCACGTTCGTGCTGCCCGACCCGCTGCCCT
Organism: Solirubrobacterales bacterium; assembly: GCA_025964115.1. Lineage (GTDB taxonomy): Bacteria > Actinomycetota > Thermoleophilia > Solirubrobacterales > Solirubrobacteraceae > Palsa-744. The sequence goes on from JAOPZM010000083.1 coordinate 15,487, forward strand.
CGCGCCTCCTGTTCGTGAGCGCCGGAAGCGGGATAACCCCGATCATGAGCATGCTCCGCAGCCTTGCCGGACGGGGGCGGATCGAGGACGTGGCGCACGTTCACTGCGCCCGCAGCGCCCCTGAGGTCATGTTCCGCGATGAGCTGCTGACCCTCGATGCCCGTCATCGCGGATACCGGCTGCACGAGCGGCTCACGGGCGTCCGGGGACGACTGACGCCTGACGAGCTCGACACGGTCTGTCCGGACTGGCGCGAGCGCGAGGCGTTTGTGTGCGGGCCGGCCGGGCTGCTGCAGGCGCTGGGCGAGCGCTGGCGCGCGGACGGGGACCCGACGCGTATGCACGTGGAGCACTTCCAGCCGGAGTCGGGGATCGGCGACGGCGAGCGTGGCACCGGGGGCACGATCGAGTTCTGCACGAGCGGTGTGAGCGCCAGCAGCGACGGAGAGCAGCCGATCCTGCTCGCCGGCGAGGAGGCGGGGATCGAGCTTCCGTACGGCTGCCGCATGGGTATCTGCCACAGCTGCGTCGGCCGCCTGCGCTCGGGACAGGTGCGCGATCTGCGCACCGGCCGCGTGCATGGTCAGCGCGGCGAGCTGCTGCGCACGTGCATCAACGCGCCCGAGGGCGCGGTCGAGATCGAGCTCTGACAAGCCACCACCACGGAGGTATCACGATGTCCGCCACCCAGACCCACGCTCCGCCCGTCTTGCCTTCTCCGCCTCTCGAGGCTGTCCCAGAGGGCGCGCAACCGTTCGCGGAGCCGGACAACCCGCTGGCGCACCTCACGCCCGAGCAGATCGAGCAGCTTGGCCGCGAGCTGGACGCGATCCACGAGGAGGTCTATGCGGAACTCGGCGAGCGCGACGCGCGCTACATCCGCTCGATCATCACGCTGCATCGCCAGCTCGCGCTCGCCGGTCGGGCGCTCTTGATCGGCTCGCGAAAAAAGCCGCTGTGGCTGCTCGGCACAGCCTCCCTTTCGCTCGCCAAGATCCTCGAGAACATGGAGATCGGGCACAACGTGATGCACGGGCAGTGGGACTGGATGAACGACCCGGACATCAACTCCCGCAACTGGGATTGGGACACCGCCTCGCCCGCCGACGCATGGCGGCACTCGCACAACTACGAGCACCACACCTACACCAACATCCGCGGCAAGGACCGCGACCTTGGCTACGAGATCATGCGGATCGATCCGCACCAGCGCTGGCACCCGATCTACATGCTGCAGCCGCTCTACAACCTCGTGCTGATGGGCTTCTTCGAGTGGGGCGTCGCACTGCACGACCTCAACTTCGACGCGATCCGCTCGGGGGAGAAGCCGAAGTCCAAGGCGCTCGCCGAGCTGAAGGCGATCGGCGTCAAGGCACGGCGGCAGATCGTCAAGGACTACATCGCCTTCCCGCTGCTGTCTGGGCGCGCGTTCAAGTCGACCTTCGCGGCTAACTTCACCGCGAACATCGTGCGCAACGTGTGGGCGCACTCGATCATCTTCTGCGGGCACTTCCCCGACCAGACCTACACATTCGACGAGGAGGAGGTCGCGGAGGAGACACGGGGCGGCTGGTATGTCCGCCAGCTGCTCGGCTCCGCGAACATCGACGGGAGCCCGCTGTTTCACCTGCTCTCGGGCAACCTCAGCTTCCAGGTCGAGCACCACCTGTTTCCCGACATGCCCTCCAGCCGCTACACCGAGATAGCCCCCCGGGTGCGTGACATCTGCCGCCGCTACGGGCTGCCCTACAACACCGGCCCCTTTCGCAGGCAGCTGGGCACCGTGCATCGCACGATCCTGCGGCTTGCCTTCCCGGGCGGCGGGCCGCGACCGAAGCCCGGCCCCTACATGCCGCACTAGACGGGGCCTCCCGGCTGGCCGACCGTCGCTCGGCGAAAGGCGGATAATGTCCGAAGCCGTTGTCAAGCGGCACGGGGGCCGAGACGGTGCGGGAAGCTCAGCAAACGAAGATCCTCGAGACTGTGGCTGCGCTCGTGGCCGAGCGCCCGTCCGGTGCGGCCGCCGTCACGACCGAGCAGGCGATCGCTCAGGCGGGGGTCTCGAGCGCGGAGTTCCTCGAGCTCTTCGCCGATCTCGAGGCCTGCCTGCTGGCAGCCTTCGAGCTGGGCGTTCAGCGCGCGGGGATACGCATGGCGCACGCCTACGCGGCCGAGCCGCGCTGGCGGGACGGGATCAAGGGGGCCCTCGCGACTCTGCTCAGGTTCCTCGAGGAGGAGCCGGCCCTGGCGCGGCTGTGCGTCGTTCACTCGCTGGGCGCCGGACCGGGCGTTCTGCGCCGGCGCATGGAGGTGCAGGCCGCGCTGGCGGCGGTGGTCGACCGCGGACGGTACGAAGCGCCGAACGGCAAGTTGCCACCCGACTCGATCGTCGCCGAGGGCATCGTCGGCGCGGTCGCAGCGGTCATCCAGAACCGGCTGCTGAGAGCCGAGCGAGAGCCGCTAACAGGCCTGTTCGGGTCGCTGATGAGCATCATCGTGCTTCCCTACCTGGGATCGGCGGCCGCACGGAGGGAACTTCAGAGGCCGCCGCCGAAGCGCTGGGGTGCCGTGGAGAGCCGCCTCGAGAGTGGCCCGCCGGTCCCACGACCGGAGCCCGACACGCGCCTGACCCTCCGCACCGTGCGCGTCCTGGCGGCGATCGCCGACTACCCGGGAGCGAGCAATCGCGAGGTGGCCGAACGCGCCGGGATCGTCGACCAGGGCCAGATCTCGAAGCTGCTGTCGCGTCTGGAGAGCCGTGAGCTGATCGTGAGGCTGGGGGACGGCCCCTCGCGGGGAGCGCCGAACGCCTGGTGCCTGACCGAGCAGGGCGAGTGGCTCGCCGGCGCCGGCGCCGCGCGGCTGCTGCCAGCAGACGCGAAAGACGACTGAGCGCGCGATCAACGGATGGTCACGCCTTTCCCCTCCGCCGTTGGCGGATGATCCGGCTCACGGAGGGGTAGAGCGGCGGTGGGCATGCGGCCGAGCTGAAACCCGCCGCGCAGGGCGCAGCGAACGGGGCGGGAGAACTCCCGCCCCGTTCCACACTAGGCTGGGTTGCGGTGTCGCCGCCACTTGGCTTGCTGCTCGCCCCGGTGCCGCCCTCCCGGCGGGTTGGAGCGGTGGTCGCGGTGGCGATCGTCGCGCTGTGCACCCTGGTCATCTTCCCGCTCGAGCACGTCGCTCCGGTCGTGTCGCTCATCGTCGTGTACATCCCCGCGGTCCTGATCGTGTCGGTCACCTGGGGCGTGTGGTTCGGCGTCGCAACAGGCGTGCTGAGCGCCGCGGCGTTCAATTTCTTCCATCTACCGCCCACCGGCGACTTCTCGCTCAGCGACTCGAGCAACTGGGTAGCGTTGATCGCCTTCGTGGTCGTCGCAGCCATCGCCAGCTCGGTCGCCGAGGTCGCCCGCATGCGCACGCGCGATGCGCAGGAGCGCCGGCGTGAGGCCGACCTGGCAGCGGAGATGGCCCGGCTGCTGCTCCGCGGCAACAGCCTCGCGGAGGCGCTTCCGACGGCCGCGGCCCGGCTGGCCCAGGCGCTCGAGCTGAGATCGGCTGCGATCGAGCTGGAGACCGTCGCGGCCGATGGCAGGAGGGTTGCGTTTCCGCTTCGCGACGGGTCGAGGCGGCTGGGGACCCTGCTGGTGGGGGCCGACGCCTCCGAGACGGCGCTGCGCAGGCTGCAGGAGCGGGTCGTCCCGGCGCTCGAGGCGCTGCTGAGCGCCGCGCTGGAGCGCGAGGCGCTGCTCGGCGGGGTGGTCGAGACCGCGGCGCTGCGCCGCGCCGACACGGTCAAGACCGCCCTGCTGCGGTCAGTCTCGCACGACCTGCGCTCGCCGCTTACGGCCATCTCCGCCGCCGGCGAGGCGGTCTCCTCGCCCTCGCTCTCGACTCAGGAGCGCGAGGACATGGCGGCCGTGATC
>JAOPZM010000159.1 GCA_025964115.1 Solirubrobacterales bacterium
TCGGCCCGCTGCAGCGCAGGCTGACCTTCATCTTGCCGTGCCTGATCCTGAGCACGGTGCTCGTGAGCGCGACCGAGCTGGGCTGGATCGTGGGTGGCGGTGGCGGCGGAGGAGGCGGCGGGGGGCTTGGTGGCGGCGGTGGCGCCGGTTCACAGCCGGGCAGCGCCTTGCACACGTCGAGTCGGCCCCCGGTCCTCACCTTGCCGGCGAGGGAAGGGAGCGGGTCGACGTTGTTCAAGATGTCGGCCTTGAGTTGTTCAGCCGTCAGGCCGGGCGCGACCGAGAGGATCAGGGCGGCCGCGCCCGACACCTGGGCCGCGGCCATCGAGCCACCGGTCAGGTATCCGTACGCTTCCGGTCCCGGTTCACGCAGCGTCGACAGGATGCTGACTCCGGGAGCGCCCAGGTCAACGGTGTTCGGATTGGAGTAGGCCCAACTCGGAAGGTTGTCGTTATTGTCGGTCGCTGTGACGCATATCGCGTTGCCGAGGTCGGCGCAGGGCCAGTGGGCTCCCGCTGAGTTACCGGCTGCGCTCACGAACAGGATGTTGTACCTGCCGAGCAGTTCGATTGCGGCCTTGACTTCCGGCGGTTCGGCGCCTTCGGTCGTCGGTGAGTCGTTGACGACGCGAACGTTCACTCCTTCTGTCTTCACCTTTACCAGCCATTCAACGGCTTCAACAAATGGTTTCGGCGACCCTCCGAACCTTCCCGATGCGACGAACCGGACGGGCAGGATCGTCGTCTGCCAGTTCACCCCAGCGATGCCTTTGCCGTCGTTGCCCACCGCGCCCATGATCCCCGCGACGTGGGTGCCGTGGCCCGCGTAGCCCGTGTCCTTGTCCATCGGATCGCAGTGGGTGAGGGGAAGCGGTTCTATGACGTTGTAACCGTGTCCGTTCGGGCAGCCGCCGATTCCTCCAGGGTTAGTCCAGATGTTTGCGGCGAGGTCGTGGTGGTTGTAGTCGACGCCGGTGTCGAGCTCGCCGATCACGATCGAGGAACTGCCTGTGGTTACGCCCCACGCCTTCAGCACGCGCTGGTCAGCGCCCGGGGTACCGGCCGTTTCTTTCCCGAGAACCTCTTCTGGTGGTGCCTGTTCGGGGATTGCCTGGCCTAGGTTCTGGTCAGCCCACTGCCGGCCAAAGAGCGGGTCATTCGGCGTCGCCCCGAGCGCCGTCGCCGCGCCCGCGCCCGCGCCGAGCGCAGCCGCGCACAAGGACAGGCAGAGCCCCGCGCATGACCGAAGTCTGCGCCACGAGCTTCGATACTCACGCATGAGAGTTCACAGCTGACCCAGGAGATACATCACGGAGAGGGTGCTGATACCCCCTAGTTCCGCACGCAAAGCAGAGTCTAAAGGAGCGCTGAGAAGCTGGCGCCGCTTGGCTGCGCTCTTGCAAGGATCCAGGAGCTCCCGCCGAACGAATGGCCAGGTTCCGCGGCGGCCGCCCCTACAATCCCGTCGATGAGGCGCGCGCCATGGTAGGAGCCGGCGACGCTTCGCCCACCGGGCGGTACCTCGAGTCCATCGGCGTACGCCCGACTCCGCGGGCGACGTGTCCCTTTGACCCGGGCTACGATCCTGTGACGGTCGAGTCGCATCTGCAGCAGAGCGGCCATCTGATGGGCACGCTGAAGATCTCGATGGCCTGCTGGATGGTGGCCGAGGAAGGCGCCACGCGCCGCAAGATCGAGGCCGCTCACCGTGCCGGCGTCCCCACCGTGGCCGGGGGAGGGCCCTTCGAGACGGCCGTCGCGCAGCGGGCGCTGCCCGCGTATCTCGACCTGTGCGCCGAGGTCGGGCTGACCAGGATCGAGTGCGGCGAAGGCTTCACCGACATGTCGCTCGCTCCGGCGGACATCGTGCGCCAGGCGGGCGAGCGGGGACTCGAGGTCGAGTTCGAGCTCGGCGAGAAGCACTCGGGCCGCTTCAGCGACGATGAGACCGACGAACTGATCGCTACGGGCAGGAGCTGGCTGGAGTCCGGGGCGGTACGCCTCGTGGTCGAGGCGCGGGAGAGCGCCCAGGACGTCGGCCTCTTCACGGCTCCAGGGCAGTTCGATCCCGGCCAGGCCGATCGAATCGCCACGGCGTTCGGGCTCGACACAGTGCTGTTCGAGGCCCCCAACAAGGCGAGCCAGTTCGCTTTGATCGATCATTTCGGTCCCGAGGTCCAGCTCGGAAACGTGCGCCTCGAGGAGGTGCTGCGCGTGGAGATCTACCGACGTGGGCTGCACTCCGACGCGTTCGGCAACGAGAAGCTGCGACCTCGCGCCCCCGTCGAGGACCAGGCCTGAGCCTGCCTGCTCTCGATGCCCACCGTAGCCATCGACTGCTTCCACGAGCACCTCGCGTCACCCGGCGCAGAGGAGGTGATCGTCGCCATCGACGTGATCCGCGCGACGACGACCGCGGTCACGGCCGCAGCGATCGGGAAGCCCCTCTATCCGGCCGGCTCGATCGAGGCGGCGGTCAGGCTAGCCGCGGACCTCGACCGACCGATCCTGGCGGGCGAGCTGGGTGGCGTCCAGCCCTATGGCTTCGACCTGCAGAACAGCCCGACGCAGATCTCGGCGCTCGACGAGTCCACGAGGCCCATCATCCTGCTGTCGACTTCGGGTACGCGCCTGATGGCGGAGGCCTCACAGGTGGCTGTCACATATGTCGCATGCCTTCGCAATGTCAGCGCGCTGGCGAGGCACCTCGCGGGGCTGGAGCGTGACGTGCGCATCCTCGGCGCCGACAGCAGGGGTGAATTCCGCGAGGAGGACCAGCTCTGCGCCGCGCGTATCGCCCGCGCGCTCACCGCCCGCGGCTATCGCGCGGCGGACGCGCCTACGGAGGAGGTCGAGCAGCGTTTTGGCGAGGCGCCGGACGACGTGTTTCTGACGGGTAAAAGCGCCACGTACCTGCGCGACACCGGACAGAACGAGGACCTTGCCTTCGTGCTCGAGCACATCGATGACCTCGATCGCGTCTTCGTGCTCGAAGGAGGAGAGGTCCGGGCGATCGCCACACCCTGAGGCCCCGCGACGCGCGGCGGCCCCACAGTGTGGCGAGTCGGTCAGCCTCCGCGAATGAGGCTTAGGGCCCGATCCACTGCCAGGCTCGGCCAAAGCGCGATGAAGGGGAGCGGGTCATCGAGCGCGAACCAGGCGCCCTCGCGCACCCCGCGGAAGGAACGCAACCATGTGCCGAGCCGGATGTCCCCGCGGCGCCGATAGACGATGGAGGACGTCACATCCAGTGGCTCCACGATCCAGCGACGCCCGTCCGGGAGGGTCGTGGGCGGGACATCGCCACCCGTGAGGTCCAGGTGCATCGCGCGCAGCACATCCAAGCCGTTGTCGCCGACGAAGAGACGGAACGTGCCACCGATGCGGGGATTGACGTCGAGCAGCTTGTACTGGCCGTCTCGCTCGTCGAATCGGTAGCCGATGTCGAGAATCCCGCGATAGCCGATGCTCTGCATGAAGCGTTCGGTCGTCTCCTGCACCGCCTGGTTCGGCAGGCAGACTCCAAGTGTGGTCGCGCCGGTATAGGGAGGTGACTGCCGGATCTTCTTTCCGGTGAAACCGACCTTGCACTCCGAGCGCTCGTCGAAGTAGCCGTTGAACATCCAGACCGTCTCGGGCGTCCCCGGAACGTAGTCCTGCAGCATTACGTTGCTCATCCCGGGCGTCTCCATCTGGCGGTAACCGGCGATTAACTCCTCCCCGTTCTGCGCGATGACCACCCGTGGTGCCGACATGGGCGCGTCGGCCGCGTTGATGCACTTGAGGACGACCGGAAACGAGTTCCGCTCCGCATGCTCCAGCACGTCGCTCTCGGACTGGGGAAAGACAGAGGGCGGCGTGGGGATGCCGTGCTCCTGGCACAGTTCATACATGCCGCGCTTGCTCGAGAGCGTACGCACCAGACCAGCCGGTTGGCGAGGCAGTAGGAAATGCGCGCCGAGCCGGTCGGCGTGATCTTCAACGAACACGCAGGCCGCATCGTCGGCAGCGATCAGGATCGGACGGCGGACCTCCTCACCGATGCTGATCAGCGCCTCAAGCGCCTCATCGTCGCTCGCCGTCAAGGGAATCACTCGCCAGCTCCTGAGGTAGCGCGATGCGGCCGCGGGAGCCCAGCGCTCCCTGCCCACTCGGTGCACCGGGATCCCGAGCCTGCCGAGGCTACGCGCGATTCCCAGCACGCCGTGATGGAAAACGCCCCGGCTGAGCCCCAGGATGACCACGGGTGTCTTGTCCAGTGCCTCCGACGGCGCACCGGCTCTACGGGGCATTCGGAGCTCTCGGAGCGACGCCGTTGGCGGGGTGGGACCTCAGGTACACTCGGCGCATACCAGCCGGCTGCACTTAACCAGCCTCGCAGCGAGCGAGGGTCCTTACAGGGTGCAGCCTTGATGGCTGGGTGGCCAGCGTGTGATGACTCAAGGGAAACGCGAATATGACACTGGAGATCGGCCGTACGCCGGCGTCCAGGGCGAGGGCGTCCAGGAGCAGGTCAACGCGCATTTCGACTCCTCGGCGTCATATTGGGACGGAGTTTATAGAGGCGGGGATCTGCAGGGGATCATCTATCAGCAGCGCCAGAGCGCCGTTCTCGATTACGTGGACGAAGCCGATGTCGGGAGCGACGCCGTGGTGCTCGAGATCGGCTGCGGCGCCGGTCATCTCACCATGCAGCTCGCCGATCGGGGGATCCGCGTACACGCGGTGGACGCAAGTCCGGCGATGGTCGACGCCACCGCGGCACGAGCGGGCGAGCATGGCGTGAGCGACAGGGTGACTGTGAATGTGGCCGACGTCCACGCACTGCCATTCGAGACCGGGCACTTCGACCTCGTGATCGCGGTGGGAGTGATTCCCTGGCTGCACTCGCCAGCGGACGCTGTCGCCGAGATGACACGCGTGCTTCGCCCGCAGGGCAATCTCATACTGACCGCGGACAACGGCGCGCGCCTGGTCTCCTTCACCGATCCACGCGGGCTGCTCGCGTTGACCCCGCTCAAGCGCGTGCTCGTCTCGCTTCGCAGGCGACGCGGACGTGTCAGCTCGCGACTGCACTTCCCGTCCCGCATCGACGAGATGCTTCTCAAAAGCAGCTTGCAGCCCGTGGCGCGGAGGACCGTCGGCTTCGGCCCGCTGTCGTTCCTCGGCCGGCCCGTGATGAGCGAGTCACGGAGCATTCGTGTCAACGGCCGGCTGCAGGCACTCGCCGATCGAGGTGTTCCGGGCCTGAAGCTGACGGGATGGCATTATCTCGTGCGTGCGCGCAAGCCGTGACTGGCGCTCGCTTCTCCTGCCGTTCGATCGTGATGTGATTCCCGGCGTTGACGCGACCCGCAGGCGTTGCCTTTGAGTTAAGTGAACTGTCACGGCGCCGCCGTGATCGATTGGCCTAGGCTGAGCGCGGGTAATGTGCGCCAATGCAAGAGGTGCTACCCGGCGTCTTCCACTGGACGGCCCTGCATCCCCGGATCCACATCGAGGTCTCCTCATACTGGCTCGAGGACACGGGGGTTCTGATCGACCCGCTCCTACCGACGCCGGAGGGGCTCGAGTGGTTCGCCGACCGTACGCTGACGCCGGTGGCGATCCTGCTCTCGAACCGCCACCACTACCGCGAAGCGGATCGCTTCGCCGAGCGCTTCGGGTGTACGGCGTACTGCAACCGCACGGGCTTGCATGAGTTCTCAGAGGGCGAGCCCGTGCTGGGCTTCGATATCGGCGACCCTCTCCCCGGCGGCGCCGTCGCGCAGGAGATCGGCGCGATCTGTCCTGATGACACGGCGCTGCACCTGCCGCACAAGCACGCGCTCGTGCTCGCCGACGGCGTCGTGAAGGGTGGTCCCTACGCACAGGACGGGCCGCTGGGCTTCGTTCCCGACTCGTTGATGGACGACCCTCCGGCGACCAAGCGCGGCCTGCTCGCCGCATGCGCGTGCCTGCTCGAGGAGCTCGACTTCAGTCACGTCCTGCTCGCGCACGGCGGTCCCGTGATCGGCAACGGTCGCGAACGACTCGAGGAGCTGGTGGACGCCGGCGGCCGCACGGGCTTCGCGATGTAGGCGGGGTGAGCGGCCGGCATCTCCCAGCGGGTAGGCTCGGGCGAGGATGCGCGTACTCGTCACCGGCGCCAGCGGCTTCATCGGCCGAGTGCTCTGCGAGGAGTTGCTGAACCGGGGACACGAGGTGATCGCACTTGTGCGCCGCGCCGGCTCGGAGCCGCCTGGGACGCGGGGCGTCGCCGGCGACCTGGGTGATGGTGGGCGCCTGACGCAGGTGCTGGAGGAGGAGCGTCCCGGATGGGTGATGCACCTGGCGGCCGAGATCGCCTCCCAGCGCTCGGAGCGAAAGCTCTGGGAGGTCAACGTGCAGGGCACGGAACGGCTCCTCGGTGCGTGCCTCGCGGTGGCAGGCCCAGACCCTTCCGGCGGCCCTCGCGTCGTCTTCTGCTCGACGGTCGTGACCGGAGATGCGAGGGGGGCGCTGCTCACGGAGGAGGTGCCGCTCCCGGTCCAGACGCCCTATGGGCGCTCTAAGCAGGAGGGTGAGCGCCTGCTGTTCCAGGCTGGGCTGCCGAGCGTCGTGATCCGTCCTTCGCACGTCTACGGTCCGGGCGGCTGGTATGCGAACGAGCTTGTCGCGCAACTGCGCAAGCCCGGACGCTTCGCAGTCATCGGCTCAGGCGAGAACCTCTGGGACGTCGTTCATGTGCGGGACGTGGTCGACGCGCTGATCCTCGCCGCCGAAAGCGCGCCGGCTGGGTCCATCTACCACGTCGCCGATGACGAGCCGATCACCTTCTACGACTTCATGGCCCTGACCGCACGCTCGATCGGGATCGGCGCGCCGCGGCGTATCCCGGCTGCGCTCGCGCGGATCGTCGCCGGAGGCAATGCCGTCGATGCGGTGGTGCGCTCAGCCCGTTCGTCGAACGGCAAGATCAAGCGCGAGCTCGGCTGGCGGCCGCGGTTTCCCAATGCGGCCGAAGGCGTCGCCGATGCCATCGCCGGCCTGGGTGGCGCGTAGCTGCGCCGGGGTCAGTCAAGGCCGAAGGCCCGCTCGGCCTCGTCGGCCACATGCCGCGCCAGTGCCAGGGAGGAGGTGGCCGCCGGCGAGGGTGCGTTGCGCACGTGCAGTGCGCGCGGCGTCGAGGACACCACGAAATCGTCTATCAGCCGCCCGTCGCGGCCCAGCGCCTGCGCCCGTATGCCGGCAAATGCAGGCCGCGCCTGCGCGTCCTCGAGCTCGGGTACGTAACGGGCTGCCACACGCAGCAGGCTGGAGGGACGCGCCGCGTGGCGAAGCTCGGTGGCAGCGGTGCGCCACGTGCGAGCGAGCATGCGCCAGGTGCCCGGCCAGAGGAGCGTGTCCAGCAGGTCCCTGCCGCGCACCCGTCGCAAACCGTAGGCGTCGCGGGCGGCGGCGATCAGCGCCGTGGGGCCGATCAGGACCTCGCCATGGATGTCCCTGCTCAGGTGAACGCCGAGGAACGGCAGCGAGGGATCAGGGACCGGATAGATCAGCGACCGCACGAGATGACGGCGCTCGGGGGCAAGCCGCAGATAGGCGCCGCGAACGGGAATGATCCGCGGGCTCCGATCGGCTCCGGCCGCGACCGCGAGCCGATCGGCCCAGGCGCCGGCGCAGAAGATCACGTGCCGGGCCTCGGTGGATCCGCGCGTGTGCGTGAGACGCAACGCCCTCCCCACCAGTCGTGCATCCGAGACCGCGCAGCCCCTGGACACCGTTCCGCCCATCTCGAGCACGTCGTCGGCGTAGGCGCGGGTGACCGCCGAGAAGTCAACGATGCCCGTCGTGGGGGAGTGCAGCGCGGCGACGCCGCGCGCGTGGGGCTCGAGCGCCTCTATCTCAACGGAGTCGATCCATCGCAGCCCCTGCACGCCGTTGGCGGCTCCACGCCGCTGTAGCTCTCGGAGCCCGGGCAGCTCGGCGCTGGTGCTCGCCACGATCAGCTTTCCGCATCGCTCGTACGCGATGCCACGCGCCTCGCAGTAGCGGTAGAGCTCGCGCGCCCCCTCAACGCAGAGTTGCGCCTTGAGCGATCCGGGCGTGTAGTAGATGCCCGCGTGTAGCACCCCGGAGTTGTGGCTGCTCTGGTGGGCGCCGAGCTCGGCCTCGCGCTCGAGCACGCACACCGAAGCCCGGGGGTTGCGCCGGATCATCTCGCGCGCGAGCGCCAATCCGACGATCCCGCCCCCTACGATCGCGAGGTCGCAGCTCTGCGGGGCGCCAACTTGCGGCGGGTGCGCGGCGGCCACCAGCGGAACGCTAGCGGGGCACCGCTCCCGGGCCGCCGGGCGCCGTCGCTGCGGCGGCATTCACCAGACCGGCTCCGTAGAGGGACTGATCCCCAGGTCCACCGAGCTTGCGTGCCGTCGCGCGCAGCCGGGCCGTGATCTGTGATGGCGTCGGGTGTCGGCCCAGCACGCCGCTTGCGATCACCAGCGCCGCCGTCGCCGTCACGTGAGGAGCGGCCATCGAGGTCCCTTCATAGCCGGTGGGCAGGCCGAACAACCGCGGCGAGCTCCCGCTGAACGTCACCTGGAAGATGTCCCGGCCGGCCGGAAGTTCGGGGCGGCAGTTCGGGTCGCCGGGAAGGCTTGCGTCCGCGCCTCCCCCTGGAGCGACGATGGTCAGCCCGGTGCCATCGTTGGAGTAGCCAGCTAGGCACCCGTGTTCGGTCGTGGCGCCAACGGACACAACGGTCGGTGCGTGTGCCGGAAATGCGATCGCCGTGTGGCCCTCGTTGCCCGCCGCCCCCACGACGAGCACGCCGCGGCGGTGCGCATAGCGCAGCGCTTCGATCAGCTCGGGGATGTCCGATGCGGTCACGCCCGGCGAGAACTCGAGGCTGAGATTGATCACCTGGGCTCCGTGATGCACCGCGAAGAGCACGCCCCGGGCGATCGTCGAGGCTTCGCCTTCGCCCTGGCTGTCGAGCACGCGCACGGGCATCAGGTGAACACCGAACGCAAGGCCGGTGAGCCCCTTTCCGTTGTTCGTCGCCTCGCCGATCGTCGATGCCACGAACGTGCCGTGGCCGTTGCGGTCGTTGGGGAACGGGCCTCCCGAGACGAAGTCGTAGCCGCGGACGAACTCGTGCGGGGTGAAGTCGGGCGAGCGCCGGAAGGGCCCACGGTTGGCGTACGCGATGCCGGTGTCGAGGACGGCGACCGTCACCCCTCGGCCGCCAGGAGCCCCTGTCGCAGCGACGTTGGCCCATGCTTCGGGCGCACCCACACCGAATTCGCCAGCGAAGTTCCACTGCAGGTCCCGCCAGCCGCCCGGGGTGTGGCTCGTGCCGGGGTCGTCGGGGATGACCGCGCCCGCGGTGTGGGCAACGTAGTCGGGCACCGCCCAAGCGACGTTGCTGCCCCGGCGCAGCCGCCGAAGCGCCGAGGCGACGGTGACGCCGCGTGGGAGGGCGACGACGCGTGTCCGGGTCATGGCCGGTTCCGGGGCCCCCGAACCCGCCGCAGAGGCGACGCGCGCGCTAAGGGGCGCGGGCGGGGCGTACCCGACTACGACCCGGTCGGGCGAGTAGGCGGCCGGAGGGCTGGCGAGAGCCGGGACCGCAGACGCCCCCAGGACGCAGGCAGCGAGGGCGAAGCCGGGTACGGCGTGCCTGACGAAGCGCCGCGTGAGCCTCAGGGCGCGACGGTGCGGGGGAGGTGGATGCATGGGCGGTATCGGTAATGATGAATGTGCCGAGGCTGTGCGGCGGCAAGGCACTGTCGCAGACACCGCGGGCAGATCGATGAGCGAACGGTTCTTCCCACGCGAGGACTACTTCATGCGCCTCGCGCTTCGAGAGGCCGAGCGTGCGTTGGAACACGAGGACGTGCCGATCGGCGCGGTCGTCGTCCGCGGCGGGGAGGTGCTGGCGGCTGCCCACAACGAGCGCGAGCTGCGCCAGGACCCGACGGCGCATGCGGAGATGATCGCGCTGCGCGAGGCCGCACGGGCACTGGGCACCTGGCGGGTGCTCGACACGGTCCTCTACGTGACGCTCGAGCCGTGCGCGATGTGTGCGGGCGCGATCGTCCTCGCCAGGGTTCCGCGGGTGGTCTACGGCGCCAGTGACCCCAAGGCCGGAGCTTGCGGAAGCGTGCTCGACGTCCTCGGCGAGGCGCGCCTGAACCACCGCCCGGAGGTGGCGGGCGGCCTGCTCGCCGCAGAATGCGGGGAGCTGCTCAGCGCCTTCTTCGCCAGCAGGCGCTGACGGGGGCGGGGCATGCTTCTAGGCCGATGCCCGCGCGTGGTCGTCCGCCAGCACGGGTAGATCATCTAGCCTTGACCGGTCGCCCAGGAGGGGTGGCAGAGTGGTTGAATGCGGCGGTCTCGAAAACCGTTGTGCGTCTTATTGGCGTACCGGGAGTTCGAATCTCCCCCCCTCCGCTAGCTTTTTGTGTTTGAGGCCACTCCCGGCTGGCGCTGCGGAGCGAAACCGTGGCGCAACGGTTTGCTGTTTTGGCGAGCGCTGAGCCGCTTTGCTCGGGCTCTCGCCGAAAGGCCTCATTTGCAGCGCATATGCTGTGAGCCTGCGAGGTGGCCGTCTCTCGCGGGCGGCTTTGGGCGGTCTCACGCGATCACGTAATTTGACGCCTCATTCCCTCACTATTCCCCTGCGGGGGATTGACACAGTCGGATCAGCCTCCTGCTGGCGAGTGTTCGCATCACGCCGCTCAGCGGGGTGCGAGGGGGTCGGCGGGCTGTGTTCGTAGTCGCCCCGAATCATGCTGTTTGGCGACAGCGCTGGTTACACCCCTAGCTGACGGCCAGCTCCTTGTGGGACCCTCCCGCAGCGGCTGTCGTCGCGTAGCGGTTGGGCAGGCGTCCTCGGTACGTGGGCCGGAGCGAGCGACGGGGGCTGTGATAATCGACGGGCCGTCTCAATAAACGACGACAGACCGGAGCTGACACGTTGGCATACGCAATCGAAGCCGAACCGATCGAGGCGATCCCCGAGACATCCGCTGCGGAGCGGGCTGTCGCCGACCTGCACGCGATCGGCGCCTCGACCGTGAACGCTGAGCGGGTCCGCGATTCGGTACCGCTTTGGTTCCATACGTTCTCGCTCGCGCCCGGCGTGTATACGCCAGGGGTCGCACGTGACCACGGCTACCGTGTTCCGGCGCTCGACGCGGAGCGCTTCGCGGGCCGCTCCGTACTTGATGTCGGCGCTTTCGACGGCTTCTACAGCTTCCTCGCGGCAGCCCGCGGCGCGAGCCGGGTCGTCGCGGTCGACAACGAGCAGTACGTCGAGTGGGTCCAGGCTCGGTTTGGTGTCACGTTGGCGGGCGGTGCGGGCTTCCGCGCGATAGCTGAGCTGATGCAGTCGTCGGTTGACTATCGCCTGATGGATGCACTCGACGTGCGCGAGCTCGGCGAGCGCTTCGACGTCGTGCTGTGCTTCGGGATCTTGCATCGAGTGACCGACCCGATCGCGCTGCTGCGTGCGCTCGCGGACGTGCTTGAGCCTGGTGGCGAAGTTGTCCTTGAGACCTACGGATCGCGCTTGGCGGCCAATGCACCGGCGATCGAAGTTCACGAGCCCGGGGACGTTTACTCGCGCGATGATTTCGTGTACTGGGGCTTCTCGCCGGGGGGTCTTCGCCGGCTGGGTCTGATCGTCGGCCTGGATGAGCTTGAGGTCGTCGAGGAGCTCGATGTCGACGGGCACCCCCGGATCCTCGCCGTGCTGAGGGCCGCTGGCTGACGGCGACCGAATACTCGGCACTCAGGCGGCGAGCGACGCCGCCGCGAGCTCGCGATGCAACGCCGCCGGTCGATCGGTGGTGATCGCATCGACGCCGAGCGCCGCGGCGCGCCCCGCCAGTGTCGGGTCGTTGATCGTCCCGGTGCTGACGCTCAGGCCGTGGCCCTGCAGTCGCTGGACCAGCGCTCCGTGTAGGAGAAAGTGCTCGATGCACACACCGTGGACGCGGGCGCGTAGCGCCCACCGGGCGAGCGCGGCGGGAGCGTAGTCGGCCCAAACGACCAGCCGTGTCCGCATCCCGGAGCCCGCTGCCTCCTCGCACGCGTCAGTGTGGAACGAAAGCACCTCGACACGTTCGCGCTCGGCCCGGTTGCTGACCAGGGCGCAGACCGCGGCGGCTGTCGCTCTTGCGAGCGCAGGATCACCGTGCGCCTTGATCTCGACCTGAATCGTGAGTGCGACCGGCGCACTGTCCAGCAACTCGTCGAGGAGCATCGGTGTCTCGCCCGTCGGTGCACGGTCGCGATCACGCAGTCGCCCGCTGCGCAGCTCGCTCCACGCGGTCTTGTGGGCCCACCCGTCCAGCGTTGTACCGCCGCTCAGCCAGGGGTCGTGAAGGAGAGCCAGTTTGCCGTCGGCCGTGAGGCAGACGTCGGTCTCAAGGCCGTCGACGGGGCCGGTGAGCGTGGCTCGCAGGGCTGTCCGCGAGGAGTCGGGTCCCGGCTCGCGACCGAGCCTGTGCGCGTACAGCGGCGGCAAACTGCCCATAAACGTCAGTTTCGCGCGCTGCCCCGACTCACATGTGGCGCGACTGTTACGAACTCGTTGCCGGTCCGTGAACTAGAGCGCTGCGCCGAATACTCGCTACCCCATCGAGCGTCTCGCTCGGAGCGCCGCCGTGCGATGGTTGCCCGCTTTGAGCACCGGGTCGCCGAGCACGTCGCCGCCGATCGCGGCCACACGCGCGCGGGCCGCGGTGCCCGTGCGACGCCGGGTAAATGTGCGCAGTTGATGGCGTTGCGCCGCCGAGCGCCTTCACATGGTTATGCAGACCACGGCCTCGCCCTGCACCTGCTTCTCGCCCAACTCGGGCGTCTCACTGGCTACGCGGGGCGCGCCTCCTTTCCGCGCTTTGCGGGACGCTCTCGTCCGTGGCGAGATGCTCGTCGCCGAATGAAGGCAGGTCACGTTCCTCAGCAGAAGTTGCTTCG
>JAOPZM010000194.1 GCA_025964115.1 Solirubrobacterales bacterium
GCAGCGAAGTCGAGAGGGCCGCCGGTTTCTATCGCGAGGACGTCACCTACGAAGGCTCGACGCGCAGCTGCACGACGAACAACCAATCCTTCTCCGCCACGCGTGACTCCCAGCCCACGCAGACGACCGCGTCGCCGCCGCCCGGCAGCTACACAGGAGCGATCCCGGGCAATGGCACTGGAATGTCTTTCGAAGTCTCGTCAAGCAGCCTGCTCCTGCTGGCAGTCCGCATCCCGCAGACCGGTCTCGAATGCAGCGGCGGAGGCTCGAACACAAGCGCCGACAAACTGGAAATTGCGCAAGCCGAAATAAAGAGCAAAACGACCTTCAAAGCCACGGTCACGCAAAAAGGCGAAATATCTGGCGCTCCGGTGGTGTTCACCTACACACTCTACGGACATTTCCACTCGATCAACAGCAGCGGAGTCGAGAGGGCGGCAGGGCTGTATCGCGAGGAAATCGCCTACGAAGGCTCGACGCGCCGGTGCACGACGAACAACCAGTCGTTCTCGGCGAAGCACAATTGAGTTCGACGGCCGCGGTGGGAGTCGACGGGTTGCCTAGAAGGCTCTCGACGTGAGGCCGGGGTCGACGATCGCCCCGACCTGACGAGAGCGGACGCGGCCGGACGAGCGGGCTGGAGCTCGAGCAGCGATCGGTGGCTAACTCCTTCGGCCCTGCCGGGCGACTGCTCGGACGTGCGAGGATGCGGCGAGATGTCAGAGATGTGGAACAGCGTCGCGCCGGGATGGGAGGCCAGCGCCGAGTTCGTCGATGGGCACCTCGCGCTGGCCACCGAGAGGCTGCTTGACGGGGCTGGGATTGGCGAGGGCGATGACGTCCTCGATCTCGCCGCCGGTCCCGGCGGAGCTGGCCTGGCCGCGGCCGGGCGCGTAGGCCCGAACGGGTCGGTCGTGCTCTCGGATGTGGCCGACGAGATGGTCGCTGTGGCTGCGCGCCGGGCGGAGGCCGACCCGCGGGTCAGCACCGCCGTCTTTGACCAGGGTGCGATCGTGGCCGAGGATGGGCAGTTCGACGCCGTGATCAGTCGCCACGGTTTGATGTTCATCGAGGATGCGCCCGGCGCCGTGCACGAGGCCGCTCGCGTTCTACGGCCCGGAGGGCGCTATGCGGCGATGACCTGGGGTCCTCGTGACCTGAACCCATGGCTCGGGTTGGTCCTGGACGCCGTCGGCGAGCAGTTCGGCGTGCCTTTCCCGCCGCCAAGCGTCCGTGGACCGTTCTCGCTTGACGATCCCGAGCTCCTGACCGCCGTCCTGCGGGATGGCGGCCTGGCGGGCGTTCAGGTGGAGACGATCGAGACTCCGATGCGAGCCGCCTCGCTGCAGGCCTGGTGGGAACGCGTCCCGAAGCTCGCCGGTCCGCTGGCGATCGCACTGGCCGGCATGGAGCCCGACGTCCGCGAGGAGATCGCCCAGCGGGCGCTTCGCGCCGGCGCGGACGTGGCGCGCCGCGACGGGGATCAGATCGTGTTCAACGGCTCGGTGTTGATCGGGTCCGGGCACACTCCCGAGCACTGATCCACCACCAACGCTCGCGGGGCGCGGATGAAGCACCTGCTTCACATGTGCGATGGCGCCCGCCGCTACGCTGCCAGAACGACTTCCAGCGTCCACGTCAAATCAGGAGGAGCAATGCCAAATCCGGTGGTCCACTTCGAGGTTCTCGGCAAAGACGCCGATGCGCTGCAGGCCTTCTACGGAAAGGTCTTCGACTGGGAGCTGAGCCCGGTGATGCCGACCTACGCGATGGTCACGAAACAGGCCGATGGCATCGCGGGGGGCGTCGGCTCCACGCCGGACGGAAGCGAGGGCCACGTGACCTTCTATGTGCAGGTGGACGATCTCGCAGCCGCGCTCGAGCAGATCGAGGCAGCGGGCGGGCGTACGATCCAGCCGCCGATGGACGTCCCCGACGGCCCCAGCATCGCTCTGTTCGCAGATCCGGAGGGTCATGTGGTCGGGCTCGTCAAGTAGCGCCCCACCCGCGGGGGCCCTGGCTGTCGGCTGACTGGCTGCGCTCAGCGCAGCAGCCGCGACAGCCTGCGGTCCTTGAGCACCCGCCCCTCGGTCTGGCAGGCTGGGCAGTAGGCGATCACGTAGTCCTCGAAGTGAACGGCCTCGAGCTTGGTGGCGCACCGCGGACAGGGCTCGCCCTGGTGGCGATGGATCCGCAGCGGCATCGGCAGCTTGTCGGGGATCGGCAGGGCGACCACCTGCTCGTAGTGCGCGATCGCGTCCGTGAGCGTCTGAACGACAGCATCCCGAAGGCGCACGGCCTCATCGGTGTCGAGGTCTGCACCGCGCTTGTACGGCGAGAGCATCGCCTCCCATAGGATCTCGTCCACCCACGAGCGTCCGATGCCGGCGATCACGCGCTGGTCTCGCAGCAGCGCGTGCAACGGCCGCGGAGCGTCCAGCAGATCCTCTAGCGAAGGGGGTTCCGGCCAGGCTTCGGGTCCAAGCGTCGCCAGCGAGTCCTCCTGCTCGAGCTCGCCGGCTCTCAGCAGCTTCACCCATGCGGCCTGCTTTGAGCCGAACTCGCGCAGGCGCAGCTCGAGCTCCTGTCCGCCCTGCCCACCGAAGGGCGAGCCGCTCGAGGGCGCCACGCCGCCCCGGGCGTTCGTGCGCACCCGGAGAAGCAGCCTGGACGTGCGATCGCGGGGCCCGGCCCGCTTGTCATACAACTGCAGCCGGCCTGCGGACATCAGGTGGATGAGCAGGGCGAGGTCCCCGGAGACGTCCACGATCAGGTGCTTGCCGCGGCGGCGCACGCCGACGATCCGCTCTCCCTCGAGCGCCGAGAGCGGCGGATCGAAGGTCTTCAGCGCATTGATTCCCGGCGCGAGCGCAGAGGAGATCTCGGCGCCCTCCAGGACGCGACTCAAGAGCCGCGACGTGATCTCGACCTCTGGCAACTCGGGCATGGCACTCATCGTAGGGGCAGCTCGGGGCCTCCCCAGTCGGTAGCGTTCGCGCCGATGAGCGCTCCGATCGCCCCCGACGACATCGTCCGCAGCCCCGACCAGGCCGCGGCCAACAGCCGCGCGCCGCTGCTCGTGCTCGAGCCCCTGATGAGCTTCCTCGACGAGCACGGGCTCGGCGAGGGGGAGATCGAGGCAAGCCCGATAGGGGACGGCCACTCCAACGTGACCTACCTGATCGAGCGCGATGGAAGCGAGATGGTTCTGCGCCGCCCACCCCGCCCGCCCCTGCCACCGAGCGCCCATGACGTGCTGCGGGAGGCCCGGCTGCTGACGGCGCTGCGCGACACGCCCGCGCGAGTGCCGGACGTGCTCGCCGTGTGCGATGACCCGGCCACGATCGGCGCCCCCTTCTACGTGATGGAGCGAATAGAGGGCGATGTGATCGTGAGCAGCATCCCGCCCGCGCTCGACACGCCGGCCGAACGCCGCAGGATCGGCGAGGAGCTGATCGACTCGCTCGTCGAGATCCACGCGGTCGACTGGCGCGCGGCCGGGCTCGAGGACTTCGGCAAGCCGACCGGCTATCTCGAACGCCAGCTGCGCCGGTTCCTCGGGCTGTGGGAGCTGAACAAGACGCGCGAGATCACGGCCGTGGAGAGCGTCGGCAGCTGGCTGGCCGAGCACCTGCCCAGCTCCGGCCCGGCCACGATCGTCCATGGCGACTACCGCCTCGGCAACACGATCTTCGCCCCAGGGCTCCCTGCGAGGCTGGCCGCGGTGCTCGATTGGGAGATGGCCACGATCGGCGACCCACTCGCCGACATCGGCTACCTCTGCATGATGTGGACCGAGGCCGGCGATCCGCAGGTCGGCCTGCGCGAGGCGCTGGGCAAGGTGACGCGGGAAGAGGGCTTCCCGACCCGCGCCGAGCTGGTTGCCCGCTACGAGGAGCGCTCGGGCCGCTCGATGGTGGACATCCGCTGGTACACCACCCTCGCGCTGTGGAAGTCGATCGTCTTCATGGAGGGCAACTACAAGCGGGCGATCTCCGGCACCACCGACGACCCCTACCTGAAGCAGTTCGGCGACGGCGTGCTCGAGCTTGCCCGCCAGGCCGAAACGGTGGCACGTGGTGGCTGAGCCCCAGGGTGGACGCGCGCCGCGGCCCACCGCGGCAGCTCCCGAGAGCGACCTGGTCCGCGGGGACAACGGGGAGCGGAGGACAGGACTGCTGGTCGATTGGGGCGGGGTCCTTACGACCAACCTGTTCGCCTCCTTCCACGCGTTCTGCGTCGACTCGAACATCGACCCCAAGACGCTTCTCGGCCGCTTCAGGACCGACCCCGCCGCCCGCGATCTGCTGATCGCCCTCGAGACCGGCGAGCTGGAGGAGCAGGCGTTCGAGACCGAGTTCGCCGCCCTGCTGCAGGTCGAGCCCGACGGGCTCATCGACGGGATGTTCGCCGGCGTGGCCCCGGATACGGACATGCTCGAGGCCGTGCGCATAGCCCACGACGCCGGCGTGCGCACAGGGCTCGTGTCGAACTCCTGGGGTGTCCACCGCTACCCCCACGATCTCATCTCGCAGATCTTCCACGGCGTGGTGATCTCGGGCGAGGAGGGAATCCGCAAGCCGGCCCGCCGCATGTACGAGCTGGGCGCCGAGCGCGCGCAGGTGCCGGCCGAGCGCTGCGTCTACGTCGACGATCTGCCGTTCAACCTCACGCCCGCCGAGGAGCTCGGGATGGCGACCGTCCACCACACGAGCGCCGAGACGACGATCCCGGCTCTCGAGCGCCTGCTCGGCATGTCGCTGCGAGCAGGCGAGAAGGTGGGCTGAGCCGCTCCTCAGTCGCGCTTGCCGCGCCCGTACATGAATTTGAACAGCCCCGCCAACAGCCGCGAGGTGCGGCTCTTGTACGGGTACATGAACAGTTCCTTCTTCATAGCCAGTTTCGGCGTGATCACGATGGCCTGCTGCGAGCAGTACTTACGGATGCCTCCGGGCCCGTGCCGTGAGCCCAGCCCAGAGGCCTTCGCGCCGCCCATCGGAAGCTCGAGCACCGTGTAGTTGATCATCGCGTCGTTGACGTTCGCCGCGCCGGCTTCGATCCGCTTCGCGATCTCCTCGCCGCGCGTGGTGTCTTTCGTGAACACCGAGGCGCCCAGCCCGTAGGGGGAGTCGTTCGCGAGCCGCACAGCCTCCTCGGTGTCGCTGACCTTCATGATCGGCAGCGTCGGCCCGAAGGTCTCCTCGGTCATGATCTTCATCGAGTGGTCGACGTCCACCAGAACGGTGGGCTCGAAGAACCGGCCCGGGCCCTGGACCTCGTTCCCGCCGGCGAGCACGCGTGCGCCCTTCTGCACGGCGTCGGCGACGTGGTCCTTGATCGTGTCCATCTGCGGCGGGAAGGTGATCGCGCCAACCTCGACCGAGCCGGGCCCTTCGGACTTGCCGACACGCAACGAGCGCACTTTCTCGGAGACTTTCGCGACGAAGTCGTCGTAGACGGGCTCCTCGACATAGACGCGCTCGATCGAGATGCAGGTCTGTCCGGCGTTCTGCATCGAGTAGTAGGTGGCGAAATTGGCGGCCCGCTCTACGTCCGCATCGGAGAGCACCAGCATCGGGTCCTTGCCGCCGAGCTCGAGCGATGCTGGGATCAGCCGCCGCGCGGCGGCTTCGGCCACCTTCCTGCCCGTCCTCGTGGAGCCGGTGAACATGATCATGTCGACGTGCTCGATGAGCGCCGCCCCGGTCTCTCCGCGCCCGGTGGCGATCTGCAGCACGTTCTCGGGCAGCCCGCACTCGCGCAGCCCTTCGGCCATCAGCAGCGAGGTGAGCGGCGTGATCTCCGAGGGCTTCAGGATCACCGAGTTGCCGGCGGCGAGCGCCGGGATGCAGTCACCGAACGAGTTCGTGAGCGGATAGTTCCACGGTCCGATCACACCGATCAGGCCGAGCGGCCGAAAGCGCTGCAGGATCTTCTTGCCCTTGACGAGCACCTGGCTGCTCTTGATGCGTTCGTCGCCGAGGTAGTTGGGCGCCTCGCGAGCCCAGAAGCCGAAGGCGTTCCCCGCGTAGCCGATCTCCGCGAACTCGGCGTCCTCGAACGTCTTGCCGGTCTCGGAGACGATCGTCGAGATCACCTGTTCAGCGTTGTCCATCAGCCACTTCTGCGCGCGCAGAAGCACCCGAGCGCGCCCATCGAAGCCGAATGCCTCCCAGGCGGGCTGGGCGGCACGGCCTTTCGCTGCCATGTCCGCGACGGCCTCCGGGCCGAGATCGGGAACGGTTGCGACGATCTCGCCGGTTGCGGGGTTCTCGACCGGGATGCCCTTCGCGGCATCCTCGCTGACGGCTGCGACGCCGTCTTGGGTCTCAGCTGCGCGCTGCTCGACGGTGGCCATATGTGCTCTCCCCTGCTAGTTCACCCTGTGACCAACAGACTACTCCGACAGCCGCCAGGCGGCGGCCGGAGAGCGGCAGCGGGGTGACTAGTCCGAGAGCTCGATCGAGGCGATGCCGATCGGCTCGCTCGGCCGGTCGCCGCCGTCGGTGGCGACGCCCTCGAGACGGTCGACGACGTCGATCCCCTCGCGCACCTGGCCGAAGACGGTGTGCTTGCCGTCGAGCCAGGGGCATGCGTCGGCTGTCACGATGAAGAACTGCGAGCCGTTGGTGTCGGGGCCCGCGTTCGCCATCGCGAGCGCGCCGCGAACGATCTTGTGCGGGTTGATCTCGTCCTCGAAGGTGTAGCCGGGCCCGCCCGTGCCGGTCCCCTGGGGACAGCCACCCTGGATCATGAAGTCTTTGATCACCCGGTGAAAGGTGAGCCCGTCGTAGAAGCCGTCGCCGGCCAGCTTGCGGAAGTTCTCGACGGTCTTGGGGGCGTCCTCGTCGAACAGCTCGAAGACGATCGGGCCTTCGGTGGTCTGCATCGTGGCGGTTGACATCTGCCTACCTTACCCGCACGCGCTCGAGGCTCACCTGGCGCCCGCGAAGGGTGCCGCCGTCGAGGGCCTCGATCACGCGGTCGGCCTCGGTAGCGGGGACGGAGAGGAAGGAGAAGCGGTCGAGGACCTGCACCTCGCGCACCGCCTCGCCGTCGAGTCCGGCTGAGGAGGTCACGGCGCTCACGATGTCGGCCACCCGCAGGCCGGCGCTGCGCCCGCCGCCCAGCATGAGCTTCGTGTACGGCTCGGCGCCGTCCCGCGAGATGCGGGGCTTTGAGTGCCTACGCGGCCGCTCGCGGACCGGGGTGGGCGGCGCGACGGCGCCCTGCTCCCATCTCGTGATCGTCGTGCCGATGTGGCGTTCGATCGCCTCCAGCTCGCGCTTCTGGCGATCCTCGACGAACGTGATCGCGCGACCGGAGCGGCCCACGCGGCCGGTGCGGCCGATGCGATGCACGTAGGTATCGGGGCTGGTGGGCACGTCGTAGTTGATGACATGCGTCACCGTGGAGATGTCGAGCCCGCGTGCCGCGACGTCGGTTGCGACAAGGATCGGGACGCGGCCCCCCTTGAACGCAAGCATCACCCCGTCGCGCGAGCCCTGGGACATGTCCCCGTGGAGGGCGCGAACGTTCATGCCGCGATCGCGCAGCGTGCGGAACAGCTGCTCACAGCGGATCTTGGTGCGCACGAACACGATCGCCTGCTCGGGCGCCTCGGCGCGCAGCACCTCGACGAGCTTGTCCGGCTTGTCCTTCGCGCTGACCGGGAGCTGGAACTGCGCGACGGTGTCGATCGTGAGCGTCGCCGCCTCGACCTGGATGATCGTGGGGTCGTACATGTAGCGGTCGGCGAGTTTGCGGATGGGCGGTGGCATCGTCGCCGAGAAGAGCGCCGTCTGGCGGCTCGAGGGCGTCAGCGAGAGGATTTTCTCGACGTCCTCCAGGAACCCGAGGTCGAGCATCTCGTCGGCCTCGTCGAGCACCACGAAGCGGCAGCCGTGCAGGACCAGCGAGTGGCGGGAGATCAGGTCGAGCACGCGTCCGACGGTGCCCACGACGACGTGCCCGCCGGCGCGAAGCTGGGCCTGCTGCGTGCGGATCGGGGCTCCGCCGAACACGGCGACCACGTCGACGCCGGCGTGCGAGCCGTATGTCCGCAGCGCCTGCGTCACCTGTATGCACAGCTCTCGCGTCGGCGTCAGCACGAGCGCCTGCACCTCTGACTCGGCCGGGTCGATGTACTCCATGATCGGCAGCCCGAAGGCGGCCGTCTTGCCGGTGCCGGTCTGAGCCTGGCCGATCACGTCTCGACCCTCCAGCAGCGCCGGGATCGCCTGTTCCTGGATAGGGCTGGGAGCCTCGTAGCCGACGTCCCGCAGCGCCTGCAGGGTGGGCTCGGAGAGCCCCAGGTCTTCGAAGGACTTGCTCACCTGGCCGGATCGAGCAACAGCTTGCCCGTGGTGCGCCGCTCGCGCAGGTCGATCTGCGCCTGAGCCGCCTGATCGAGCGGGTAGGTCCCCCCGACGATCGCCCTCAGCTCGCCGCGTGCCGCGCGGGCGAAGAGCTCGGCCAGCGCATCGACGAACATTCCGGGGCGCTGCAGGCAGTGAAAGATGTAGAAGCCCACGACCGAGCGCGAGTGACGCAGCAGCGAGCCGGTCGACAGCCGGTTCGCCTGGTTGGTCGCGATCCCGTAGGCGACGATCCGCCCGAACGGTGCCAGCGCCCGGTAGGACGCGTCGAAGACCTCGCCGCCGGACATCTCGAAGACGACGTCAACGGACTGGCCGCCGTTGGCCTCGATCAACCGCTCGGTGAGGCCCTCCGCGGCGGGATCGACGGCCACGTCGGCGCCGAGCTCCAGCGCGACCGCGCGCTTCTCAACGCTCGAGGCCGTCGCGATCACCCGGCCGGCGCCGAGCGGGTGTCCCAGCTGCACAGCGATCGAGCCCACGCCACCCGCGGCTCCGTGCACTACGACGCTCTCGCCCTCCGCCACGCGCCCGGAGGTGCGGTACAGATGCCACGCCGTGGTCCCCTGGACGATCAGCGCGAGCGCCGTCCCGTCATCGAGCTCATCGGGAATCGGGAAGACCCGGTCGCTCGGGGCCGTCGCGTACTCGGCGTAGCCGCCGGTGCCGACCAGCGCGACGACGCGCTCGCCCGTGTCCTCGCGGATACCTGCCACCTCGCCGCCCGGTATGAGCGGCAACGTCGCCTTCTGCACGTAGGAGTTCGTGCGGGTGTGGGTGTCGGCGAAGTTCAAGCCGGCCCGCGTCACCTTGATCAGAACCTCCTCCGGGCCTGGCACGGGAACCGGCAGCTCGGAGAGCGTGAGCACCTCCGGGCCACCGAATTCGGTCATCTGGATGGCGCGCATGCTTCGAGGCTATCGGAGTGCCGAGCCGGCCATCCGCGCGGGCCCGCCGCACCTCTCTCGGGGGCTGGCGGGCATGGCCTGCACGGCGTGCTCTAAGGTGCGCGCCCATGCCGATCACCGTCGTAGGATCGATCGCCTTTGACAGCGTCAAGACGCCCTTCGGCGGGCGCGAGCGCATGCTGGGAGGCGCCGCGGTGCATTTTGCCCTGGCGGCCTCCTTCTTCGACGACGTCTGCGTGGTGGGCCCCGTCGGCGAGGACTTCGGCGAGGAGGAGCTCGCGGTCATGCGCCGGCGGAGCATCGATGTCTCCGACGTCGAGCGCGTCCCGGGCGGCAAGACGTTCTTCTGGCGGGGCGAGTACGGCTGGGATCTGAACTCGCGCGAGACGCTCGACACGCAGCTGGGCGTGTTCGAGGGCTTTCAGCCCAAGCTCTCCGAGCGCTCACGGGCCAGCGATGTGCTGTTCCTCGCGAACATCCAGCCGGATCTGCAGCGGGACGTGCGCGCCCAGCTGCCGCACGCACGCTTCGTGGCGCTGGACTCGATGAACCTGTGGATCGACATCGCGCGCGACTCGCTCGTGGCCGCGATCGAGAACGTCGACTGCGTGATCCTCAACGACGCCGAGCTCCGTCAGCTGACGGGCAGGCCGAATCTCGTCAGCGCGGCGCGGGAGGTGCTCTCGTGGTCGCCCTCCTCCGGCGAGGCCCGCGGTCCCAGCGTGATCGTCGCGAAGCAGGGGGAGTACGGCGCCGCGCTGATCACCGCGCACGGGTTCTTCGCGCTGCCGGCCTATCCGCTGGAGACCGTGATCGACCCCACCGGCGCCGGCGACACGTTCGCCGGCGGGCTGGTGGGATATATCGCAGCCCACCCCGGCCGGGAGCTCTCCGACGAGCTTCTGCGCCGCGCGATGGCTCACGCGACCGTCCTAGCCTCCTTCAACGTCGAGGAGTTCGGGACCGAGCGGATCGCCCGCCTGACCGGCCAGGAGATCGTCGCGCGCATGCACGACCTGCAGGCGATGACGCAATTCACCGGCGCCCCGCTGGCGCTGCGTGGCTGAAGCCCGGACTCCTCCCGCTCGCCCGTGTCCACGGTTCGGGCCCTCGGGGTTGTACGGATGCGGCGAGGGTAATACGATCGAACTACGTGGACGCGTGGACCTTCATCTGGCTCATGGTCTTCCTCAAGATCCCTGTGGTCGCGCTGTTTCTCATCGTGCGCTGGGCGGTGAGGCAGACGCCTGAGGGCTTCTCGGCAGAGGACGGCGGCATCGGCCCGCGCCCCCGCCCCCTGCATCCCCGCCACCCGCGCTCGCGCCTGCCGCGGCCACCCAGGCGCGGGCCGCATCGCGGGCCCACGCCAGTCGCACCGCCCCGCATACGCGCGGTCACGGCCCACAAGCGGTTCGTGCAGCGCTAAATGGCCAGTCCTACGCGCACCGACGCGGCCGGGGGAACCGGGCGGACGAGCGCCGAGACGCTCACGGTCACCGACAACCGCACGGGAGAGACCTACGAGCTGCCGATCGCCGACGGCACGGTTCGCGCGATGGACATCAGGCAGATCAAGACGGGCGAGGCGGACTTCGGGCTGATGGCCTACGACCCGGCGTACACGAACACCGCCTCGTGTCGCAGCGCGATCACCTACATCGACGGCGCGGCGGGCGTGCTCCAGCATCGCGGATACCCGATCGAGCAGCTCTGTGAGCAGTCCTGCTACCTCGAGGTCGCCTACCTCCTGATCAACGGGGCGCTCCCGACGCAGACGCAGCTGGACGAGTGGGTCCATGAGGTCACGATCCACACCTTCGTGCACGAGAACGTCAAGGACTTCATGCAGGGCTTCCGCTACGACGCCAACCCGATGGGCATGCTCGTGGCATCGGTCGGGGCGCTGTCCACGTTCTACCCGGACGCCAACCAGATTCACGACGAGGCGGTCCGCGACATGCAGATCATCCGCCTGCTGGCCAAGATGCCCACGCTGGCCGCGTTCGCCTACCGCCACAACGTCGGCCAGCCCTACGTCTACCCCGACAACGAGCTGAGCTACGCCGGCAACTTCCTCGGGATGATGTACAAGATGACCGAGCTCAAATACGAGCCCGATCCTCGCCTGGAGCGCGCGCTGGACGTGCTCTTCATCCTCCACGCCGACCACGAACAGAACGCCTCGACCAGCGCGGTGCGCTCGGTCGGCTCCACCCAGGTGGACCCCTACACCGCGGTGGCCGCCGGCGTGGCGGCGCTCTACGGCCCCCTGCACGGAGGTGCAAACGAGGCGGCCCTGCGCATGCTGCAGCGGATCGGCAGCGTGGAGAACATCCCGGATTTCCTGGAGGGCGTGAAGGCGGGCAACGAGCGCCTGATGGGCTTCGGCCACCGCGTCTACAAGAACTACGACCCGCGGGCTCGCATCATCCGCAAACACCTCGACGACGTCTTCGAGGTGCGAGGCAAGAGCCCGTTGCTCGAGGTCGCCACCGAGCTCGAGAAGCGGGCGCTCGACGACGACTACTTCACCTCGCGCAAGCTCTACCCGAACGTCGACTTCTACTCGGGCCTGATCTACGAGGCGCTCGGCCTGCCCGTCGAGATGTTCCCGGTGATGTTCGCGATCGGGCGCACGAGCGGCTGGATCGCCCAGTGGCTCGAGATGGTGCAGGACCCCGAGCAGAAGATCGCCCGGCCGCGCCAGATCTACACGGGCGACCGCGACCTCGATTACGTGCCGATCGAGGCGCGCACGTGAGCCCTGGTCCTCCAATTGGCCCATAGCTGGGCGATCCCCGCTCCCATAAGCTCCAGCGGTCATCCTCGGTGCGCACGCTGACATGCCGCCCGCCCAAACAGAGCTCCATCACCCGAACGGCCTGGCCCTTGGCTCGTTCTGGTCCGTGTTCGCCCAATCTCGCATCCCCATGGCGCTCGTGGATCGCGATCGCCGCTACGTGCAGGTCAACGAGGCGGTATTGCGGCTGTACGAGTATCCGCTCGAGGAGGTGCTCGGCAGCCGAGCCGGGCGCACCGTGGTGGACGAGGACCACACGGTCTCAGACGCCCAGTGGAATCAGCTGCTGCGCACGAACGAGCTGTACGGGGAGCGCGTCATAACCCACGGCAACGGGTCGCGGATGCGCGTCAGCTACGCGGCTCATGCGACCACCGTCGGAGGCGCCTGGCTTGCGCTGTTCGTGACGCTGTCGGCCCGGTTCCTCAACGGCTCGGAGCTGATCGGCAGGCCGGAGATCACGTTCGCGGCCGGTGAGGGGCCAAGGCTCACGGCTCGTGAGCGTGAGGTCGTGCGGCTCGTGGCCCTCGGCTGCAACACCCGCCGTATCGCCGCCGAGCTCTCCCTCTCGCCAGCCACGGTGCGCTGCCACGTGCGCAACGCGATGGGCAAGACGGGCGCACACACCCGCGCTCACCTGGTCGCGCTCGTCCTCGCCGACGGGCTCGTCCAGGACTAGCGTTCACGGTCGTTCGCGCGGCCGCCGGCACGGGCCGGCTCGAGCCGGCGATCAGAGCACGAGCGTGGCGCCGTGCCGGCTCAGCCAGTCGCGATCCTTGCGATAGCCCGGCCAGCGACGCTCGAGCAGCGCCCAGAAGCGGGGCGAGTGGTCGAGGATCTCCAGGTGGCAGACCTCGTGCCACACGACGTACTCGAGCACTCGCTCGGGCGCGAGCAGCAGGCGCCAGTTGAAGCTCATGCGGCCGCTGGTCGAGCATGACGCCCAGCGAGTGCGCTGCCCGCGAATCGTCAGGTCCTTGTAGGAGAGGCCGGCAAGCGCGACGGAGCGGTCGAGGCGGGGGGCGATCTCCCGGCGCGCCGCGCGGCGGTAGTAGCGCTCGAGGGCAGCTCGGGCGTCGCCCTCGGGCACGAGCAGCCGCTCGCCGTCGCGGTGCACGCGCGTGCGGCCCTGCTGAGGGACCAGCTGCAGCGCCCGCCCGAGGTATGGAACCGTGCCGGCGCGAGCGGCGATCAGGGCGAGCGCCTCGCGCGCCTCGTCGAGCCGGCCTTCGATCCACGGCCGTAGTTCGCTCACCGCGGCTGCCGCGGCACGCTCCGGCGCCCGCGCCGGCAGCACGACCTCGACGCCCGTGTGCGTGTGCACGCTCACGCGCACGCGCCGGGCACGCGTGGAGCGGCGGACGGTGTAGGGGATCTCGCCCCGTGAGGGCCTGGCGTCCATGGCAGATCAGAGTACGCGCCGCGGTGGTCGGGAGAGCGCGCCGGCCCGCGGGCGGCCGCCCGGTCGCGCTTGCCCGCGAACGGAGCCGCACGGCGGCTGTCGCCGGCGGCCGCGGTCATAATCGCGGCCATGGCCCGCTCGAAGGTCAGGCTGCCGCGCGAGGTGCGCGACCCCTTCCAGGTGTATCTCAACGGGGTTCCGCAGCAGCTCGGCACCGACTACGAGGTGCGCGAAGGCGCGCTCGTGTTCGAGCGCGACCTGCGCAAGGACAAGATCAGCGGGTGGCGCTGGCTGCTCGGCGCCTGGGGCGTGGGCACCTACCGGCAGAACGACTCGGTCGACATCCGCTACGAGGCCGCCGACGGCTCCCCGCGCGTCGCCGAGGCCCTCGAGATCGAGGCGGGGTAGACCGCCTTCTCCCAGGGCTTGGCGAGCTTCAGGGCGCTGAGGATCGCGCGCGTGGCGGGTGAGCGGTTGAGCGTGTAGAAGTGGATTCCGGGCGCTCCGGCGGCGAGCAGCTCAGCGCACTGCAGCGTCGCATAGGCGACGCCGAAGTCGAGCACCGCCTCGGGATGCTCACCGCGCGCGTGCAGCTCGCGGCGCAGGTCATCGGGGATCGAGGCGCCGCACATGCTCGCCATCCGCTCGACCTGGCCGACGCGGGTGATCGGCATGATGCCGGGGATGATCGGGACCTTGATCCCGGCTGCCCGAGCACGCTCGAGGAAGCCGAAGTAGAGGGTGTTGTCGAAGAAGAGCTGGGTGATCAGGAAATCGACGCCGGCGCCGACCTTCTCGACGAGATGCTCGAGGTCTGCCTCCGGGCTGTCGGCGTGTATGTGCGTCTCGGGGAAGCAGGCCGCCCCGATCGCGAAGGGGTAGTCGCCGGCGATCAGCTCGACGAGCTCGCGCGAGTACTCGAGCCCTCCCTCGGTCGCCGTCCACTGCTCCTCTCCGGCGGGAGGATCTCCGCGGAGGGCCAGCACGTTGTCGATCCCCGCCCCCCTCATCTCGTCGAGGGTGCCCCGCAGCTCGGGAACGGTCGCCCCGACGCACGTGAAGTGGGCCATCGCCTCGAGGCCGTACTGCTCGCGGATGCGCTTGACGATCTCGATCGTCTTCTCCCTCGTGGACCCGCCCGCCCCATAGGTGACCGATACGAAGGAGGGCTCGAGCGTGCGCAGCTCGGCCAGCGCGTCCTCGAGGTTGCGCTCGCCCTGCTCGGTCTTCGGCGGGAAGAACTCGAACGAGAAGACCGGCCCGTCGCTGTCGAGGATTTGGTTGATGCGCATCCGTTGATTATGCAGTCCAGCGCTCCGGCTCTCCTGCCAGGCGCTTGACCTGCCCGGTCGCCTGCAGGTGCGTCAGATAGCCGAGAACCTCGGACAGCAGCCGCTGGGCGTTGTGCTGGGCGAGCGACTCGCCGTAGACGTGAGGCACGACCTCGAACGCGCTCAGCGGCTCGCGCGAGACGGCCTCGAGCACGCTGGCCAGCCGCTCGCCCACCAGCTTTCGATTTCCCTGGATATGGGCGTGCACGTCCGCGAACGTACGCCCATGTCCGGCCAGACACAGCCGCGCCCCGAGCCTCTCGACCACGTCGAGCGAGCTCAGGAATTCTCCGACCGGGTCGGGCGTGTAGCCGTAGTCGAAGAACAGCGATATACGCCCGAGGAGGTGGTCGCCCGAGATCAGCAGGCGCCGCTCCGGCTGGAACAGGCACACGTGCGAAGGGGCATGCCCCGGGGTCTCATACGCGATCCACTCGCCGAGGTCGCTGCCGATGCTGACGCCGTCCAGGAGGTCACGGTCCGGCTCGACCACCCCCGCGACCCCCCACTGCCTCGAGCTGAGCTGGGAGGCGTAGCGGCGCAGCGGCTCCTCCGGGACCCCGCTCTGGCGGGCGACTTCGATGCGCCGCGCGTAGACCGCCTGCGGATCCTCGGCCATGCGGGTCATGTGCTGGTGGTTGGGGTGCATCCACAGCTCGCAGCCGGTCCGCTCCACGATCGTCGCCGCCTGCCCGTAGTGATCGGAGTGGGCATGCGTGCAGACGAGCAGGCGGATGTCCTGCAGGCGCAGGTCGCACATCGCGAGCGCACGCTCCAGGTGCTCGAACGAGCCCGGCTCGTGCATGCCGGTGTCGAACAGCACGAAGCCATCGCCCGCCCGCACCGCCCACGCGTTGCAGTGCGGCACGCCCGGCCAGGGCAGGGGAAGGCGTAGGCGGAAGACGCCGGGGAGCACCCGCTCGCCCCTCCCGAGCTCGCGCCGGCTTGTCACCTTCGCCACGCGCCGCAGACTAGACTAGATGCCTTCACCGGCGTAAAGGAGGACGGGATGCCCGAGGAGGATGGCGCAAGCGAGGCGAGCACCAAGGTGCAGGAGGCGGCCGCCAGCGTGCAGCAGGTGGCCCGCAAACGCAAACGCATCTCGGGGAGCAAGGCCGAGTCGGTTGCGCGACGTTACTTCGAGGCGATCGATGCGCGCGATCTCGAGACGGCTCTCTCGTTGTGGGCCGACGGTGCCCACGAGTTCGTGCGCGGACAGGTCGACACCGTCGCCCCCGAGGGCGTGCGCGCCTTCATGGGAGGCCTGATCGATGCGGTCCCGGACCTCCACATGGAGGTCGTCTCCACGACGACCGAGGGCGAACGCTGCGGCGTGCAGTGGCGCCTGACCGGGACCTTCGCGGGGCCCGGAGATTTTGCCGGCGTCGAGCCCACCGGCAGGCCGATCGAGCTCGAAGGCTTCGACCTGATCACGGTGCGTGACGGCCTGATCCACGGCAACGACGCCTTCACCGACTCGATGACGTTCGCGCGGCAGATCGGGATGATGCCCCCGCAGGGGTCCACGGCCGAGCAGCGGATGACGAGCGCGTTCAACGCCAAGACGCGCCTCAGCGGCCGGGTCGGGGCGGCCGAGGCACAGCTCGTGGCCGAGGGCGTGTGGCTGGTCCAGGGGCAGCCGGGGCGATGCAACGTCTTCCTGATCGAGGACGACGGCGGCGCGACGATGTTCGACGCCGGCGCACGCACGATGACACGCGCCGTCGCCAGCGCCGGCGCACGGCGGGGTGGCATCCGCCGGGTGGTGCTCGGCCACGCTCACACCGACCACCGCGGCACGGCGCCGGGACTCGGCGCCCCCGTCCTCTGCCACCCCGACGAGGTGCAGGACGCCGAAGGCAGCGGCGGGTTCCGCTACTGGCCGCAGGGGCTGCAGGGACTGCCGTTCGGGATGCGCCAGCTGCACCGCCTGATGCACCGCTACGCATGGGACGGCGGCCCGGTCGAGATCTCCGGGACGCTCGTCGAGGGCGACGAGGTCGCCGGCTTCCGCGTGATCGAGCTCCCCGGCCACGCCCCCGGTCAGATCGGCCTGTGGCGCGAGCGGGACCGCCTGGCGCTGAGCAGCGACTGCTTCTACACGCTCGACATGTGGGGACGTGACAGCGCCCCGCACATCCCGGAGCGCCTCTACAACTACGACACCGACCAGGCCAGGGCGAGCATCCGCAAGCTGGCGGCGCTCGAGCCGGCGGCCGCCTGGCCGGGGCACGCCAACGCCATCACGGGCGATGTGCGCTCCCAGCTCGAGCGGGCCGCCGACGCGGGCTGACCGTGGCCAGGCGCGTCCGCCGGCACGAGCGGCTCGCGGCTCCGAGCAGCGAGTACGCCGACGGCGAGGGCAACGTGCTGACGCTGCGCGGCTCGCTCACGCCCGGAGCGCGCCGCGAGTACGCGGGGACCCTTGCCGGCGTTGATCGCCGCGCTTCCACGACGCAGGAGGATGCCTGGCAGCGCGCCGTGGAGCTGCTGTTCGAGCGCCTGGCCGTGCGCTGGGTGATCGCCGGCTCGCCGATCGATCGCCAACGCGAGCTGCTCGGGCGCCTGCGCATGGCCTCGCAGGAGGAGCGTGCGTGGGTGCGTGAGGTGCTGCGCGAGCATTGCGCCGAGCACTTCCCCGACGTCCAGGCGCCCTGAGCGTCAGGACTGATCGCCGAGCAGCTCGAGGCGCGGGCCCTGGCCGCTGCCGGCCGAGACGAACCGCGCCGTGGCGGGGTTGAGCACGAACTCGAGCAGCTCTCCCGCCTCGCCGCGCACCTCCAGCCTGCGGCCTTCGTCGTGCACGGCCAGCACGGTGCCGAGCTCGAAGCCGCCGCCGAAATGTGCGATGCGCGCCTGAGAGCCGACGCGCGGGACGGGTCGCGAGGGACTGAGCACGGATCGATGCTACGCAGGAGGCCCGACGCGTGCGGGCCCGGCGACCTATACCTTGCCGAACATGCGCCGCACCAAGATCGTCGCCACGATCGGACCCGCCTCGCGGGAGCCCGAGATGCTCGTGCGGATGGTCGACGCGGGCATGGACGTCGCGCGCCTCAACTACTCGCATGGGACCCTCGAGGAGCACGCCGAGACGGTTCGAAGGGTGCGTGACGCGGCGGGACGGGCGGGCCGCCCCGTCGCGATCCTCCAGGATCTGCCGGGCCCGAAGCTGCGCATCGGCCCGCTGCGCGAGGGGGTCGTCGAGCTGACGCCCGGCGAGCGGCTCACGTTCAGCTGCGGCAACGAGGAGGCCCAGGGCGACGCCCGCCACATGAGCGTCTCCTGGGGAGGCCTGCCCGCGGCGATCGAGAAGGACGCGATCCTCTACCTCGCCGACGGCTCGGTCCGGCTGCGCGCCGTCGACGTACGCGAGTCGGAGGGCGAGGTCGACGTGGAGATCGAGATCGGCGGGGCCGTAGCCTCGCGGCAGGGCCTGAACATCCCGGGGCCGCTCATGTCGCTTCCCTCGGTCCCCGAGGAGGACCTCGGGCTGCTGCGCCATGGAGAGTCGATTGGGGTCGACATGGTCGCGCTGTCCTTCGTCCAGCGGCCCGAGGACCTCGAATTCGTGCGCGGCCACACGCGGCTGCCGTTGATCGCCAAGATGGAGAAGCCCCAGGCGGTGGAACGCGCCGAGGAGATCGTGCGGGCCGCGGACTGCGTGATGGTGGCCCGCGGCGACCTGGGCATCGAGCTGCCGATCGCGCGCGTGCCGATCGTGCAGAAGCAGCTGCTGGAGCTGGCGGGATGGCTGGCGCGACCGTCGATCACCGCGACCCAGATGCTGGACTCGATGGTCGCGTCCTCGCGTCCGACCCGTGCCGAGGTCGCGGATGTCGCCAACGCGATCCTCGACGGCACCGACGCGGTGATGCTCTCCCAGGAGACGGCCGTCGGCGCCTATCCGGTCGAGGCGGTCGCGATGATGGCCGCCGTCGCCGTCGAAGCGGAGTCGATCGCGCCGTATGAGCGCTGGAACGAGTCGCGGGTCCGCCGCACCCACTCCGATCCCGCATACACGCTCGCTCACAACCTCTGCGACGCCGCCCGCGAGCTGCGGCTCGACGCGCTCGTGGTCCCCACGCTGTCCGGCCGCTCGGCGCGACTGGTCTCCGCGCACCGTCCGACCGTTCCGATCTACGCGCTCTCCCCGGGCAAAGAGACCGTCCGGCGCTGCGGTCTCATGTGGGGGGTGCAGGCGGCGTCGATCCGCCGTCACGAGACCACGGAGGCCCTGATCGCCG
>JAOPZM010000205.1 GCA_025964115.1 Solirubrobacterales bacterium
CCGCGAGCGCCCCGGCGGTCAGCAGGAACGCCGCGAGCGTCAGCGAGTAGGCGTTCACGACCCACTGCAGGTCCCTGAAGCTCGAGTGCAGCGACCGCTGGATGTCCGGCAGCGCGACGTTCACGACGGTGATGTCGAGCAGCAGCATGAAGATCGCCACCGAGACGGCGATCAGGGTCCACCACTTGCGCTCCATAGCTCGCTCCTCGCCGTCGCCAGCACGCCGGTTCTCGCCCGCCACTATATGAACGGGGGCGCGAGGTCTCGGGGCGCGAGGTCTCGGATTCTGCCGCCAGCGGCGGGAGGGCAGGCCTGCGGGCCCGTCGCGCGAGGAGCGCCTTCCGCTATCCGTCCTGGAGGTGACGGGCGAAGAACGGCACGATCTCCTGCCACAGCTTGCCGGCCGGCCCGGACCGGTAGGTGGGGCGGTAGTCGGCGAAGAAGGCGTGTCCGGCGCCCTCATAGACGTCCACTTTGACCTCCTGGCCGCTCTTGCGGGCCCGCTCGAGAAGCTCCGCCGCGATCTCCGGCGAGGGGTTGTGGTCTTCGGCCCCGACCGCAACCAGCAGCGGGCAATGGAGCCTTTCGGCGAGCTCGACCGGTGGCACGGGCCGCGCGGGCGTCGAGCGCTGCTCCGGCGTCGCTTTGTCGATGAAGCCTCCCCAGCAGTCCACGGCTGCGCTCAGGCGGTCACTCGAGCAGGCGAACAGCAGCGTGTAGCGCCCGCCCATGCAGAAGCCGATGCAGCCAACCCTGCCCGAGACGTCCTCGCGAGCTCGCAGGTAGTCGGCTGCGCCCTCCAGGTCGCCGAGGACCCTCGCGTCCGGGATCGAGAACAGACGCTCCATGACCTTCTGGAAGTCGTCCATCGGAGGCGGTCCGCCTTCGCGCGTGTAGAGATCCACCGCGAGCGCCAGGTAGCCGATGTTGGCGAACCGGTTGCTGACATCGCGGATGTGGTCGATCAGCCCCGACGCCTCATGGATGACGATCACGGCCGGATGACTGCCGGCCTCTGCGGGTCGGGCCAGGTAACCGTTCACCTGGAAGCCCTCCGCCCCCGCGAACGTCAGCTCCTCAGCTGCGATCCTCGTGGGGTCGCTCACCGCTCCGGGAACGCCCTCGGGGCTCGGCTTTACCTCAACGCTTGCCATCTCCCTACCTCGCCTTCGATCGGTGTGTGGATCGGCGGTCCGCGCCCTCAGCCGCCCTCCCGCGGGATCCTCACAGGGGAGTCATCTCCTCGGACGGTGGGAACGTACCCTCCTCGGCAGCATCGAGCCCGCGAATCTTGCGACGCGCGCGCTTGCGCGTCTCGCTGAGCTCGTGCTCGAGCTTGGCGAGCTCCGAGGCCCGGTGGCGGACCAACTCGAGCTGTCGATCGATGTGACCGAGCGCCTGGGTGAGCAGCTCGCGACGGCGCCCGGGGTCGACGTCGTCACGACGCAGCTGGGCACGCACCTCCGCGCGGGCCTCCTCGGCTGTCAGCAGGGTCTTGAGCTCCTCGAGGGAGACGCCGAGCAGGTGCTTCAGGCGCATGACCTCCCTGATCCGCTCCACCTCGGTCTGCGTGTAGAGGCGGTGCTGGCCCGATGGTCGTGCAGGAGCCTCGGGCAGGAGCCCGATCTCCTCGTAGTAGCGGATCGTGCGGGGGGTGGTGCCGAGCAGGCGCGCCACGTCCCCGATCCTCAGGCTGTCTGATCGCGCTGCGGAGGGCGCCGCCTCGGGCTGTGTCGGGTTCACACTCATCACGTGCTCTCAGCCGGCCTGCGCCACCTCGACGTCCGCTGACCGCGCCGTGTGGGTTACATGGCGTGGTCGCAGCAGGCAGACGCCGGCCCCGATCACGGATGTGGCCGCGAGCACCCACAGCGCGACGTGCATGTTCGCGATGAACGGCGCGAGCTTCTCCTGGGAAAGGCCTTTCGCCAGTCCTGAGAAGATCGCGAACAGGGTAGCTTTCGGCACAGCCGAGGTGACGATCGCGAGCACGAACGCGATCGAGAGGACGGCGCCCGTGTTCTGCAGGAGCGTCCTGGCGCCCGCGGCGATGCCGCGCCGGTACGGTGGGACGACGCCCATCATGGCTGCGGTGTTGGGGCTGTTGAACATGCCCGAGCCGGCACCGACGATGAACAGCCAGAGGCCGCTCTGCCAGTAGGGGGTGAGCACCTGGAGCGTCGTCATCGCTGCCAGGCCCGTAGCCGTGACGAGCATCCCGATCGCGGCGAGCGCGCGCGAGCCGTGGCGATCGGCGTAGACGCCGGCGATGGGCGAGGCGATCAGCATGCCGAGCGCCAGCGGTATCAGCTTGATTCCGGCGGTGATCGGCGAGTTGCCCTGGGCGCCCTGGTAGTAGAACACGAAGAGGAACATCAGCGCGAAACGCGCCAGACCGTTGATGAAGGCGGCGGCGCTCGCGGCGGCGAAGAGGCGGTCGCGGAACAGCTTGAGGTCGAGCATCGGGGCGGGCGAGCGGTTCTCGATCAGCACCCACAGCGGCAGCAGCACCGCGGCGGCGGCGAGACCGCCGATCACGATCGGATCGTTCCAGCCGCTGATCCCGCCGCGGGAGACGCCGAGCACGAGGCCGGTGAGGCCGACGACGAAGGTGCTCGTCCCGAGCACGTCGTATCCCCGCACGGAGTCGGGCTTCGCGAGCTCCCGAAGGATCAGGGCGCCCCAGGCCGCACCGGCCAGGGCCAGCGGCACGTTGAACCAGAACACCCAGTGCCAGGAGATCGCGACGAGCGCGCCGCCGAGCACGGGACCGAGCACCAGGCCGATCGCGGCGACCATCGTGTTCGCGCCCATGGCGAGACCGAGTTTCTCCTTCGGGAAGGCGTCGGTTACGAGCGCGGCGGCGTTCGCGAACAGGAAGGAGGAGCCGATGCCCTGCAAGATCCTCCAGAGGATGAGGACGGTCGCATTGGGAGAGAAGCCCGCACCGAGCGATGCGACCGCGAACAGGAGGAAGCCGCCGACGTAGGCGCGCTTGCGGCCGAACAGGTCGCTCAGCCGCCCTGCCATGAGCACGAGAACCGTCGCGGCGATCAGGTAGGCGAGGATCACCCACACCAGCGCTAGCAGGCTCGTGTGCAGTGAGCGCTCGAGATCGGGCAGCGCGATGATCAGCGTGCCCGAGTTGGTCGCGGCCAGCAGCATTCCGAGGCTGGTGCAGGAGAGGGCCCACCACTTGTAGTGCTCGTGGCCGGCGGCGACGCCGAAGCGAGAGCCGAGCTGGGGGCTCGGGGCCTTGGGCTTCAGCTGCGGCGCCTTACGTGGTGGACTCGTGGTCGTCAGATCGACCCACTCCCTTGCTGTCTACGGAAACTTACGTGAACGTAAAGATAAAGATAGCAGCCCCCGGCGGCCGCCGTCAGGAACGCGCGGGCGGTGCTAAAACGTATGTAGATGAGTTCGAGCGAGCCCAAGGTCCTCAAGTCAGATCAGGAGTGGCGCGAGCAGCTCACGCCGGCGCAGTACGACGTGCTGCGCAAGGCGGGCACCGAGCCGCCCTTCACCGGCGAGTACGTCTACAACAAGGACTCCGGCGACTACCGCTGCGCCGCGTGCGGGGCGATGCTGTTCGGCGCCGACACGAAGTTCGACTCCGGCACCGGCTGGCCCAGCTTCACCGAGCCCGCGATCGCCGAGGCGGTCGAGCTGCGTCCCGACAACAGCCTCTTCATGCGTCGCACAGAGGTCATCTGCCGCACCTGCGGAGGGCACCTCGGTCACGTCTTCGACGACGGTCCCGGGCCGGGCGGGCAGCGCTACTGCATCAACTCGGCGGCGCTGGACTTCCAGCCCGTCGATGCGCCCGACGCCGAGGACCGCTCGGGCGAGCCGCAGCAGTAGCCTTCTCGCGGCATGATCATGTTCGAACAGTCGCGCCGGCTGTCCCAGCCGCTGCGCTGGGGCAGGCGGGAGAAGACGGCGGTCGCGGCTCTGCTCAGCTGCCTGGTGCTCGCCCTGATCGCGCTCGGAGCCTACGCGCTGACGAGCGGCTCCCCGGCGCGGACCGACTGCGTCACCGTGACCTTCGCCAGCACGCTCGGGGGCGCGGACCTTCACGCCTGCGGCGCGCGCGCCAAACGGGTGTGCGCATCGGGTGACTTTCGCGGCATCCAGCAGGAGCTGAGCACGGCCTGCAGGCGTGCCGGCTTCGCGTACCGGACACCCAGCTAGCGCGAACTGGACAAATGTCGAAAGCCTGGCCACAAGTGTTGGCCACGGTGTCCCTAGCCGTCCGCCGCACCGGCGGATTTCATACGGGCTGCAATTGGTGCGCCCCCGCCTGCATGGGCGAATCGGGGCGGAACCAGATCCCACGGTAGGAACGGAGGCACATGTCCTGGAACGCATACCCAACGTGGCTGAACGCGGGCGACAACGCCTGGCAGATGACGGCGGCGACGTTTGTCGGCCTCATGAGCCTTCCCGGTCTCGCGGTTCTGTACGGCGGGGTGATGCAGAAGCGCTGGTCGGTCAACAGCATGATGCTCACATTCGTGGCGTTCTCGCTCGTCCTGGTCGCATGGGTGCTGTGGGGCTTCAAGATGGGCTTCGGAACGCCCATCGGTCACGGCAAAGGGTTCTTCGACACGTTCTGGGGTAAGTCCGGGACCGTCCTATCCGCCGGCGCCTTGGAGGGCCAGGCCGTGATCCCCTCGATCACGGAAGGGCCACCTTTCCACTTCCCGATGGCGTCGCTCGTCTACTTCCAGTTCGTGTTCGCGGCGATCACGCCGATCCTGATGCTCGGTTCGGTCCTCGGGCGGATCAGCTTCAAGGCCTGGATCCCGTTCGTCCTCCTCTGGATCACCTTCGTCTACACGGTCAACGCGTTCCTGATCTGGGGCGGTGGCTACTTCTCCGCCCACGGCGCACTGGACTACTCCGGTGGGTATGTGATCCACCTCGCGGCGGGAATCTCAGGCTTCGTTGCCGCGGCGGTCATCGGGCCGCGCCTGCAGCGGGATCGCGAGATCGACGCGCCGAACAACCTCCTGATGGTCGCCGCCGGCGCGGGGATCCTGTGGCTCGGCTGGAACGGCTTCAACGGCGGGGACTCCTACTACGCTGGCGCGAACGCCTCAGCCGCGGTTCTGAACACGAACCTGTGCACGGCCGTGGCGATGCTCGTGTGGATCGGCTGGGACTACGCCTTCCGTGACAAGCCGTCGCTGATCGGCTCCGTCAACGGGATGATCACGGGCCTCGTCTGCATCACGCCCGCGGCAGGATTCGTGAACGGGTGGGGAGCCGGTGCGATCGGCATCATCGGGTCGACGGTCGTCTGGATGGCCATCCGGTTCCTGAGCCGAGCGCCCGGCTTCCGGAAAGTGGACGACACCCTGGGGGTGATCTATACCCACGGCATCGCCGGCCTGACCGGTGGTCTGTTGGTCGGCGTCTTCGCCGACCCGCATATCGTCGAGTACATCGGCGTCGGTGGAGCGTCCAACCTGCCGGGTAAAGCCGGCGTCGTTCACGGCAGCTGGACGCTGCTTCGCTGGCAGGCCGAGACGGCGGGCTTCGTCATCATCTTCAGCGGAGTGATGACGTTCATATTGCTCAAGCTCGTGGGCATCCTCATACCGCTTCGGCTCTCTGACGAGGAGCTGGAAATCGGCGATCATGCCATCCACGGCAACGAGGTATACCCATCGGACGTGCCGACGCTCGGCGGCCCGCACCCGCCCGTGTGGCGGCCGGACCCAGCACCCGCCGGCGTGTAGCAAGGAGGCGCCTCGAGGCCGGGCGCGTTCACCCTTCGGGATGGACGCGCCCGGTCG
The DNA here is from genome assembly GCA_025964115.1 of Solirubrobacterales bacterium. Taxonomy (GTDB): domain Bacteria; phylum Actinomycetota; class Thermoleophilia; order Solirubrobacterales; family Solirubrobacteraceae; genus Palsa-744. The sequence goes on from JAOPZM010000205.1 coordinate 5,802, forward strand.
CGTAGGGCCCGAGCGTCAGGCCCCGGTGAGGCCCACGGGACAGGCGACGCCGGTGCCGCCCAGGCCGCAGTAGCCGCCAGGGTTCTTCGCGAGGTACTGCTGGTGGTAGTCCTCGGCGTAGTAGAAGGTCCCGGCCTCTGCGATCTCGGTGGTGATCTCGCCATAGCCGGCCTCGGTGAGCGTCTGCTGGTAGGCCGCGCGCGAGGCCTCCGCGGCGGCGCGCTGCGCCTCGTCTTTCCAGAGGATCGCCGAGCGGTACTGGGTGCCGATGTCGTTGCCCTGGCGCATCCCCTGGGTGGGGTCGTGGCCCTCCCAGAACAGCCTCAGCATCTCGTCGAGGTCCGTGGATGCCGTGTCGAAGGCCACGAGCACAGCCTCGAAATGGCCGGTCCGTCCCGAGCAGACCTCCTCGTATGTGGGGTTCGGCGTGAGCCCGCCCGCATAGCCGACGGCGGTCGTGTACACGCCGGGGGCCTGCCAGAAGATGCGCTCGGCTCCCCAGAAGCAGCCCATTCCGAAGATCGCCGTCTCGACGCCCTCGGGGAGCGGGCCACGCAGCGGGGTCCCAAGCACCTCGTGGAGGTCGGGCACGCTCATCTCGGTTGGCCGCCCGGGCATTGCCGAGTCGGGCTGCACCATCGCGCTCTTGTCTCTGCCGAAGATCCCCACAACCCCAGGCTAGCCGATGCGCCGCACGGCTCCGCGGCGGCCTTGCGGGTCAGCGGGCGTAGACGGCGAAGAAGTCCCTGTCGTCGGGTTCCAGGTAGCGGGACGCCGACCGGGTCATGTTGGGGAGGAGGTTGGTCGGCGACTGCGCGCCGGGCTGGCCGTAGTCGATGAAGCTCACCCAGTAGGAGTTGATGTCGAGCTCCATCGCGCGCACCGCGCCGGCGTGGACCAGGGTGGCGGCGAGGCTCCCGACGGTCTGGTTGTCGCCGGCGGCGTAGATCAGGTCGCCGTGGCTGTCCACGCCGATCCCGGAGCGCCATACGAGGATCGCGTTGCCGAGCGTTGCGCCCCATTCGATGCCGTTGTTGAGGTTCGGGTTGGGGCTTCCGTGGTTGACGATCAACGGAAGGTTCTGGCGGGCAAAGACGACATAGCTCGGCGCCGTGGACCCGTACTGCCAGTTGATCACGTCGGAGTGGCCGTCCGTGTAGCCGACGAGCGTCGCCTGACCGTCGTGCATCGTCGCGTAGGTGTGCCCGTTGACGACAACCCCGCCACCCGAGTCGGCGAGCTTGAAGCCGCTGTTGAAGCTGGCGAGCAGCCCCGCTCGATTCGTCCGCGGGATCTGCATCGAGCCGCGCGGGAGTTCTCCCGCCGGCTCCTGGCGGCCGGGGATCAGCTTCAGCGTCGTGCGCTTGGTGTCGATCCACGCAAGTCCGGCCACAACGCGGGGGTATTCGAGCTGATTGCGGAGCGTCGTGACGAGTATCGGCGGACTCGCTTCAAGCGACGGGCGCGTGGCTCGCCACACGCCCTCGCCCGCCAGCGCGGGGT
>JAOPZM010000228.1 GCA_025964115.1 Solirubrobacterales bacterium
CTCGCGTTCCATCTCGCCCGTGCGGCCGGGCAAGCCGTTCACCTCGCGGGCAACATCGGCGTGCCCGCCCTCGACCTGCTCGACGCGGACCCCGCCGAGCTGGCGGTCGTCGAGCTCTCGAGCTACCAGATCGCCGACCTCGAGACCGGGCCGGAGGTGGCGGTGCTCACGAGCCTGTTTCGCGAGCACCTGGACTGGCATGGAACCGAGGAGGCGTATCGGGCCGAGAAGCTCAGGATCCTGGCTCTCCCGGGTGTCCGTGTCGCTGTGCTGAACGGTCGCAGCGAGTCGCTGGACCAGGCGCCTCGCGGCCCCCAGGTCGAGCTCGCGGCCTACGGCGTGCCCGGCGGCTGGGACCTCACCTCTCGCGGCATCGAGCTGCGCGGCGAGCTCGCCCTCGCGAGCGCCGAGCTGCCGCTGCCGGGGGAGCACAACGCGCTCAACCTGTGCGGCGCGCTGGCGGCGCTCGAAGCCTACGGCGTGCCGCCGCCGCCGCTGCCCGAGGCGCTGCGGGGGTTCGAGCCGCTGCCCCACCGGCTGGAGACGATCGCCGAGGAGGACGGGATCCTGTGGGTCGATGACAGCATCTCGACGACGCCCGAGTCGACGCTCGCCGCGCTCGCGAGCTTCCCCGAGCGCGAGATAGTCCTGATCGGCGGGGGCCAGGACCGCAGCCAGGACTACGCCGGCCTGGCCGGCGAGCTCGCGCGGCGTGGGGCGATGCTCGTCGGGCTGCCTTCCACGGGCTCGCGATTGGTCGCCGCGGCGCGTTCCGCCGGCGTGCCGCCGGAACGCGCGGTCGAGGCCACCGACATGGAGACGGCGGTGGCGATCGCACGCGAGCTGGCGGCTCCCGGTGCGGTCATCCTGCTCTCCCCGGCGGCGCCGAGCTATGACCACTACCGGGACTTCGAGGATCGCGGCGAGCGCTTCCGGGCGCTCGCCGAGCTGCGCTAGCCGGCTTACGCGGTCTATCGAGGTGCCCGCTCGGTCGGCTCGCCGTTCAGCGCTACCGCCCCTTCCGGAGGGCGGCGGCGCTGAACGAGCCTCTTCTCAGGCCAACGAGCCTGTTCTCAGGTGCTCTGGCGAACTATGGGCAGAGCGGGTTCTTCGGTGCCCCCTGGCACGGGTTCGGCATGGTCTGCTGCGGTCCCGGAGCCGGCTGCGGAGTCGGTTTCCTCAGGATCGCGGCTTCTTCGGCCGCCGCGCCGATGTATTCGTACACCGCCGGCGCACCGCCGGGATTCGGCGTTGTTTCGTTCTGGCAGCCCCAGACCCCCTGGATTTTCGGCGGGAATGTGGCGCCGGTGAACACGTTTCCACTGACGCAGTTGTTCTTCGACTGTGATTCGGTGCCGAGGAAGATTTCGTTGGCACCGCTCGCAAGCGTCAGATCTCCGGTGAACGGACCACCAAAGTAGCCGTTGTGCAGGAAGACGTTCTTGCTGATCCTGTTCCCAGCAAGCTGGAAGAAGATCGAGCCCAGGAACCCGTTTTCCGGTGTGAGCGGGTTCGGGTACTCGATGCCGAACACCCCCGTCTTTTCGTTGTTGGTGATCAGGTTCTTTTCGATCAGGTCGGCGTACACGCCCGGGAGGATGATCCCGTTCCCGAAGCTGGCACGCGCCGTGCTTCCGTTGACCGGGACCGTCGAGTTGTTGTTTTCGGTGATCAGGTTGTAACGGATGACCGTGCACCGCGGGATCCTGGTCGTGGTGATCGTCGGTGTCGGGTTCGGGTTTTCGATGTTCGGCCGGTTGCATTCCCCATCCTGCGGCGGGGGTGCATCGCCGGGGTTTTCCGAGTTCGGCAGGACGCCGCTCGAGTTGTGCCGGAACACCGACCATTCGATCGCCAGGCTGCCACCCGAGTTCGAGCCCGAGTAGCCGAGCGAGTTGTTTTCCATGGTCGCCCGCGTGATCCGCGCCTTGCATTCCTGGCAGGCGCCGAGATACATGCCCGAGTCGTTGAATCCTGAGGCGTAGATGTTGTCCCAGGACCCTTCGGTCTCGTGGCCGGTGAAGATCCCGTAGCCACCGTTCAATCCGGTGTCATATGTCGTCAGGTATGAGCCGTACCAGCCGTGCGCCCCTATTTTGTTCGTGTTGGCGCCGCCGTTCCACCAGATCTCGTTGCCGCAGTCTTCGGCCGGGCATTCGGAGCCCGTGTCGAAGTTGCGCACCGTCAGGTTTTCGACCCAGACGTTGTTCGCCTTGTAGATCTCGATGCCGTTGCCCGTTTTGTTCTGCCCGTCCACGATCACGGTGTTGCGGTTCATGCCCCTGATCCAGATCCCGGATTGAGCGCTCGTCACCCTGACCGCTTCGTAGTACACGCCGGGTTCGATCAGCACGTAGTCACCGGCCGTGGAGGCGTTCACCGCGGACTGGATGGTTTTGTAGTAGTGGGTGTTTGGCGGGAATTTCGCCGGCGGTGCGCCCTGGCGGACGATGTTGACATTCGCCGCGAGTGCGGCGCTGGCCGTGGCGGCAAACGCCACCGCGACGAGCGCGAGCACCGCGCAGAAGTACTTCGGCTTGAACGGGACGCGTCCTGCGCGCCCCCGGCGCCAACGGCTGGATGACATTCGACCCCTCCTCTGTCGGGCGGAGGGCGCCAACGTGGGAGGGATGACGAGCCGGTCGGCCAGCGTACGTGCTGGCTGCAGCTCGATCCGCCTCGCCAACGAGGCGCGCTACCGCGAGACCAGGCTGATCCTGGTCACACAGCCAGTTTACAGGTTGTCCATTCGCCCGGCACGAGCGCGTTCGAGCCACGCGGACGGCCTCGAGACCGCCGCCAAGCCCGGGGTTGGAACGGTTGATACAAGCGTCCAGATATTCGTACTTCTCTTTGGCAGGGCCCGTCACTGCCCGAAAAGGACGACATGGGACGCCCGAATGGTGCAGAAGGAGCAACAAGGAAGACCCCCGCGGGCAGGGCCAGGAAGAACGGAGCTTTGAAATGGCTTGCATCGACGTAGCCAGGTCGGACCCCGCGGCGAAGCTCGCCGGCGTGGCCACCGACGTCCACCCCAGGAGCGCTCGAAGCCGCGTCGAGCTGCAGCTGCGTTGCGTCTCCTCCGGCTATCTGTCCGGGGGCTGCTCGTGTCCCCGTACGATTCCCGCCGGCGTGGTCATCGCCGCCTGGAAACGCGAGCTCGAGAGAGCCGCAGGGGACCGGTTCTTCCACTTCACGTTTGGAGGAGGCGAGTGGCTCGCGTACGGCCTCGAGGACGGCCTCGTGCGCGGCGTCTACTGCCCCGATCACAGCGCCGAGCGCGACGAGCGCTCCTTCAGCTACGGGTCTCGCGGGAGCGCAGCGACCCGCCAGCTCGCCTGAGCTTCGGCGCCGCTCGGGCGCCCCAGCTTCGCGCCCGAGCTCCGCACCTCACCCCGCGGCGAATCGGCGAATCCAACGCCCCGGCGACGGTAGACTCACAGTGGCGAGTGCGATGAGCGACCACGGCACGATTCCCGGTGGCCAGGCGCCGCACAAGGTCGTAGGGCCTCGCGTCGTGCTGGCGCTCGCGGCACTGCTGGTCATCGTCGCGGCGGTCACCGTTGCGCTGGTGGGCGGCGGAAACAGCAAGCCAGCCCTGCCGGGAGGCGTCCAGCAGACAACGCCAGGCGGCGGTTTCTTCGGGACGCTCGCGCTCCCCGCCAAGCCGGCGCCCTCGATTGACCTGCCTAACTACAAGGGAGAACGGGTCACGCTGAGCCAGTACCGCGGCAAGGCGGTGCTCGTCACCTTCCTCTACACGCACTGCCCCGACGTCTGCCCGCTGATGGCCTCCAATCTCGGCCTGGCCCTGAGGCTGCTCGGCCCGCGTGCCTCACAGGCGCAGCTGATCGCCATATCGGTCGACCCGCGGGGCGATACTCCCAAGGCGGTGGCGAGATTCCTCTCCACCCATCGGGTGGCTGGCAGGATGCAGTACCTGATCGGTTCGCCGTCGCAGCTCGCCCGCACCTGGGCGGCTTGGAGCGTCGGCTCGACGCGTGAGGTCGGGCAGCCGGACCGCGTGGCCCATTCCGCGCTCGTCTACGGGATCACCGCGAGCGGGACGCTCAAGACCCTCTACCCGGAGTCCTTCGATCCCAGCCAGATCGTCCACGACGTGCCCAGGCTGGCGGCCGGATAGCCGGCCGCGCGTGTGAGCGAATTCTCAGCGAAATCGGGCCCGCAACGGCGGCACTCTGAGCGGATTCTCAGTGAACCTTGGGCTTGCGCTAAGCCGCCCCGGGAACAGTGCGAGGATGACATTCACACTCACGCTCATACTCAACGTAGTCCTTGACGTTGCCATTCTGGGCACGCTGGGATTCGTCATGTCGCGTCCTGCGAAACTGACCCCTCACGCCGGCAGCGCACCCCAAAGGACCCGCCGACGGCCCGCCTCGAGAGAGCGTTCTCGCCTCGACGAGCGCACGAGCGCCCCGCTGGTTCCGGTCCTTGACTGAAGCGCCGCGTCCGCCGGCGGCGCGGCCTTCCTCCGGAGGGTCCCGCCGCCGGCGGGCGTTCAGCGTTCGCCCATGCCACGCCGCCAGATGAAGACGTACCAGCAGGTCACGACGATCACGAAGGCCAGCGGGATGGCCAGCGTGAGAATCGATCCGGCGAGGAAACTCGCGAGCGGGACGACGGCGCTTGACATTGATCCTCCTAGTGCTCACCTGCGAGCCGCGAAGGCGTTGCGCGGACCGAGGGCGGCGTAAGCCAGCGGTGGACGTACACGAATATGACTATCACGAAGCTGATCGATGCTGGTACCCACATTATGCCCGCGGCCAGCTGCTGGTCGGCGATCGCGGAGATGCCGCCGGGCCGGCTCGCCTCGTGCGCGTAAACGTCGTAGAGCGGATGCGGCGCCACGGCGAGCACGACGGCGAGCGCCCAGCTGACGATCATCGCGCCGACCACATAGGCGACGCGCTGCGGGGAGCCGAGACTCGCGTGCAGCGGCGGTGAGTCGATCACCTGCTTCCAGAACATCATCGCCGTGGAGAAGAACAGCGTGTGCTCCAGCACGTGCAGCGCGCTCGAGCGAAGCGTCGCGTCGAACAGGACGGGCACGTGCCACCCGAGCAGCACGCCGCTGAAGAGCACGAAGCTCGGCGCGGGCCTGCCGAGCGTCCGCCAGGTCCATCGCAGGCCCGCAGTCCTGCTGCTCAAGGCGAGGCTCCGTGCCAGCGAGCGTCTCGCCGCGAGCGGCAGGGAGCGCCACAGTCGCAGCCACGGCCGCGCGAGGACGAGCAACGGCGGCGCCACCACGAGCAGCAGCACGTGCTGCACCATGTGCGCCCAGAAGAGCTGCTGGCTGAGCGCGTCTATCGGGGAGCTGAGCGCCACGGCGAGCACCGCCAGCGCGGCGTAGAAGCAGAAGCGCCTGAAGCGTTGCGCGCTCTGCGCGGCGGCGGGGGTGAAGGTGCGCCTGTCGCCGATCCGGTAGAGGGCCGCCAGGCCGATCGCGAGGAGGAGCGGCAGGTTGGACGACCAGTCCCACAAACCGGGGGCCGCCGCCGCGACGCTCATGATCAGAGGAGGTAGAGGACCACGTAGGTCACGACGCCGATCGCGGCGAGGAACGCCCAGTAGAACACCGTCGCGTCGAGCGCCGGCGCGATCAGCTCGTCGGCCCGCCCGATGTCACCGCTCGTGGGAGCGGGTTCGCGGCGAGCCCGCAGCTCGGTGGCGACCTGCGTCTCGAGCCAGTACATCGTGCCGAGCACGGCGATCAGGTACAGGGCGGTCCACGCGCAGAACACGCTGGCGTACGCGCCGTCCGTAGGGCCGAAGTGCTGCCGGGTGTACTCGATGCACTGCAGGGCCACCGCGGCCAGCCCGAGCACGACGGCGCCGGCGGCCGGAGCCGGCCAGCTGCGCGAGCCGGCTTTCATCTGACGTCCGCTGACGATCGCGAGGATCGCGCTGAGGACGACGCAGCCGATCATCGCTCCGCCGAGCGCCTGGTTGGGGTCGATGTGGCCGTGGCGCCACAGGTGCTCCACGTTGATCGAGCGCAGATAGAAGTAGGCGAAGATGAACGCCAGGAAGAAGAACGTAGTCGCGCCGGCGAGCAGGCGCGAGGCGACCGACAGCGCGCGCGCGCCGACGTCCGGCGGCTCGGGCGGGATCTCCACGCCCGCGGGCACGGGCGGGACCGTTCGTCCCAGGGGCAGCCCTTCGCTCGGGGATGCCATCGTCACGCACCCGCCGGCTCTGGTCGGGTGCCGCCCACGTGAATCGGCGTGCCGTAGTCATACGGGTCGCTGTCGAACACCGGGACCTGCTCGAAGTTGTAGACCGGCACCGGCGTCGGGATCTGCCACTCGATCGACTTCGAGCGCCACGGGTTCATCGCCACGGGCAGTCGGACGAAGATCATCGAGTAGACCGTGTTCGCGATGAAGATCAGCATCGATAGCCCCAGCACGAACGCCGAGATCGAGACCCAGGTGTTGAGGGCGTGCAGGTTCGGCGCGTACTGGCTGACACGCCTCGGCTGACCCATCATGCCGATCGCGAACAGCGGCAGGAACGTCGAGTTGAACGCGATGAACATCAGCCAGAAGTGAAGCTTGGCCAAGCGCTCGTTGAAGCGCAGTCCCGTCATCTTGGGCACCCAGTAGTAGATGGCGGCGAAGAAGGTGAATATCAACCCGCCCATGATCGTGTAGTGGAAGTGGGCCATCGTGAAGAAGCTTCCGTGCGTGCTCGTGTCGCTGGGAGTGTCCGAGACGAACACGCCCGAGAGGCCGCCGATCAGGAAGTTGAACACCCACGCCAGGCAGAACAGCATCGGCACCGAGAACGAACTTCGGGCCTTCCACAACGTCCCCATCGCGCAGAGGAAGATGAACCCCGTTGGGATCGAGATGATCTCAGTCGAAAGCATGTAGAACGGCCGCAGATCGGCGTTGATGCCGCTGACGAACAGATGGTGCTGCCACACGAAGAAGCTCAGCAGCGTGACCCCGAGCATGCCCGAGACGGCGAGCCGGTAGCCCCACAGCGGCTTGCGCGTGAAGACGGGCAGCAGCTCCAGCACGATCCCGAACCCGGGCAGGGCCAGGATGTAGACCTCCGGGTGACCGAAGAACCAGAACAGGTTCTCGAACAGGTAGGAGCTGCCCCCTCCGCCGGGGATGAAGAACGAGGTATCGATCGTGCGGTCGAGCGCCGCCATCGTGAGCGTCGCGACGAGCACCGGCGCCGCGAGGACCATCAGCACCGCGGTGGCCAGGACCGACCAGACGAAGATCGGCAGCCGCGACCACGTGAGCCCGGGGGCTCGCATCGTGATGATCGTGGCCATCATGTTCAGCCCGAGCAGGCACATCGAGATGCCGACGAGCGCGAAGAAGATGATGTAGGAGTCCATCCCCATCACGGCTTGGTCGTTGAGCGGCTCGTAGCCCGTCCAACCGGTCGGGAAGCCGCCGAAGAAGATCGTGGAGGTGAGGATGAAGCCGGCGGCCATCAGCAGCCAGAAGGTCAGCGCCTCGATGCGGGGGAAGGCCATTCGCCGCGCGCCGAGCATGATCGGGACGAAGTAGTTGGCGAACGGGCCGAGGATGCCCGAGGTCATCATTCCCATCATCATCGTGCCGTGCATGCCGACGAGCGAGATGTACTGGCCGGGGCCCACGAACGTCGGCGTCGAGTGCAGCAGCTCGGTGCGGATCAGCATCGCGTTGACGCCGCCGATGAAGAAGAACAGCCCTATGCCGATCAGGTACTGCATCCCCACGACCTTGTGGTCGGTGCACAGGCCGAAGTAGCGCCCGATCCCCTCTTCCTCCTTCTCCCGCAGCGAGGCGGGCCGACCTAGCAGGCGTGAGACCGGGTAGTTGGCGAAGCCGAGCCCGATCAGGAAGCCGACCACGCCGAAGAGATAGGCGACCAGCAGGGCGACGTCGTTCTCGCTCGTTTTTTCCTGATAGGCGAGGCTCTTGGCGCTGATCTGGTGGCCGATGAACCAGCCCAGGTAGTAGCCGCCGACGCCGAGCGCCACGGCGGTCAGCAGGTTGAAGCCGATGAGCCGCCGCCAGAGCGGCCGGCCGGTCGGCTGTGGGGTCGGAACAGCTGCTGTGGTAGTCATCCGCCGCGCCTCGTTGGTTCGGGTAGGTAGGTCGTGCTGTATGGGGGCAGAGCTTTCGTCGCAGGCGCATAGGCCACCTGCGCCTGCTGGATCCACGTTGCGAATTCGGCCTGGGTGACGACCCGGCCGTGATCGAACATCTCACCGTGCCAGAGGCCGCACAGCTCCGAGCAGCGCACTTCGAAGGCCCCGACCTTCGTGGGTTCGACGAAGGCGATGTTGTCGACCTGCGGGTTCGCGTCGGCCTTGACGCCCAGCTGACGCGCCCAGAAGGAGTGGATCACGTCGAGCGAGGTGACGTGGAGTTCGATCATCTTGCCCTCCGGGAGGACGAGATGGGGAACCTCGACGCCGCCGTACGTGGGGTAGCGGTATGTGAAAGCCCACTGCTGGCCGATCACCTGCACCGGCAGCTTGGGTCCCTTGGGCACCGTCAGCGGCGTGGGGCCGCTACCAGAGCCGGCGCCGTTGTCGGAGAGCAGCCTCGCCGTGCCGTAGGCGGCGAGCGACAGCACCAGCGCCGTGGTGACGATGATCCAGGTCGTCTGGACGCGCGCGTCGCCGCGGACCGCGGGACCTTCGAGAACGGCGCCGCCCTTCGGCTGGCGGAAGTAGATCGAGGAGTAGGCCAGGTACAGGACGACGAGCAGCAGGACGGGTGTGGCCATCCCCAGCAGCACCGTGTTGTCGGTGACCTGCCCGGCGGCCTGTTCGGTGGACTTCCCGGGAGGCAGGATCGGGCCGAGTAGCACGATCACGAGCGGCGTCGCCACGACCGACGCGATACCCCATATCAGCGCGAAGCGACGTGCGTGGTTGGGTTCGCTCATCGCCTAGACCACATCGATGAACCCATCCATGTAGCCGAGCGTCTGCATCGGCCCCCCATTGCCGAAGTACCAACCGGCCCCGCAGGGTACGAAGCACTGCCAGCGGTAGCGGCCCTTCTTGCCGGTGCGGAACGTGAAGGTGATCGTGCGGTGATCCATCGTCGAGGGTTCGCAGGGGGCTTCTTCGCAGGGATGCTTCGATTCTTCGGGCACTCCCGCGAGCGGCACGAACACCCCGAGCTCGGGGACGGCGAAGGTGTGTGACGCTTCTTCGGGGGGAATCGTTGTGAACGGCTTGCCGTCGAGCGTCGCCGACCCGACCGTTCCCTGGACCTGGGAGAGGAACGGGTTTCGCAGCCCCGTTGGCGTGTCGAACTGGTAGATCGTCACGTGCACGACCGAGTTGGCCGGCACCGTGAAGTCCGTGGTGCGCTCCCAGCGGTTGTTGGTGCGAACCAGATAGGACACCCAGCTCGGATGCGTGGGGCTGTATTTGCCGCCGACCGCCGCAACGGTCTCGAGCGTCAGGCTGGCGCCTCCGCTGTTGGCCGGCGCAGGCGCTGCCGCGACCTCCTTCGGGAAGCTCGTCGCCCAGTCGGCGACGTACAGGGCTATCAGCGCCCCGATTGCCAGCACCGCGGCACTCACGGCCAGCAGCTTCTTCGCGAACAAGCTCAAGTGGCTAACCCAGCTTCCCCAGATCTCATGATGCTCTCGTTAGGCCCTGCTCCTCGCCAGCAAGCCGACTCTATATCGCGCCGAATGGGTCGCACGTTTATGAGGAGATTCTCATGGAAGTATTCCGCGTTTTGAGAGTCATGTCCAGCCCCACGGAGCCGCGCGGCAGCCTACCTTCCAACGCGGCTACGATCAACGGCTTGCCCCCGATAACCCCCTCCAAAACCGAGAAATGTCCGCGGGCTGACAGTGATCCTGCGGAGTCGGTCACGGGCGGCGTGCCGGAGCGCCCCACGCTCGACGGTCTGGAGGAGAAGTGGAGCGCCGCCTGGGAGCGCGAGGGCGCCTACCGCTTCGACCGCGAGGCGCCTCGGGAGCGCGTCTACGCGATCGACACTCCTCCGCCGACCGTGAGCGGCTCGCTGCACGTCGGCCATGTCTTCTCCTACACGCACACCGACGCGATCGCCCGCTATCAGCGCATGCGCGGGATGGAGGTCTTCTACCCGATGGGCTGGGACGACAACGGCCTGCCGACCGAGCGTCGCGTGCAGAACCACTTCGGCGTGCGCTGCGACCCGCTGGTCCCCTACGACCCGGACTTCGAGCCGCCGGCGGAGCCGTCCGAGAAGGAGCCAGTCGCGGTCTCTCGGCCGAACTTCGTCGAGCTCTGCCTGCGCCTCACCGAGACCGACGAGCAGGCCTTCGAGGATCTCTGGCGCCGGCTCGGGCTGTCGGTCGACTGGTCGATGACGTACACGACGATCGGCGAGCTCGCACAGCGCATCTCCCAGCGCTCGTTCCTGCGCCTGCTCGAGCGCGGCGAGGCCTACCAGCTCGAGGCGCCGACGCTGTGGGACGTCGACTTCCAGACGGCGGTCGCGCAGGCCGAGCTCGAGGACCGTGAGCGGCCGGGCGCGATGCACCGGGTGCGGTTCACAGGCGCCGCCGGCGAGGGCGATGCGCTCATCGACACGACGCGTCCCGAGCTGATCGCGGCCTGCGTGGCGCTGCTCGCGCATCCCGACGACGAGCGCCAGCGCGAGCTCGTGGGAAGGGAGGTGCTGACGCCGCTGTTCGGGACGCGCGTTCCCGTCCTGACCCATCCGCTCGTCGACCCGGAGAAGGGGACCGGCCTGGTGATGGTGTGCACGTTCGGCGACCTCACAGACGTGATCTGGTGGCGCGAGCTTGGCCTGCCGGTGCGCTCGGTGCTCGGCCCGGACGGGCGGCTCTTGGAGGTGCCATGGGGAGGGCCCGGCTGGGAGTCGGCCGACGTCGAGCGAGCCCGTGCGAGCTATGGAGAGCTGCAGGGCGCGACCATCAACCAGGCGCGCCGGCGAATTGTCGAGCTGCTCGAGGAGTCGGGCGATCTGCTCGGCGAGCCCGAGCCCGTGACGAGGGCTGTGAAGTTCTTCGAGAAGGGCGACCGGCCGGTTGAGATCATCACCAGCCGACAGTGGTTCATCCGCACGATGGAGCACCGCGAGGAGCTGATCGAGCGGGGTCGGGAGCTGAGCTGGCATCCCCCCTACATGCGCGCCCGCTTCGAGGACTGGGTGCAGGGCCTGACCGGCGACTGGAACATCAGCCGCCAGCGGTTCTTCGGGGTCCCGTTCCCGCTGTGGTATCCGCTGGACACGACCGGCGCAGTCCTCTACGACCAGCCGATCCTCGCGCGCGAAGAGCAGCTGCCGGTGGACCCCTCGACGGACGTCCCCGACGGCTACGAGGCTGGGCAGCGCGGCAGTCCGGGCGGCTTCATCGGCGAGCCCGACGTGATGGACACGTGGGCCACCTCCTCGCTCACACCCCAGATCGCCGGCCAGGCCGGCGAGGACATGGAGCTGTTCGCGCAGGTGTTCCCGATGGACGTGCGCCCACAGGCACACGACATCATCAGGACCTGGCTGTTCACGACGATCCTGCGCTCGCACCTGGAGCATGACGCGCTGCCGTGGCGCAACGCGGCGATCTCCGGCTGGGTGCTCGACCCGGACCGCAAGAAGATGTCCAAGTCCAAGGGCAACGTCGTCACGCCGATGCACCTGCTCGAGGAGTACGGGGCCGACGCC
>JAOPZM010000046.1 GCA_025964115.1 Solirubrobacterales bacterium
GACGAACGGCCTGCGCACCCCGCAGCAGTCACGCGAGATCGCCAACGCCCTCTACAGCAAAGGCTGGTGGTACGCCCCCGAGTTCGGCGAGGAGGGCGATTGGGGGGTCGTGAACCCGGAATGGGGCACCTCGTTCCTGAGCCCGGAGTGGCTGCTCGCGCAACTCTGCCCGCCCTGGCGCGTTCTGGAATTCGCACCGGGACGCAACCAGGACAACCAGGACGTCTACGTGCTACAGCGCGTTTGAGAGGCGCTCCGGTCGCGTCGGCCTCCGGCGCAGGCGCCGTCGCTTCCCCGATTGCTAGCGTTCACTGACCCTTGTCGACGACGATCTCCCGAGCGGCGGACGCAGTAGCGGACACCCAGGTGATGGCGCCCGTGGCGCTCTCGATCGAGGGCGTCAGCAAGACGTTCCGCCTCCCCCATCAGCAGTACTCCACGTTGAAGGAGAGGGCGCTGCACCCGTTCCGCAGCACCGAGTACGACGAACTCCACGCCGTCGAGGACATCTCGATCGACATCGCGACCGGGGAGTTCTTCGGGATCGTAGGCCGCAACGGCAGCGGCAAGAGCACGCTGTTGAAGTGCATAGCCGGCATCTACGGCGTGGACAAGGGCCGTATCTCGGTCGCCGGACGCCTGTCCCCCTTCATCGAGTTGGGGGTCGGCTTCAACATGGACCTCACCGCTCGCGACAACGTGATCATCAACGCGATCATGCTTGGACTGACTCGCAAGCAGGCGAACGAGCGCTTCGACGATGTGATCGCCTTCGCGGAACTCGAGGAGTTCATCGACCTCAAGCTCAAGAACTACTCGTCGGGGATGCTCGTGAGGCTCGCTTTCGCCACCTCCATCCAGGTGGAGGCCGAGATCCTGCTGATCGACGAGGTGCTCGCGGTCGGCGACGCCGCCTTCCAGCAGAAGTGCTTCGAGGAGTTCTTCCGGCTCAAGCGCGAAGGCAGGACGATCGTCTTCGTCTCCCACGACATGTACTCCGTCGAGCGGTTCTGCCACCGAGCGATGCTCATGGAGCGTGGTCGAATGGTGGAGATCGGCGAGCCGCGCAGCATAGGACGCGCCTACCACAAGCTCAACTTCGGCCATCTTCCGCACGAGGCGCCAACCGAGGAGCTGGCCTCCAGCGGAACGGTGATCGCGGAGGCGTGGTTTCAGGACGCGAGCGGCGAGCGGGTGACGAGCGCGAGCCAGGACGAGCGACTGAGCATGTGCTTCGAGGTCCGCATCGCGGAGGACCTGACCGACCCGGTGTTCGCGGCTACGCTGCGCACCGAGCTGGGGCACACGATCATCGTGGCGCGCAGCGACCAGCACGGGCAGCGCAGCGGCTCGTTCAAAGCCGGCGAGACGGTGATCGCACGGTTCGACCTGCCGAACTGGTTGACATCGAGCCGCTACGCGATGACGCCGTCGCTCGCACGCGAGGGGACGGGCGAGGACGCGCTCGCGCTCGTCGAGGACATGGCGTCCATCCTCATCCATGGAGACGCCAGCGGCGGGATCTTGGAGCTGCCGATCGATGTGAAGATCGAGCGCGCATGAGCACCAGCGGAGGCATCCGTCTGCCGGTTCCCGGACGCGTACCGGCAAGTCACCGCGTGCACGGCCCGTCGGCGCTGAGCGGCGATCTTCGCCGCTTCTGGTCGCTGACGTTCACGCTCGCCCGCACGGAATTCAAGCTTCGCTTCTTCGGGTCAATGCTCGGCTACGTATGGACGCTGGTGCGCCCGCTGCTGCTGTTTGGGGTGCTGTACGTGTTCTTTACGGAAGTCGCCCACGTGAACAGCTCGAAAGCGCCGGGGGAACACTTCTACGGCGCCCAGCTGCTCGCGTCGATCGTGCTCTTCACGTTCTTCGCCGAAGCGACGGCGGGTGCGGTGCGCAGCGTCGTCGATCGCGAGAACCTCGTTCGCAAGATCCACTTCCCGCGGCTCGTCATCCCGGTGTCGGTGGTGCTTCTGGCGCTGTTCAACCTCGGCCTGAACCTGATCGTCGTGATGGGCTTCGCCTTGGGCTCCGGCGTCCGGCCGATGCTCAGCTGGCTGGAGCTGCCCCTGATCGTCGGGGTGCTGGTCCTGTTCGTCGCCGGCGTCGCGATGCTGCTGTCAGCGCTCTTCGTCCATTTCCGCGACATCCAGCCGATCTGGGAAGTCGTCTCGCAGATCCTCTTCTATGCCTCGCCCGTGATCATCTCGATCCAGACCGTCATGGCCAAGCTGAGCTCAACCGCGCTGCACCTTTACATGCTCAATCCGCTGGCGGTGATCTTCCAGCAGTTCCGCCACGCGATGGTCACGCACGCCACACCGAGCGCGGGGGACGTACTCGGGAGCTGGTCGGCGCTCTTCGGTGCCCTTGCGATCGTGCTGGTCATCTTCGTCGTCGGCTTCGCCGTGTTCAACCGGGCCGCTGCGAAAATCGCGGAGAATCTGTGAGATGGACACGGTCGAAGCGGAGCAGGAGCGGATGAACGACCAGGCCGAACTCGAGCGGCTTCGGGCCCGCGTCGCCACGCTGGAGGCGGAGCTCGTCGAGGTGCAGGCCCGTGCCGACGCTGCCGTCGCCG
>JAOPZM010000028.1 GCA_025964115.1 Solirubrobacterales bacterium
CACGCGGTCGCAGGCGAGGCGCTCACCGACGCCGGCGTCGGCGAGGGTGAGCTGACGGCGGTCGGCATCACCAACCAGCGCGAGACGGTCTGCGTGTGGGACCCGGCGACGGGCGAGCCGCTTCACCCCGCGATCGTGTGGCAGGACCGGCGAACGGCACGGCGCTGCGAGGAGCTTCGCGCGGCGGGTCGGGAGCCGCTGGTGCGCGAGCGCACAGGCCTCGTGCTCGACCCCTACTTCTCCGCCACCAAGATCCAATGGCTGCTCGAGCACGTGCCCGGCCTGCGCGAGAGCGCGCTGCAGGGACGCGCGGTGTTCGGGACGGTCGACTCGTGGCTGCTGTTCAAGCTCACCGGCGAGCACGTGACCGACCCGTCGAACGCGTCACGCACGATGCTCTACGACATCGTGAACGGGCGCTGGGATCCCGAGCTGCTCGACCTGCTGGGTGTGCCCGCTAACTCGCTGCCACGCGTGCTGCCGAGCGCCGGCGTGATGGGCGAGACGCGGCCGGCGGCGCTCCACGGGCACGCCGTGCCCGTCGCGGGCGTGGCAGGCGATCAGCAGGCGGCGCTCTTCGGCCAGGCCTGCGTCGATCCGGGCATGGGCAAGAACACCTACGGAACGGGGTCCTTCCTGTTGAGCAACACCGGCTTCAAGATGGCAGAGGCGCCGCAGGGCCTGCTGAGAACGATCGCCTGGGGCATCGGCGACTCGAGCGCCTACGCGCTCGAGGCCTCGATCTTCGTGACCGGTGCGGCCGTGCAGTGGCTGCGCGACGGCCTGAGGATCATCGACGCGGCGGCCGAGACCGAGGCGCTCGCCGAATCGCTCGAGGGCAACGACGGCGTGTACTTCGTCCCTGCCCTCACGGGCCTGGGCTCTCCATACTGGGACCCCGACGCGCGCGGGACGATCGTCGGCCTCACTCGCGGCAGTGGTCGTGCGCAGCTGGCGCGAGCGACGCTCGAGGCGGTCGCCTACCAGACCGTCGACGCTGTCAGGGCGATGGAGTCGGCGTCCGGCGAGGCGCTGCCGGAGCTGCGGGCCGACGGCGGGGCCACGGTGAACGGCTGGCTGATGCAGTTCCAGGCCGACGTGCTCGGCGTGCCGGTCGTGCTCCCGGAGGTAGCGGAGACGACGGCGCTCGGCGCCGCCTACCTGGCCGGGGTAGGCGTCGGCCTGTGGACGGTGAGCGACGTGCGCTCGGGATGGCGCGAGCGCATCCGCTATGAGCCACGGATGGGCGAGGACGAGCGTGCGAGCCTGCTCGCCGGCTGGAGCGATGCGGTCGCTCGCACCCGCGGCGTCGCGGCGCCCGCTAGGTAGGGTAGGGCTGAGATGAGCGAGCTGGCCCCGATGCGCGAGCAGGTCTACAGCGACCCCCGGCCGAAGGAGCACTTCGATCGCTTCCACGCGCGCGCGCGCACGCGCGAACCGGACTGGGTCTACGAGCTCGTCCGGATCCTCACCTCCCTGTACGGCTACACCTTCCTGCGCGCGCGGGCGATCTCCACCGAGAACGTGCCCGGGAGCGGATCGGTGATCCTCGCCCCGAACCACTTCTCCTTCATGGATCACTTCCTGATCGGCTGCTGCATCCGCCGCAAGGTTCGCTTCATGGCGAAGTCACAGCTCTTCAAACGGCCGATGCAGTTCATCTACACCCACGGCGGCGTCTTCCCGGTCCGCCGCGGCGCACGCGACGAGGAGGCCTTCATCACCGCCGACACGATCCTCGAAAAGGGCGGAGCGGTCGCGATGTACTGCGAGGGCGGACGCTCACGCACGGGCAAAGTCGCCGAACAGGCCAAGCGGGGCATCGGGCGCCTCGCCCTAGAGACCGGAGCGCCGGTCGTGCCGATCGCGATCCATGGCTCCTCGCGCATCCGCAACTGGAAGCGCCTTCAGTTTCCTGAGGTGACGATCCAGTACGGCGATGCGATCCGCTGGGAGCGGATCGAGAACCCGACCCGCGAGCAGCAGCAGGCCGTTGCCGATCAGATCCTCGTCGAGATCCGCGGGCTCTACGCGGGACTCGAGGAGCACGGGCGCAAGGGCGTCCTGCGGCGGGTGCGCGATCAGCGCCGCGCGGGGCGCCGGCCGCCCAAGGGTGCGGCGGTCGCCTAGCGCGGCAACCGCTCGCGCGATGGGCATCATCGACGCCTCGCGCATGCTGCGCCCTGGTCTTCTCGACGGCGTGCACGTGCTGGCCGCGGGCCCCGCCGCAGCACGGGACGCTGGCGAGGGGATCGGGGGCGCCGTCGAGACCGCCTGCGCCGCTCTCGGCGCGCATGTGCTCAGGTGCGCTCCACCCGCGGGCGCCTCGCACGAGCGCCAGGAAACGGCGATCGACGATGCCGTGGCGCAGGCGCTCGAGAAGACGCCTAGCATCGAGGTGCTGGTGGTCGACGCCGCCGGCATCTTCGCGAGGGAGCGCGCCGCCGGCGAGGAGAGCGGCGGAGCGGCTCTGGGAGCATGCCTGCAGGCCGCGTGGACGGTCACCCGCGCGGTGTTCAATCTCGCCTTCCTCCCGGCACAGGGCGGTCGGGTCCTCTATCTCGCGCCGCGCTCAGATGGCGGCGCACACTCCGGGCCGGCGCTCGCCGGCCTCGAGAACCTCTCGCGCACGCTCTCGATCGAGTGGTCGCGCCATCGCGTCACCGCGGTGACGATCGCCCCGGGACCCGCCACGCCGGCGGGCGAGGTGGCCGCGCTCGCGACGTATCTCGCCTCACCGGCAGGCGACTACTTCTCCGGCTGCCTGCTCGATCTGCGGGGCTCGACCTAGGCTCAGCCGCTCATCCCGCCGAACAGGCCGCCCGTGACGTGCAGCGTCTGGCCGTGGATGTAGTTCGACCAGGGCGAGCAGAGGAAGAACACGCCGCCCGCGGCCTCCTCGGGTGTGCCGGGGCGACCCAGCGGGATCAGCATCGAGGCCATCTGGCGCATCTGCTCGGGGATGCCGAGCTGGATCTTCTCGCCGTCCTTCTCCATCGTGTTCTCGTCCACCTTCGCCTGCGTGAGACGGGTGTCGATGAAGCCGAACGCGACGGCGTTGACGTTGACCTTGAACTGGCCCCACTCCTTGGCCACGGTTTTCGTCAGGCCCACCACGCCGGCCTTCCCGGAGGAGTAGTTCGCCTGGCCCGCGTTGCCGAAGGTGCCCGATGTGGAGGAGATGTTGACGATCTTGCGGAACACCTCCTTGCCTTCCTCGCGCTCCTTCTTGGCGGGCTCGCGCAGGTGCGGCGCCGCCGCGCGGATCACGCGGAACGGCACCACCGTGTGGATATCCAGCATCGCCTGGAAGTGCTCGTCGGACATCTTGTGGATCGGGGCGTCGAGCGTGTAGCCGGCGTTGTTGACGATGATGTCGATCTTCCCGAAGGAGTCGACCGCCTTCTGCACGAGCTGGTCGGGGACGCCCGGCTTGGTCAGGTCTCCGGCGAACACCGCCGTCTCGCCAGGGATCTCGCCGGCCGCCTGCGCGGCGACGTCACCGTCGAGGTCGTTGATCAGGACCTGCGCGCCGTGTGCCACGAGCAGCTCCGCCGTGGCGCGACCGATCCCGCGCGCCGAACCTGTGACGATCGCCGCCTTGCCGTCGAGTACTCCCATAGCGTGAGGTCTCCTTCTACGTGGTCGAGGAGCCGAAGTTATATCTGCCCGCCGTCGATCGCCGGCCGGTCGAGTTGATCGTGAGGTCGAGGCTTCAGGCCGTGCGGACGGTCTCCAGCACGCGCCGGACGTCCTCATTTGAGACGGAGGTGCCGGTCGCGGCGACCGTGGGCCGATGGGGACCGCCTAGGACGAGCGGTGGCTCATGACGCGCGGAGATCTCCAGGTGTCCGTCGACGACGTCGATGTCGAGCGGCCCATCCGGCGAGAGTCCGAGCGCCTCACGCATGGGCTTCGGGACAACTATTCGCCCCGACCTATCGATTGTCACTCGCATCGCATAAGGATCCCATGACGATGCTACGCGGCCGCTCACCCGGCGATGATCACGCCGAAGTCCTGCGTGTAGATGCCGCCCGCCTGGCCGCCGCTCATGGAGCTCGGCACGTGCGGTGAGACGCCGACGGCCGTGTCGCGGAAGCGCGAGTCGAGGATGTTCGCGCGGTGCAGCGCCGAGCCCATCCACGCGGCGACGATCGCGCGTGGCGTTCCCTGCGCTTGCGTGCCCCATGCGAGGTTCTCGGCGATTTCGTAGCCGACCTGCGAACTGTAGATGTAGCCGCAGGCGCGCATCCGGTCAGCGGGCGTGTCGCCACGAGGACCGACGTGTTCGAAGTAGTTGCCGAAGGCCATGCTCTCGGTGTGGCTCTGTGCCGCCTGCTCGAGACGCGTGCTCGGCTGCAGGGCGCTCTCGCCGTGCGCGGCCCTTTCGCGGTTGACGAGGCATAGGACGGCGCCGCGGATTCGTTCGACGTTCCACGTGGCCGGAGCCAGGTCGGTGTCGGCGCAGCCGCCGGCCGCGCCGGACGTCGAGTGCCTGCGAGTCTGCGAGTGGCGCGGAGCGGGAGAGTGGTGTTTCACCGACCGGTGCGTGACGTGCCGCTTCACGCAGCGCGTCACGTGGTGGCCACGATGCGTGTTGCGGTAGCTCGCCTTGCGCGTGTGATGGCGCGAGCGGCGCTTGGCTCCGGCTCCGGCACACGACCTCCAGTGGTGTGCCCGGGCATGTGCGACGGGGGCATGCGCTCCCAGGGAGGTTGAGGGACCGACGTATGCGCACGCGCAGGCGATCGCGAGCGCGGTCGCGAGGATTGGGCGAATGCGATGCGGCACCTACCTCGTATCGGCGCTGCCCGGCAGCGACATGAGTGGGAGAGGGCAGGTTTGGACACCCTTGCAAAGGGACGCCCAGAAATTCGCTCTGCTCAGAGGGCGAGCACGCGCCCGAGGATCTCGCGCATGATCTCGTCGCTGCCGCCGCCGATCGGCCCGAGGCGGGCGTCACGGGCGGCACGCTCCACCCAGTACTCGCGCATGTATCCGGCGCCGCCGTGGATCTGAAGGCACTCGTCCATCAGCTCGAAGCAGGCGCGCTGTGTCAGCAGCTTGGCCATGGTGACCTCGCGCAGGGGATCCTCACCGTCGACGAAGCGTCGCAGGGCGTCGTAGGTGACGCAGCGGCTGGTGTAGACCGATGTGGCCATGTCGGCGAGCTTGTGGCGGATCGCCTGGTGGCCCACCAGCGGGCGCCCGAAGGCCTTGCGCTCGCGAGCGAACTCGGCTGTGCGCTCCCATGCGAGCTGCATCGCTCCGACGGCACCGAGCGCCATCGCCAGGCGCTCCCACTGGAAGTTGGCCATGATCAGCGCGAAGCCCTCGTTCAGCTCTCCGAGCAGGTTCTCCTCGGGCACGTATACGTCCTGGAAGCTGATCGTTGCGGTGTCGGAGGCATGCCAGCCGAGCTTCTCGAGCTTGGAGGCGCTCACGCCCTCGCCGCGATCGATGATCAGGAAGGAGATCCCGTGGTGGCCGCCCTGCTCGCTCGTCTTGACGGCCGTGACGATGAAATGGGCGCGTACGCCGTTGGTGATGTAGGTCTTCTCGCCGTTCACGACCCAGCCGCCGTCGACGCGCTCCGCGCGCGTGCTCACCGCGGCGACGTCGGACCCGGCGCCAGGCTCGGTGATGCCCAGCGCGCCGATGCGCTCCCCGCGGATCGCGGGCACGAGGTAGCGCTGCTTCTGGTCCTCGGTGCCGAACTTCCAGATCGGCGGCGTGGCGATGTTGATGTGTGCGCCGATCCCGGCGGCCGTACCGCCCGAGCCGATCCTCGCCATCTCCTCGCAGAGGGCCGCCTCATGAAGGTAGTCGCCACCCTGTCCGCCGTACTCCTCGGGGTACTTCAGCCCGAGAAGCCCCTGGGTGGCGAGCTTGGGGAAGACGTTGTCGGGGAACCAGCGCTCCTCCTCCCACAGCGCCGCATGAGGCGACAGCTCGCGTTCGATGAAGCCGCGGATCGACTGTCGCAGATCCTCGTGCTCGTCGGTGAAGGGTGGTGTGAGGGCGCTCATCTGGCCGATTGGTAATCTGATGGTATGCGAGTTGCCATCGATGGGGTCGGGCGGATCGTGATCCCCAAGCCGATGCGTGAGGAGCTGGGGATCGACGGGCCCACGGAGCTCGAGCTGACGGCCTCGGACGGCGCGTTGGAGCTGACGGTGCCCGACGCCAATGCGCGGGTCGAGGAGCGGGACGGGCTCGCGGTGATCGTCATCGATCCGCCGCCGCCGATGATCGACCCCGAGGAGGTCCGCGCGACGATCGAACGCGTCAGGAGGTGATCGCGCCCGACTCCAGCGTCGTGATCGCGGCGCTTGGCCAATGGCACCCGGCTCACGAGGCTTCGCGAGCGGCGATCGTCAAGGACAGCCGCAAGCTGATAGCGCACGTAGCCGTCGAGACCGTCTCCGCGCTCAGTCGAATGCCGGAGCCCTATCGCGTTGTGCCGGAGGTGGTGGTGGACGCGCTCGATCGGATCTACCCGAAGCCGTGGCTCGCGCTCGATGCCGTGCGCCAGCGCTCGTACCTGCTCCGGGCGATTCACGCCGGACTCCGTGGCGGCGCACTGTATGACGCACTGATCGCGGCCACCGCAATCGAGCACGGAGCCACCCTGCTCAGCGCGGACCGTCGCGCCAGCGTCACATACAAGTCGATGGGCTTGACCGTTTCGTTCATCGAGCCCTGATCTGAGTCGCTCTACAGCCCGTAGGAGCGGCCGATGACCTCGAGCATGATCTCGTCGGTGCCCGCTCCGATCCGGTTCAGGCGCATGTCGCGCCAGACGCGCTCGACGTTGTACTCCTTCATGTACCCCGCGCCTCCGTGTATCTGGATGCACTCGTCCGCGACTTCGCAGGCGATGCGGGAGGCGTGCAGCTTGGCCATCGAGATCTCGCGCACGGGGTACTCGCCGTTGGCGAAGCGCCAGGCGGTCATGTACACGAGCTGGCGGGCCGTTTCGATTTTCGTGGCCATCTCGGCGAACTTGTGGCGGATCACCTGGAACTGGCCGATCGAATTGCCGAACGCCTTGCGCTCTTTGGCGTATTCGAGCGTCTTCTCGAAGCATATCTGCGCGCCGGCGACGCTCCCAGCTGCGCCGATCATGCGCTCTCCCTGGAGCTCCCACATGATGTGGTAGAAGCCCTTGCCGACCTCGCCCAGCACCGCCGTGGCGGGGACGCGCACGTCCTGGAAGGCGAGCAGCGCGGTGTCTGAGGCGTGCATCCCCATCTTCTGGAGCTTCTTCTCGCGGATCACCCCCGGGGAGTCCATCGGCACGAGGAACAGCGTGAAGCCGTCGTAGCCCGCGTCCGGGTCGGTCTTCGTGACCAGCACGATCACGTCGGCGCGATGCCCGTTGGTGATGTAGGTCTTCGAGCCGTTGATCACGTATTCATCGCCGTCGCGGACGGCACGCGTCTTGATCCCTTTGACGTCGGAGCCCGCGTCGGGCTCGGTGATGCCGAGGCAGAGGATCTTCTCGCCCTTGATCGCGGGAACCGCCCACTGCTGCTTCTGCTCCTCGGTTCCCAGCGCCAGGATCGGCGGCATCGCCATGTCGGTTTGAACGGCGATGCCCATCGCGAGCCCGCCGCAGTTGGCGTTTGAGATCGCCTCGCCGAGGACGATCGCGCTGAAGTAGTCGCCGCCCTGGCCGCCGTACTGCTCGGGCTTGTCCAGCCCGAGGAAGCCGAGCTCGCCCATGCGCCTGAAGACCGAGTCGGGGAAGGTCGTCTCCTCCCACTCATCAGCATGGGGCGCGAGCTCTTTGATCGCGAAGTTCGTGATCGACTCGCGCAGCTGTTCGTGCTCGTCGTTGAAGATGAAGTGTTTGCGGCTGGCGTTGAAGTCCGGCTTCAGCACGCTCTCGGCGGTGGCGGCCATGGTGGCGAGGATCTCCTTGTTCGGACTGCGTGGGCCGGCTGGACGGGTGTGGCCGGCGGCGTGCCGCAGACGCTAACGCAGCCACCGGGAAAAGTAAACAGTAGGGCTACTCACTTCCTACGGGCCCGAGATGCGGTTAGGATGCTCGCGTGTCCAGCGAGCCGGTTCTCTACGAGGTGAGCGAAGCCGGCGTGGCGACCATCACGCTCGACGACCCCGGCACCCGCAACGCGCTCTCGCCCGAGCTGCTCAGCGGTCTGATCGGCGCCTTCGAGCGGGCCCGTGACGACGAGCAGGTTCGGTGTGTGGTGCTCGCGTCCTCGCACGAGAAGACCTTCTCCTCGGGAGCGAACCTCGGTGGCTTCGCCGGCGAGGCCCCGCTCGTTCAGAAGCACTTCGGCTCCGATCGCTTCGTCTATCTCTTCAAGCTCATCGGCGAGCTCGGCAAGCCGACGCTCTGCGCCGCGCGCGGCCACGTGCTCGCCGGAGCGCTCGGCATCGCGCTCGCGTGCGATCTGATCGTCGCCTCGGAGAAGGCCAGCTTCGGGACGCCCGAGATCAACGTCGGTGCCTTCCCCTTCATGATCATGTCGCTGATCTACCGGAACATCCCACGCAAGAAGGCCAACGAGCTGTTGCTGCTCGGGGAGCGGTGGAACGCCGAACAGGCGCTCGCCGCGGGGCTCGTCAACAAGGTCGTCCCCGACGCGGAGTTCGAAGCGGAGGTGCTCGAGTGGGCGCTCAAGCTCGCGGGCTCCTCGCCCGTGATCATGCGGCTCGGAAAGGAAGCGATGCGACGCCAGCTCGACATGCCGCTCGACGACGCGCTCGACTACCTTCGCGCTCAGCTGACGCTCGCGCTGTCGACCGAGGACATCGTCGAGGGCGTGAGCGCCTTCTTCGAGAAGCGCGAGCCGCAGTGGAAGGGTCGCTGATGAGCACCGAGGAGAAGACCTCGATCCTGCGACCGCTCGTCGAGGAGCTCGCCGCGCGGCGCGCCGCCATCAAGCTCGGCGGCGGCGAGGAGAAGATCGCCAAGCAGCACGCCCGCGAGAAGCTCACGGCCCGCGAGCGGCTCGCGCTGCTGATCGACGACGGCACCTTCGTCGAGCTCGGCATCCACGGACGCCCGCACTTCGCCCAGCGGGCGATGGACGGGGTCGAGGCTCCGGCCGACGGCGTGATCACCGGCTACGGCAAGGTGCAGGGGCGGATGGTCGCCGTCTGCGCGTATGACTTCACCGTGATGGCCGGCTCGATGGGGATGACCGGCGAGCTGAAGGTGGGCCGCCTGCGCGAGCTGGCGCTGACGAAGCGCATCCCCTTCATCTGGCTGCTGGACTCCGCGGGCGCCCGCATCCAGGAGGCGGTCGGCTCGCTGTTCGCCGGGTCGGGACACCTGTTCCGCGAGGAGGTCGTGATGAGCGGCGTGATCCCGCAGATCGCCGCGCTGATGGGCCCCTGTGCCGCAGGCACGGCCTACATCCCCGGCCTGGACGACTTCGTGCCGATGGTCAAGGGCCGCGGCTCGATGGCGCTCGCCGGCCCGCATCTCGTGCGGGCGGCCGTCGGCGAGGACGTCACCCAGGAGGAGCTCGGCGGGTCGCGCGTTCATTGCCGGAAGTCGGGCGTCGGCGACCTCGAGGTGGCAGACGACGAGGAGTGCATCGAGCGAATCAAGCAGTACCTGTCGTTCATGCCGCAGCACTGCGAGGAAAGGCC
Source organism: Solirubrobacterales bacterium (assembly GCA_025964115.1). GTDB lineage: Bacteria > Actinomycetota > Thermoleophilia > Solirubrobacterales > Solirubrobacteraceae > Palsa-744. The sequence continues at coordinate 9,634 of JAOPZM010000028.1, forward strand.
GCCCGTGCTCGCGAGCAGCGATCCGCCGGAGCGGATGGACGAGGAGCTGCTTGACGTGCTCCCCGAGTCCAACCGCAAGCCGTATGACATGTACGAGGTGATCCGCCGGATCACCGATGACGGCTTCTACTTCGACATGAAGCCGCAGTGGGCAAAGACGATCATCACCTGCTTCGCGCGCTTTGACGGGCGGCCTGCGGGCATCGTCGCCAACCAGCCCAAGCAGCTCGGCGGCATCCTCGACAACGACTCGGCCGACAAGGCCGCGCGCTTCGTGAACCTCTGCAACGCCTTTGCGATCCCGCTCGTGTTCCTGATGGACGTGCCCGGCTTCATGGTCGGCAGCAAGGTCGAGGCCGAGGGCATCATCAGGCACGGAGCGAAGATGCTCTACGCGGTCGCGAACGCCACGGTTCCGAAGGTCACCGTGATCACCCGCAAGGCCTACGGCGCCGGCTACTACGTGATGAACGGCCGCGCCTACGAGCCCGACCTGATCGTCGCCTGGCCGAGCGCCGAGATCAGCGTGATGGGAGCGGAGGGCGCGGTGGAGATCGTGATGAGAAAACAGGTAGAGGAAGCCGAGGACCCGGAGGCCAAGAAGGCCGAACTGATCGACGCCTACCGCAAGATCATCGACGTGTACATCGCCGCGGGCAACGACATGATCGACGACGTGATCGATCCGCGCGAGACGCGCCCGGCGATCTGCAAAGCACTCGAGATGGCCCAGAACAAGCGGATCGAGCGTCCCTGGAAGCGACATGGAGTGGTGCCCGTATGAGGAAAGGCGGCGAACATGAGCCTCGATGACCCGGTCGTGATCACCTGCTCGATCTCCGGCGCGATCGCCAACCGCGAGCAGAGCCCGGCGATCCCCTACACGCCGGAGGAGTACGGCGCCGAGGCGCGGCGGATCGTCGACGAGGGCGGCGTGATGATCCACATCCATGCGCGCAAACCGGACGGGACGCCGAGCTATGAGGTGGAGGACTTCCGCGCGATCACCGAAGCGATCCGCTCTGAGGTTGGCGAGCAGGTGATCATCAACTACTCGACCGGCACGATCGGCGTCCCCGTGGAGAAGCGCATCGAATACCTGCGCGAGTGCCGACCGGAAGTGGCCGCGCTGAACATGGGCTCGATGAACTACGCGAAGTACTCGCGCTCGCGCAAGCAATTCGTCTTCAACATGGTCTTCCAGAACCCGTTCGAGGAGATCATCGAGCTGCTCACAGCGATGAACGAGCTTGGAATCAAACCCGAGCACGAGTGCTTCGACGTGGGGCACGTGGGGAGCCTCGAGCCGCTCATCGACATGGGCGTCCTCAAAGTCCCGCTCCATGTCGACTGCGTGATGGGCGTCGTCGGCGGCATCCCGCCGAGCGCACGCAACCTCGCGGCGATGGTCGAGAACATCCCCGACGGCTCTCACTGGGGCGTGATCGGGATCTCCCGCGACCAGTGGATGCTCGTTGCCGCCTCGCTGACGCTCGGCGGCTCGATCAGGGTGGGCCTCGAGGACAACCTCTATCTTCCCGACGGCCGCATGGCGAGCTCCAACGGCGAGCTGATCGCCAAGGCGCGACAGATGGTGCAGGACGTCGGCCGGCGTCCCGCAACCGTGTTGGAGGCCCGCGAGATGCTGGCGATCCCCGCGCGCGAGCGGAGCGCCGCGTGAGCCTGCCGCTCGAGGGTGTCCGCGTGCTCGATCTCTCGCGCCTGCTGCCGGGCGGGTTCTGCTCGCTGCTTCTTGCGGACTTCGGCGCGGAGGTGCTGAAGGTCGAGGACACGGGCATGGGCGACTACATCCGCTGGTCGCCGCCCTTCTATGACGGCGCGCATGAGAGCGCACGCTCGGCGCTGTTCCTCTCGCTCAACCGCAACAAGCGCTCGATCCGGCTCGACCTCAAGCACGAGCGCGGGCGTGAGGCGCTGCTACGGCTTGTGCGCGAATACGACGTGGTGCTCGAGTCCTTCCGGCCGGGGGTGCTCGACCGTCTCGGCGTCGGCTATGAGCGGATGCGCGAGGAGAACCCCGGAATCGTCTACTGCGCGATCTCGGGCTACGGCCAGGAGAGCCCCAAGCGCGACTCCTCCGGCCACGACATGAACTACCTCGGGCTGACTGGCCTGCTGGGCCTGACGGGCGAGCGCGGCGGCGGGGCGGGCGGGGGTCCCATTCAATCGGCCGGACAGATCGCGGACCTCGGCGGCGGCGCGCTGATGGCGGCGTTCGGGATCATGGCGGCGCTGCGCGAGCGGGACGGCGGGCGGGAGGGGTCCGGATCACCGGGATCCGGTGAGGGGCAGATCGTCGACGTGTCGATGGCCGATGGCGCGCTCTCCTGGCTGGCGATGGTCGCGGCGAGCCACTTCGCCGACGGGATCGTCCCCCGCCGCGGCGAGTTGCCGCTGGCCGGCTCGCTCGTCTGCTACCGGCCGTATGAATGCGCCGACGGATGGGTGACGCTCGGGGCGCTCGAGCCGAAGTTCTGGCAGGCCTGGTGTCGCGGCGTCGGCCGCGAGGACCTCATCGCCAAGCAGTTCGAGCACCCCGGCTCCGCCACGCATGCGCAGGTTCAGGAGATCTTCAAGGGTCGCAGCCGCGCCGACTGGGAGGCGTTCGCCTCCGAGCACGACTGCTGTCTCGAGCCTGTGCTGGAGCTCGACGAGGCGCTGTCCTCAGAGCTCGTGCGTGAGCGGGAGATGGTCGTCGAGATCGACCAGCCCGGCGCCGAGCGTCCGATTCGACAGCTCGGCATCCCGGTCAAGTTGACGCGCACTCCCGGCGAGCACGGCCGGCTTCCGGGCCCCGCGCTGGGGGAGCACACCGAGGCGGTGCTGCTGGCGGCCGGCTATACCGAGGCGGAGGTCGCCGAGCTGCTCTCCGAAGGGGCAGCCGCGGGCCCTGCCGGCGCCGAGCAGGGCGTCGCGTTCCGGGCGTGAGGGTGATCCGCAGATGGCCTCACAGGCGCGCATGAGAAGCACCGCCGACGGCGACGGCTCGGGCGGCCGAGAGCTCTTGAAGATCAGCGAGCTGTCCGAGCGCTCCGGCGTGAGCGCGGGCACAATCCGCTACTACCTGCGCGAGGGCCTGCTCGGCGAGGGCGAGGACATCCTCAGGACGAGTCGCAACATGGCCTACTACCCGTCCGGCTACGTAGAGCGGATCGTGCTCATCAAGCGCCTGCAGGAGGAGCGCTTCATGCCGCTGCGCGTGATCAGGGGAGCGCTCGAGGAAGACCCGGAGCGCGTCCGCGCTCTGATCGAGCTCGAGGACCGCATCATCGAGCGGGCGCTCGCCACCGTCGAGGACCGCGGTCGCGTCTCGCGCAAGGCGGTGCAGGAGCGCTATGACATACCACGCAACGTGCTCGACCGGCTGGCGGAGATTGGCGTGCTGACGCCCACGCGCAGTGGCTATGACCGCGACGACGTGAACATCATCGAGGCGATCGCGAGCTTTCGCGCCGGCGGCTACGAGGAGGCCCTCGGGTTCACCGTCTACGACACGCTGCGCTACCGCAAGGCGCTGAAGCCGCTCGTGGAGGAGGAGGTTCGCGCGCTCGTCGACCGCCTCGCCGGAGAGGTCGAGGTGGAGCGGGCGATGGAGATCGTCGCCGCCGGCGTCGAGCCGTTGCGGGAGCTGATCGGAGCGATGCACTCGAAGCTGCTGCTCGCCGAGCTGCGGCGGCAGCGGGGTCACGGTTAGAGACCTGCTGGGTGGTATGATAACATACGCCCTGTATGGGAGTATTGGTTCAGATAAAAGACGTGCCTGAGGATGTGCACGGAACCCTGAAGGCACGCGCAGCGCTCGCAGGTGTGTCTCTCTCCGAGTACACGCGGAGTGTGCTCATGCGCTCGGCGTCGCGGCCTACCCCGGCCGAGTTGGCAGCGCGCGTCCGGGTCCGTGGCGTCCCTACGCTCGCCGAGCCCAGCGAGGTCACCGTTCGCCGGCTTCGCGACCGCGGCGAGTGACGGTAATCGACACTTCGGGTGTCGTCGACTTTCTACTCGGAGTGGGAGTCGCCGGTCAGGTCGAGGCGCTGATGGCCGCCGAGGGCGAGTTAGCAGCCCCGGATCTCCTCGTGTTCGAGGTCATCGCCGTGCTCAGACGTCAGGCGCTCGCACGGATGCTCGCCGAGGATCGCGCCGGTGCGGCCGTCGATGACCTCGGTGATCTTCCGATCGAGCTCTTCCCCAGTCTCCCGATGCGTCGCCGCGCGTGGAGCCTCCGCCACAACCTAACCGCGGCGGACGCGCTTTTCGTGGCACTCGCCGAGCAGCTCGACGAGCCATTTGCCACCAAGGACGCGCAGCTCGCAGCCGATCTGGCCAAGCACTCAATCGTTGAGGTGACGAACCTCGACGGATCGGATTAGGGGCGCCACCGAGCGACCGGCCGGTCCGGGGGCTCACCACCGCGCCCGGTGATGCTCGACGACCCCGCGACCACGTGCGAGCGGAACGCCGCCGGGAAGGGTCCCGGAGAAGGTGCCGAAGGGAGCGCGATAGTCGCTGCTCACGATCAGCAGGTTGTCGCTGCGGCTGCGCTCGGCCTCGGCGCGGAAGCGAAGCTCCGACCCATCGGCACAGCGGATGCTCGACAGATCCGGCGCGAAGCTGACCGGTGGAGCCTCCTGCGGCTCGCCGGCGACCCACACGGCGCGCTCGCTTCCGGTGGCCGGGTCGTTGATGCCACTGACGAGATTCCATGCAACCGCCACGCCATCCTCGCGCTGGCCGACCCCTGCGCTCCAGCGCCACTCGGTGCGGCGCGCGTGGTGGCCGGCCGTGTCGTCGATCACGGCCAGCGCGTCGATCTCGCGTGGCGCCCCGCCATCGAGCGCCAGCGTTCCGCGCGCGCGCACGCCCGCCTGCTTTCGGGTCCAGACCTCATAGCGTCCATGTGGGCAGAGAGCTTCGATGCCGTCCTGTTCCTCGAGCGTCAGGTCCAGCTGCAGGCCGCGGTCGTGAAGGCGCAGGCGGCCAAGCTCGCTGCCGCTCCCGTCGCGGGCGTGGCCGTGAGCCAACTCGACCTCGCCGCTACGTGGCAGCAGCCGCGTGCGTTCCCGCTGGACCGTGTCCCCGTCGAGGTGCACCGCCCAGAAGGACTGTCGCGCGGGGCCGATCTGCACGAGCGCGGCGCATGCCATCAGCTCCTCGCTGAAGATGCCCACGTAGCGCCAGCGCTTGAGCGGGCGCAGTCCACGGAACATCGGCATGCCGCCGGGGTCCGACGGTCGCCCGCCCGTCATCGCGTTCGCCGCGGGCGTTATGCTTGTTGGTGTTGACTGACCAGTCAATCTATTTGGCGGTCCGAAGGGCGGCAGGGGTTGCGGATAGGACCCCAAAGGGGAGCGTGTGCTCGTGAGGGTCGCAGCAGTCCAGCTCAACTCCATCGCCGATCAGGCATCGAACCTCGCCGTCGCCGACCGCCTCACGCGCGCCGCCGCGGCGGACGGCGCGACGCTGATCGTACTCCCCGAGAAGTGGACGGCGATCGGCTCCGACGAGGAGCTGCGCGCGGCGGCCGAGCCGCTCGACGGCCCCTCGATCCGGTGGGCTCGCGCGATCGCGGGCGAGCTGCGCGTCGATCTCATCGCCGGCTCGATCCTCGAGCGCGTCGAGGGGCACGAGCGGCTCGCGAACACGTCGGTGCACGTGGACCCGAGCGGCGAGGTGAGGGCGGCCTATCGCAAGCTGCACATGTTCGACGTGGAGGTCGGCGGCCGCACATATCGCGAGTCAGAGCTCGAGGAGCCCGGCGATGAGATCGTCACCTCGGAGACGGCCGGCGGCGTCGAGCTGGGGCTCTCGATCTGCTACGACCTGCGCTTCCCCGAGCTCTACCGGATACTCGCTGTGCGGGGCGCGCGGATCCTGACCGTCCCGGCGGCGTTCACGCTGGCGACGACGCGCGACCACTGGGAGACGCTCCTGCGGGCGCGCGCGATCGAGAACCAGGCGTTCGTCGTCGCCGCCAACCAGGTCGGAGCCCACCCGGCAGGGCAGCACTCGGGCGGCCGCTCGATGATCGTCGACCCGTGGGGGCTCGTGCTCGCGCAGGCGCAGGACGAGCCGGGCCACATCGTCGCCGACCTCGACCTCGGCCGCCAGGAGGAGATCCGCAGCCGGCTGCCGGCGCTCGCCAACCGCCGGCCCGAGGTCTACCGCTGGCCGACGGAGGTGAGGGCGTGAGCGCCAGCCGATCGATGGTCCGCGCGAAGTCCGGGCCCGACAAGCGGCGCCTGATCCTCGACGCGGCCGTGCGGGTGTTCGCCCGCCAGGGATTCCACGCCTGCCGCGTGTCGGACATCGCGGACGAGGCAGGGGTCGCCTACGGCCTCGTCTACCACTACTTCGCCTCCAAGGACGAGGTGCTCGACACGCTGTTCCTCGAGCGCTGGAACGTGATGCTCGAGCTGATCCGCGAAGTCGACGCCCAGCCGCTGCCCGTGCGCGAGAAGCTCGGCGCGATCACGTCGTTCATCGTCGACAGCTACAGGCACGATCCGGACCTGATGAAGGTCATCATCGTCGAGGTCACGCGCGCGGCGAACTCGTTCGGACAGACGCACCTGGGACAGATCCGTGAGGCCTATGAGCTGATCGGCGAGATAGTCACCAAGGCGCAGGAAGAGGGAGTGTTCAAGCCCGAGATCGAAGCGCGCTTCGCCGCGATGGCCTTCTACGGGACGATCGAGCAGCTGCTGACGGGCTGGATCTTCGGATTGCGCCCGCAGGGCGAGGAGCACTTCGAGCGGGCGAAGTGGCTGGTCGTGGAGACGGTGTGCGGCGGTCTTGAAACGAGCGTGGTCGGCGAGGCCAGCGTTTCGTGACCGTTTCGACGGCGCAAAGTCCGTCCCAGGGGCCGAGCGCGGGAATGGAAGTGACCTCACCGGGCAATAGACTGCCGCGGTGATGCAGAACGAGATGGTCAAGCGGCTGATGTGGTCGGGACTGCTGGCGGGGCTCGGGGCGGCCGCGAGCATCGCCGTTCAGCGTGTCGCGACGCTCGTCTGGAAGCGCGTGTTCGACGAGGAGCCGCCGGAGTGAGCGAGCCCTATCGACGCCCGCCCGGGGAGCAGCGCAGCGAGCCGCCGCAGAACATCGCCACCGCGATCGCAGAGGTCTCGGAGCGAGCGACGCTACTGATACACGAGGAGATCGAGCTCGCGAAGGCGGAGGTCACCGAAAAGGCCACGAAACTCGTCAAGGGCGCGGTCGTCGGCATCGCGGCGGGCGTGTTCTTCGTGATGGCGCTCATATTCGCGCTCGTGGGCTGCGCGTGGCTGCTCTATTACTACCTGCCGGGCAACGACTTCACCTATTTCTGGGGTTTCTTCGCGATGGCGGTGATCCTGGTCCTGCTGGGAGCCCTCGCCGGCCTGATAGCCGCGAAAGCAGTGAAAAAATCCGCGCCACCCGTCCCCAACATGGCGATCGAAGAGGCACGCAAGATCCGTGAGACCGTCAGCTCGCACCCTGGCGGGAGCGGCGACGCCGCGCCTCCGGTTGGGGGCGAGAGCTGATGGCGCAACGCTCACCCGCTGAGATCCGCAACTCGATCGAGACCAACCGCCTGGAGCTGGCCGTCTCGATCGAGCGGCTGCGCGGGGAGGTCGCGCGGCTCACCGACTGGCGCGGCCACGTCGAGCGTCACCGCACCGAGCTGACGATCGGGGCGGCCGTCGTCGGGCTCGTGCTCGGCGCTCGCATGATGCGCCGCCGCCGCCGCGACTGATCAGCTCAGCAGCGTGCGGGGGAGCGCCCCGACCCCGATCAGGCCCGGGCCGGTGTAGGTTCCGATCACGGGTCCGACCTCCGAGGTGAAGACCGGCTCGGAGTCGAAGATCTCCCTGCAGCGGTCGATCAGCCGCTGAGCCTGCTCGGTCGCCTGGATGTGCTGGACCACCCAGCCGTCGGACCCGCTGTCGCGGAGTTCCCCGGCGTACTTGACCATCCGCTCGAACGCGCGCCCGGCCGTCCGCACCCGCTCGACCGGGACGATCTCGTACTCGAGCGAGAGGATCGGCTTGATCTTCAGGGTTCCGCCCAGCCAGGCCTGGGCCTTGCCGATGCGCCCGCCCCTTCTGAGGTACTCGAGCGTGTCGAGGCAGAACCAGATCCTCAGGGCACGGCGGGCCTCGCGCACGCGCTCCGCCACCGCGTCCTTGTCGGCGCCGGCCCGTGCGGCGGCGCTGGCGGCGAGCAGGAGCAGCCCCATTCCGCCGCAGGCCGTTTCGCTGTCGATGACCTCGACCCGCTCCCCCAGGCCGCGCTCGGCGAGCAGGCCGTGCGCCTGCCGGGCGGCCTCGCACGTGCCCGAGATGCCGCCGGCGAGGTGGATCGAGACGACGTCCTGTCCGCGGTCGAGCAGTGGCTCCCACGCGGCGAGGAAGTCGCCGATCGACGGCTGCGAGGTCGTCGGAACGTCGGGATCCCTGCGCAGGCGCTCGTAGAAGGCGTCGAAGCCCGCCATCCCGAGCTCGCGCTCCCGGTCGGCGCTCCAGCCGACGTAGAGGCTGACCTGATGGATTCCCTCGCCGTCCGCGAGCGCGCGGGGGAGGTAGCTGGTGCTGTCTGTGGCGACCGCGACGGGGGGCATGCGGCGCGAGACGCTACAGCACAGACTGGCGTGTTACCGCAGCACCTCTGCCAGCTCGCCCGACTCGTACATCTCGACGACGATGTCGCAGCCCCCGATGAGCTCGCCGTCCACGAACAGCTGGGGGATCGTGGGCCAGTTGGAGATCGCAGAGAGCTCCTGGCGGATTCGCGGGTCGGGAAGCACGTCGACGGCGGCGAAGGGCACGTCGAGCGCCTGGAGCGCCGCAACGGTGCGCGCGGAGAAGCCGCACCCGGGCGCATCGGGTGAGCCCTTCATGAAGAGGATCACGCGGTGTTCGGAGATCGCCTCGGCGACCGCGTCGCGGATCGGGTTGGAGTCGCTCGCCGGGGCGGCCGAAGGAGCCGGCTCGCTGCTGAGCATGGGGAGGGGGTCGGGCTGGCTTGCGGACATGGAAGGCTCCTGGATCTCAGTGGGTCTCGATCGTCGAGGGGGTCTGGGTTTTCAACGACAGGGCGTGGATAGGCCCTCCGATCTCGCCGCCGAAGATCGCGTACACGAGCCGGTGCTGCTCTATGCGGCTGCATCCCTCGAACGCCGCGGCGGTCACGGTCGCCCGGAAATGGTCGCCGCCGCCGGTGTAGTCCTCGACCTCGGCGTGCGCGCCATCGATGGCGGCCTCGATACGCTGCTTTATGTCCTCGGCTGAGGGCACTGCCCCTTAGCGTAGAGGATCACGGCCCGCATCCGGAGGCCGAGGTGGGCGCTCGGACGGCGGGTGTTGGGTGCCGTTCTCGGTCGCTCGGGCGGTCGCTATACTTTGGAAAGCTTTGGAGTCTGCCTACTAGGAGTCAAGCGATGATCATGATCAGCGACAAGGGCGCCGAGAAGGTGCACGAGTTCCTCGCCTCTCAAGAGGCCGATGTGAGCGTGGCAGGCCTGCGCGTCGGCGTACGCGGTGGCGGCTGCTCAGGCTTCCAGTACCAGCTCGCCTTCGACGAGCAGCGCGACGGCGACATCGTCTTCGAGAGCCATGGGCTGAAGCTGCTCGTGGACAGCGAGAGCCTGCAGTTCGTGAGCGGCTCGACGATCGACTACGAGGAAAGCCTGCAGGGAGCCGGCTTCAAGGTCAACAACCCGAACGTCGTGGCCGCCTGCGGCTGCGGCTCATCTTTCCGCGTGGCCGAGGAGGAGCAGGTCTCGGCTGTTTGAGTGGTGGTAGGGCCCGCCTGAGGCTTGACCCGGCCCTAGTTACGTAAACGCGCAGTCGGTTTGCTGGCAGGTCAGCCCATTTCGGTACCTCCGGGTTGACGGAAGAGCACGCGCTGTGGTACCGTCGCCGCGACATGATGTCAAGCGAGGGGAGGGGACTGGATCGCCCGTCGCTCTGGCAGTGCTCGAAACTCGGGGAGAGGATCGGCGCCGGAGCATGCTCGAACGCACGCGTACGGTCGCCTGTTGCCGCCGAGCGATGCGCGGCACGCCGTAGTTGGCCGCCAGCTGGCCACGGCCCGGGCCAACCGAAGGGAATGTTGACTTCCGCAACACGGATGTTTGACATCCGGCGGTTTGGGGAAACAAGGATGCTCATCTTCCGGGGAAAACGGGGAAGAAGGCTTGACCTTGACGCGGGAGATGTTTTCTGACAGGGTCGGAAGAGGAAGACCGTTGCCTGCCAAACGGCACAACGGACGGGATCGAACCCGGGGATGTCGCCCGTCAAGGGCTAGACCGGGTCGTCGATCTAACCACAGAGGGAAAAGGAGCAGTCCAAATATGAAACGCATGAGGATCATGGGGCTTGGCCTTGCTGCCATCTTCGCGATGACGGCGCTCTTTGCAGCGAGCGCGTCGGCCGAAGCGCCCGAATACGGTAGGTGCCTCGCGCACGCCGGCGGTAAATGGAAGACCTCCGGCTGCACGACGGAAGCTAAAGCCACCACCGAACAAAAATTCGAATGGTACCCCTACTCTGGCAAAGCGGCCAACGGCGAAGAAAAGCCGGTTATCAAAAAAGGCTACAAAAGCAAAAGCACAGAAGGTACCTTGATTCAGCTGGAAGGAACCGGGGAAGGCCTCGGAGGCGTCAAAACCAAAGTCGGCTGCAAAGGCCAGAGCTCCGAAGGCGAAATCACCGGCAACAAAACCAACGTCGCCACCAGCGTCGTGTTCACCGGCTGCGAATCCAGCGGCGCGAAATGTAAAAGCGCAACTGGCGTCGAAGGCGAAATCAAGGTGAACGACCTTGAAGGCGTGATTGGCATCGAAAAGTTCGGCTACGTCAAAGAAACCAAAACACTCGTGCCGGCGAAAAACAAGCTGGCAAACGAGTTCACGCCGAAAGGCACGGAATTCTTCACCGAATTCGAATGCGCCAGCCTGAAAGTCCAGGTCAAGGGTCACGTACTCAACCCGCAGGCCACCAACAAAATGATCAAAGCGACGACGGTGAAATTCACCGCGCCGGGCGGCAACCAGAAACCAGAACACTTCTCGTTGTCGATCAACGCGGAAACCGGTAAAGAAACGTTCGGGCCCGAGCTGTCGCTTGAAGCCAAGTTCGAACAGTTCAAAGTGGTTCCGTTCGAAGAGTCCGGTCAGACACTGACGACGGTGCAGACCAACGAAGAAGGAATCGAGGCGAACTCGGTCATCTAGAGACGATCGACGACGCTGCCTAGCGATCGATGAGTGCTAGGCAAGGAGCGGGCGTGGCGCCAACTTGGGCCACGCCCGCTTCGCTTCATGGGCGGACCG
>JAOPZM010000066.1 GCA_025964115.1 Solirubrobacterales bacterium
AGTGTCCTACAGCTATGACGGACCCGCGGCGCCCGACGTGACGGCGCCGTCGTCGCGCCCAGTCGTAGACCGAGGCTCGTCGAGCCAATCGACGGCGGTGACGCCGTCATCCCGCACGGCTCCGCCGGGCACCTCGGCGGGCCTGCTCTCACTCGGGCGCGGCGCGGGCTCACCCAGCCTCTCCGGCAACCGAGCTCGCGGCATCCGGGTCATGCCGCTTTCAGGGCCGGCTCGGCGGAGGTCGCTGCAGCACTCGAGCTCTGTCCGTCTCCCTCGGCGGTCTCGCCTCGAGTGTTTGTTGCCTTCAGCGCGATGACTGCGGAGGCGAGCAGGAACACGCTGCCTACCGTGAGGGCGCGCTGGAAGCCGGAGGTGAGTGCCTGCGGGACCGCGGTGTGGGCCGCGATCAGGTGGCTGGTGCGGCTGGTCGCGACGGCCGAGAAGATCGCGAGCCCGAGCGCCCCTCCGAGCTGCTGGGAGGCGTTCAGCAGCGATGCGGCGAGCCCAGCCTTATCCGCGGGAACGCCCGCATTGGCCGCAGTTGTGACGCCGACGAACACCGGGCCGAAGCCGACCGAGAGGACGAGCATCGCGGGCAGCAGGTTGGCGAGGTAGGTGCCGTGGACGGGGATCCGCGAAAGCCAGTACATGCCTCCCGACGCGATCAGCGCGCCGGCCACGATCACAGGCCGCGTCCCTACGCGCGACAGCAGCTGCGAGGAGATGCCGGCGGAGATGCCGACCGTGAAGGCCAGCGGCACGTACGCGGCGCCGGCTTCGATGGCCGAGTAGTGAAGGACGTTCTGCATATAGAGCGTCAGGAAGAAGAACATCGCGAGGAACCCTGCGAAGGCGATCAGCTGCGTGACGTCTGAGAATCCAAGCCCGTTGATGCGGAAGATCGACAGCGGGGCGAGCGGGTTGCGATGCCGCCGCTCGTTCGCTATGAACCCTGCGAGGATCGCGAGCGCACCGGCGAGCCCGGCGATCGTCCCCGCCGCGCTCCATCCGACTGTGGGAGCTTCAACGAGCGTGTAGACGAGCAGGAGCATTCCACCGGTCGCGAGCAGCGCCCCGAGGATGTCGAAATTGGCGAGCTGCGCGCGGCGGCGCTCACCGCTGACGAGGGCGTAGATCCCGCCGAGCACGAGGACGGAGGCGATCGGGTTGACGAACATCACCCATCGCCAACCCGGGCCTTCGGTCAGCAGCCCTCCGGCGAGGACGCCGATCGCGGATGCGAGCCCCCCCACCCCGCCCCAGACGCCGAGCGCCGTGTGCCTGTCCTTGCCCTCCTTGAAAGTGGTGGTGAGGATCGAGAGGGCGGCGGGAAGCATCATCGCCGCGCCGATACCCTGCGCGAGACGGGCGCCGATCAGGACGCCGGAGCTGCCGGCGAGGCCCCCGATGAGCGATGAGAGTCCGAGCAGCGCTGTACCGGCGACGAGGACGTTACGTCGTCCGAGCAGGTCGGCGGCGCGGCCCCCGAGCAGCATGAAGCCTCCGTACGTCAACAGGTACGCGCTCGGGACCCACTGCAGTCCTTGCACCGAGAAGTGCAGCGCCTGACGGATCGAAGGGAGTGCCACGTTGACGATCGACGCGTCGACGAAGTCCAGGAATGCGACGGAGCACAGCAGCGCCAATATGAGCTTGCCTCGGCGTGTCTCCAGTGAGAGGGGGCCAGCAGTGTCTGTCGTCATCTCGGACCTCGTTCCGGTTGCCTGCTCCTGTGACGGATCGCGGCGGTGGAACGTGACGGCGGGTCGCGCAGAGCTGTTGGTTCGATGTTGCTGTGAACGCGGCGCTGGCTGTCACAGAGCGGTGTGCGCCCCGTCAAGCGTTCACGAACGTTCGTCGTTCGTTGTCGACCTGCGAGCTCAACGAGAGGCTTTGTCACACTCCTTGCGTCTCGCGGGTCTTCTCCGATGACGCGACTCGAAGGAGGAACGTGACATGGCTCCACAGGGATGGCTCGCCGGCGATACGGCGGGTTTCTCACCGACAGGGGTCGGCGCTCGGAGCCCGTCGGCGGGTCGTGGCAACAGTTTGGCAACGTCGTGCAGCCGAGGCCGTTCGGGTTCTCGCGCATATCGACAACGACCGCGAGATGGCACGAGCGACCAACGCACCGTCCCGCGTTCGCGGCATGAGTAGGACTCGTACCGGTCGTTGCCACAGGAACCAGTGATGCCGTCATGACCCTCGCCATCGATGCTCACCGGGGCGCGGCGGAGCGAAGCAGAAACTCCCGCTCCGCCCGATTCTCGGTTAGATCGAGTGCCGCCTGATGGGCGCGCACAGCCTCGTCATTTCGTCCGAGGCGTGGCAGCAGCTCGGCGCGGATCGCGTGGAACAGGTGGTAGTCGTCGAGGTCGAGCTGTTCGACGGCGGCCAGCGCGGCCTCCGCTCCCGCGACCTCCGCGACTGCGGCCGCCCGGTTGAGGGCGACGATTGGCGTCGGCAGGTAGAGGAGGAGCTGGTCGTAGAGCATGATGATCTGCGTCCAGTCGGTGTCCCGCACGCTCGCGGCCTCGCTGTGGACAGCGTTGATCGCAGCTTGGATCTGGTAGGGGCCGGGACGGTCCTCGCGTAGGCATCGGCGCACGAGCGCCCGGCCTTCGCTGATCAGGGTGCGGTCCCAGCGCGTCCGGTCTTGCTCAGCGAGCGTCACGAGTGCCGAGCTTTCGGTGGTGCGTGCCGGCCGGCGCGAGTCGATGAGGAGCATCAGTCCGAGTAGCCCGCGTGCCTCTGGCTCGTCGGGCATCAGCTCGACGAGGACGCGGCCGAGGCGGATCGCCTCGGCGGATAGCTCGCCGCGGCTGAGCGTCTGGCCCGAGCTTGCCAGGTATCCCTCGTTGAAGATCAGGTAGACGACTTCGAGTACCGCGTTGAGGCGTTCGGGAAGGTCCGTGTCGCTCGGCACGCGGTAGGGGATCCCCGCGTCGCGGATCTTGCCCTTCGCGCGGGTGAGGCGCTGCGCCATCGTCGCCTCGGAGGTGAGGAAGGCATGAGCGATCTCGGCGGTCGTGAGGCCGCCGAGCAGCCGGAGTGTGAGCGCGACCTGAGACCCCCAGGAGAGCGCCGGATGGCAGCAGGTGAAGATGAGTCGTAGACGGTCGTCGTTCACCGGGGTCTCCTGGTCCTGAGCACGGGCATGCAGCAGGAGCGCTTCCGCGTGCCTGTCCCCGCGTGCTGCCTCGCGGCGAAAGCGGTCGATCGCCCGGTTGCGGGCTGTGGTGATGATCCAGCCGGCGGGGCTGGGCGGCTCGCCGTCTCTCGGCCAGCGCTCAAGCGCGATCGCGAACGCTTCCTGCACTGCCTCCTCGGCGACGTCGATGTCGCCGAGGAAGCGTGCGAGGACGGCGACGGCGCGGCCGTATTGCTCACGGAAGACATGCTCGATCTGCGTTCCGCTCCCGGTCGACACGTGCAGCTCGGCCTCAGGCGACGCCTTGAAACGGGCGGACCTCGACCGGGAGCGTCGTCGCCGCCGAGAGCTTGCGCCCCCAGGCGAGCGCTGCGTCCAGATCCGGAACCGCAATGATCGTGAGTCCCCCGATGTGCTCCTTGGCCTCGGTGAAGGGGCCGTCGGTCATGGTCATCGCGGAATCCCTGCGTCGCAGCACGGTGGCCGTCTCGGGCGGGTGGAGCCCGCCCGAGAACACCCATGCTCCGGCCGAGCGGAGTTCCTCATCAACGTGTCGCACATCGGCCATGATCTTCTTCAGGTCGCCGGGAGGAAGTTCACCGGCCGGCTGGTAGATGCTGAGCAGGTAGTGCTTCATCTGTTCATCGTCGCCTTTCTGCGATCACTTCTCGGGGTGGCTAGGCGCTGGGCCCTCATACGTCGCGATCACGACACCGGTCGTGGTTGTCAGGGTGTCCTTCAGGGCGAGTTCGCCGGATACTCCCGCGGGGAACATGCGGCGCCCCGACCCCAGGTACAGGGGATGAATCAGCAGCAAGTACTCGTCGATGAGTCCCTCGCCGATCAGCGCGGCGAGTAGCTCTCCGCTGCCGAGCACCACGAGATCTCGCTCGGAGTTGCTCTTGAGAGCCGCGACGGTGTCCCGAGCATCCCCAGCGAGGAGCGTGGAGTTCTCCCACAGCGGCTCGGAGAGCGTCCGGGTGGCGACGTACTTCTGCACGCTGTTGAGCAGGCCCGTGAACGGGTTGTCGGTCTGCTTCGGCCAGAACCCAGCGAAGTCCTCGTAGGTCCGCCTCCCGAGCAGCAGTGCCGTGTCCTGAGCCATCCGTTCACCCATCGCCTTTCCCATCACGGGGTCGTTGTACGGGACGGCCCAGCCGCCGCGCTCAAACCCGTCGCGGTCATCCTCATCGCTGCGTCCCGGGGCCTGCATGACCCCGTCTAGGGTCAGATTGTTCACGACAGTGATCCTTGCCACCTCGATGCTCCTTCCCGGCGATGATGCGTTCAACGCTCACGCCCGTCTGTGCCGACTCGGTTCGGGACTCAGGGCGTCCCGTCCATGCCCTTTCAGCTCCTACACGAACGGGAGGCACGCGATCTCGACATCGCCTCCGAAAACTCTTTGTCCCGAGGTCAGATCCTCGCGCCGGGCCCCCGGGTGAGGACGCTGTCCGGACCGAAAGCGGAGCTCAGCGCCTTGGTGCGCATCGAAGCGCCTCGTCGGGCTCGTCGAAGGCGATCGTGAAGTCGATGGAAGGCACCACACGAACACAGTAGCGGCCCGGGTTGCCTGGTTTGCGCCCTCGTCCGAGATAGACGCTGGTCGTCGTCTCAAACAGCGGCCACCCGTGGCAACATCGTGGCAACGGTCAGATCATCGGGTACGTTCGATGCCCCCGCGAACCGGACAAAACGGACGATCTGGACGCCCGCGGACGCATCTGCGCGGCGTGTACGAGGTTGAGGGCCCTGTGGACTTCACGGTCCGTGGTGGTTCGCGTCCACTATGTGCTGAGACCACACACACTATGTGCTGAGACCACACACCCTCGGGCGCATTGAGTAGCGCCGGCCGCCGGCGCCCGGCCCCCTGCCCACCGGGTGACGGCGGGTGCGTGCTCAGCTGCGCGGCGCCGCGACCTCGTCGCCAAGACTGTCGATCGCTCTTTCGCTCAGGGCGAGCGGGCCGGCGTCCCGCCCGCGTGGGCGGTCCGTGTGCCATGGGCGCTCACGCGGTCTGGACCCGAAGCCAACCCGCGTCTGCCCTCTGCGAGGTCTCCTGGTCCCCAGCCGGGCCACCATGAGGCCTACGAGCAGCAGAATGACGAGGATGGTGATGATGAGGTACGGCGGGCCGGTCCCTCTGCCAGTTGGAAAGGTGAGTGTTGCGCGAGCACTGTGTTCGAGTAATCCGCTACGGATCGTAACCAGCACGTGCCACGGGCCGGCGGGTATCCGCTTGTCCAGCGGGATCGTGATCGGCTCGGTCGCGCCGATTGCCAAGGTCGTGCCGAGGTCGGCCGGGAACGGGCCAGCGCTGAGCCCACCGGGGCCGGCCGCGAGCAGCAGCGTCCCGTTCATGTCGAGCGCTCGTCCGCCCGTGTTGCGGACGGTGGCGAGGACCACCGGCTGACCATTGGGCGAGCGTTTCGCAACGATTGAGCCGATCGTGAACGCGGAAGCAGGAGGCCCGCCGGCACCGACGGAGACGTAGAGGCGGATACCGACACGGCTGACCTGGGTGATGCCTTGGCCACCGGATGGCGCCGAACGCGTCTCCGCCCATACGACGCCGTACTGTTCCCCGGCGGGCGCATCGTGGGGAACGGCGACGGTCACGGACGCGATTGTGTGGCCGCCGGGGGGCACGTCCGAGGTGCCCGGAAGCACCGACGTCCATGTAGACAATTCATTGGGGGTATGTTCAGCGGCCCCGACGAACTTACCTTGGCTGATCGCGGCAGCGGCGGGATACAAGAGGACATGCACCGTCGAAGCCGTTGTGTTTGAGATCTCGATCCGGCGACGGATGACCGTGCCCGGGTGCAGGTGGTCGACGATGTACAGGCGCGCCCTGGGATCGCTCGCTGCGGCGAGGGGAACTTCGAGCAGTTGGATGCCGATGCTGCCGGCGCTCGCCGCTCGAGCGCCCGGGACGGTTGCCGCATCGGACAGGCTAACTGGTCCGCAGATGGCCGTGATGAGCGCAGCCGCGATCAGCACGCCGATCACAACATGGAGGACGCGGTTCACCGCCCGGCCGTGCGCCTTCCCCCGCAGCGAACTGGGCATCATTACGACACCGAATGCGTAATCGTTCCTGAATAGGTGGCGGCCGGCATCGTTCCGGCCACAAAGATGTTGATCGTGGGATTCCAGCTCGCTGAGTTGTTGCCTGTGATCCCGGTCGCGGTGACCGCGGCGGAGGCGCCGGTGAGGTTGGTCGGATCGTTCGCGGTGTAGGTCGCCGTTCCCACCTTGATGATTGGCCCCGCGGTATAGCCGACATCTGACGCGGCGATCGTCCCGCCCGTGGCCGTGAAGGTCGAGGAGATGACGGTTGCGACCCACCCGGAGCCGGCCGCGGCGGCACGCGCATCGTTCACCTGCACTTCACCCAGAGAGCCGCTGATGGTGCCCCCGAGCACGGTTGCTGCCCGCGATCCCAGAGTGCCGGCGGTAGCCGGAGCGGTGATCGACAGAGACCCACCCGTCACTGTGATTTTGGCCATGGTTTCGGCCGCCGATGCCGGCCCCGGGAGGGCGAGTAGGACGATTCCAGCAGCACTAGCCAGAAGCAGCGCGCTCTTGCTCTTGCGTTCCATAATGAACCTGTCTCCGCAATATGCGGAAGGGTGTGGATCAGACGAGTGACGACCCCCCAAATGCTGACGGCGCTCGGCCTGGAGAAAGGGAGGCGGTCGTGCGAGGCTCGAAGCTTCGCCGTGTCGTTCCCGGTCCCAACAGTCACATCGTCACACCAGCTGGATAACATTAACCGCCTAGGCCATACTGCGCGTGTGAGCAGCGCGGGCGGCACATTTTGGCTCTGGAGCGTCCACACGAGGCGCGCTTTTGGTTCACCAACGCTGTCAGCGAGGACGAGGCCGACGAGCTGTATTAGACGTTTCGCGGTCGCGGCTTCGGACCCCGCTCCCCCAGGTCGCAACGCGGGGCGAAACCCCGTCGACGCCGTGCACCCACATCACTGGCAAGATCTTTGGCAACAGCCAGATCGTGGGATGTGTCCGATGCGTCCAGAAACCCGCACGGAATGGACGATCTGGACGCTGTTGGACGGATCTACAGCGGCTGTACGAGGTTGAGGGCCTTGTGGAGATTTCTCCGTGGTGGTTCGGGTCCCCTCGGGCGCACATCCGCGTCTGCCCGGGGCAGCCATGGCCAAACGTTAGGTTCGGAAGCCTCCGTGCCCAGCCAAGCCACTGCACTTCGGCCCGCCGGCGGAGCGCCGCGCGGTAGACGCGGGGCGATGATGAAGATCCGCACCACCGGGCGGAACTACGGGCATGTCGGCGTGGCCGAGCTGGCGTTGCACTACAGCTCACCGACAGCTAGGCGGCCCGGCTGAGTGTCAGTAGCCGGGAATCCGTGAAAGGTCCGGCAGCGCCGCTGCGAGCTTTTTTGAGAGGCGAGGCTTTGCTTTGAGCCGCTTAGCCGCATCCCGAACCGCGTTGGCAGAGGACCCAAGCGTGATCTGACCGTAAGTGCCTGTCCCTGCTTTAGCGACCTGCCGCTTGATTTGGCTGCGCAGCTCCTTCGGAAGCTCCGCCTGGAACTTCGGATCGACCAGGGCATCGAGAGTTGCTCGTCGAATGAGCGCAGCCATCTCTAGGCAGGCTACACCCTGGCGCGCACACGCGACTCGCTGGGTCTGCCAAGTGAAGCATCGCCGCTTAATGGGCAAGGGTGTGACGTGACAAACCCATGGCGACTCCTCTCCCACGCTGCGATGTACGCTTAGCCGATGGCGCAGAGCGACCGGCTCATCCCCGAGAAGGACCGATGCTCCACCTGTGGCGGCGCGGGCTGGACGTGGTTTGAGGCCGAGCCAGAGGGCAAGTGGATCGTGTGCCGAGAGTGCATCGGTACCGGTCGGGCCGACCACAAAGGCCGTAAGCGGGTGAGGCCGGACCAGGTGGTCGGCGCTTAGGACTCGTCGCTCCTCCCACTGGGCTACGCTCGGCCCATGCCCGAGTTCGCTGGGGGGAGCAGTGCGAACACTGAGCAGCTGGGGGCCGTGGATCGCTTCTCCCTCGCTGCTTATCGGTGTCCGTCCTCACCGCGCACGCTCGCGGACGACTTCGCTTGGACCCTTGTCGTCACGCAAGCCGAGGAACCGCGGCTGGCGGAGCCGACCGTCGGTTGTCCACTCGGCGAAGCCGATCTGGCCGACCAGCTCCGGTCGGGTCCAATGCGTGCTGCGCGGGACCGGCCGGGCGTCGACGAACGGCGACTCGGGCGTCTCGAGAGCGCGTAGCCTGGCACCGAGGTCATGAAGCGTCGCCGCGCTGTAGCCGGTGCCGACCTTCCCGGCATACCGGAGCCGGCCATTCTCGTTGTAGCCCACGAGCAGGGCGCCGAAGTCCGTGCGACTGCCGCCCGGATCGGTGAAGCCGCCGACGATGAACTCCTGCTCCCAGGCGCACTTCAGCTTCAGCCAATCCGTCGAGCGGCCTCGCGTATACGGCGCATCGGTGCGCTTGGCCACGAGACCCTCCCATCCGGACCGGCAAGCCTCGGCGAACCGCCGCTCCGAGTCGCCGCGCCAAGCTTCGGTGATCTGCAACGCCGGACTCGGCCGGATGGCGGGTTCGAGCCGCGCGCGGCGCTCCCGGAGTGGTCGGTCGGTGAGTGCCTCGTCGTCAAGCTCGAGGAGGTCGAACACGCAGTAGACAACGGGGTATGCAGCCACCTGTGCAGGCGAGGGCCTGGCGTTGCCGAGGCGCTGCTGAAGCCGGCTGAAGGACGTCTGTTCGCCGTCATAGGCGACCACCTCGCCATCAAGCAGGAGTTGCCGGGCGCCCTGTGTTTTGACCGCCTCCCGGATCTCGGGGTAGGTGCCGGTGAGGTCTTTCCCGGTACGCGACTGGAGCCGCACCTCGCCGCCGTCCTTGCGGGCGACGCAGCGCTCACCGTCGAGCTTTCGCTCCAGCAGCCACCCATCGTCGAAGTCGCGACGGTCGGTCAGTGTCGCCAGCATCAGAGCAGTGGTCATACCAATGGGTCGCGCGAGACGCCTCCATGATCGCATCGACACGATGCCATCGCAGTTGAGCACCGTGGCCTCGTCCTCTGAGAGTCGGCTCGTCGGCTCCGACCAGCCCCTGAGCGGGACACGCAACCCCTGGTTGCCATTCTGACGACGCACGTCTCGCAACCATCGGTTGCACATCAACGGAAGGAGCCAGCGTGGCCGCTGACAGCGTCGAACGAGAGATCCTGATCGAAGCCAGCCCAAAGGTTGTCTGGGGCGTGATAACCGAACCCGAGCAGATCAGCCGCTGGTTCAGCGACGAGGCACAAGTTGAGGGGCGCGCCGGTGCGGACGGCACGCTCACGTGGAGGCCCGGAGGCCGCGGCGGAGACAAGGAATCCGATTTGATCGTGCCGATTCGCGTCGTGGAGGCAGAGCCGTTCCACCGCTTCTCCTTTCGCTGGAACCATCCGGAGGGTGCGCCACCCGATGAGAGCAACTCGGCCCTGGTCGAGTTCAGCCTCATCGAGGAGGCCGATGGGACACGGTTGAGGGTCGTCGAGAGCGGCATCGGCGCCGTGACGCATGACGAGGAGGACAAGGCCCGGTACCTCGAAAGCCACGAACAGGGCTGGGAGAGGCATCTCGGCGAAATGCTCGACTACGTGGCCTCGAAGCCACGCGGGGCGACGCGTTGATGGCGACCGCGGTCGCCGAGGACGACGCCCTGTGGGCGGCGGTGGCCGACCCCACGCGCCGGCGCGTGCTCGACGCGCTGCTCGAGCGCGGCGAGGCGACCACCACGACACTCGCTGAGGGGCTGCCGGTCACGCGACAGGCTGTCGCCAAGCACCTCGCCGTGCTGAACCGTGTCGGCCTGGTGGCAGGCCGGCGGCGCGGCCGGGAAGTGCGCTACGCCGTCCGGCCCGAGCGGCTGGACGATGCGGCCGAAGCGATGGCTCGGGTGGCCGCGCAGTGGGACGGGCGCCTGGCACGGATCAAGCGACTCGCCGAGTCCGTACAGGCCGAAGCGGAATCGATTTCTAACACCGACAAAGGAGACAGCAATGACCGATCACAGGACCGGCACTCGTGAGGAGTGGCTTTCGGCGCGGCTCGAGCTGCTCGACGTCGAGAAGGAGCTGACGCGGCGCGGCGATGAGCTGGCTCGGCTGCGAGGAGACCTGCCATGGGTTCCAATCGACAAGGAGTATCGCTTCGAGACGGATGAGGGAACCGCGTCCCTCGCCGACCTCTTCGGCGGGCGCTCGCAGCTGCTTATCTACCATTTCATGCTCGGTCCCGACTTCACGGCCGGGTGTCCGTCCTGCTCCGCGATCGCGGACGGCTTCTCCGGCTCGGTGGTGCACCTGGCCAATCACGACGTCGCGTTCACAGCGGTGTCGCGCGCCCCGCTGGCCAAGCTGCACGACTACAAGCGGCGGATGGGCTGGAGCTTTCCGTGGGCGTCTTCGTTCGACAGCGACTTCAACTACGACTTTCACGTGTTTCACACCGAGCAGGAATGGCAGGCGGGCGCCGTCGAGTACAACTTTCGCACGGCTGACTTCCGGCCGTCCGAGGAGAGCCCCTTCCTCATCGAGGTCGCGAGGGGCGCCGGCACGGATCCCGCGACCTTCAGAAAAGAGGGGCCGGGGATGAGCGCATTCGCCCTCGAGGATGGCGTCGTGTTCCACACATACTCGACTTATGGACGAGGCCTCGACGGCCTCTGGGGCATGTACTCGTGGCTCGACCGCGCCCCGCTCGGGCGCAACGAGACCGGCATGTGGTGGCGCCGCCACGACGAATACGAAGGAGGTTGAGCCGTGGCCATGTCACCGGGCGGGAGGACGATGAGCAACTCCTCCGGCGCGGCCGGAGCTGTCATGAGTGCCAGCGGCGGGGTGGGCGGCGTCGAGGTGGGCGGGGTCACTTTCTCGCCGTTGACGGCGATGCGCGGGCAGGTCTGGATCGTCGCGGCGCTGCTCGCCGCGGCGGGGCTGGCGTGGTGGTTCACCGCAGACCGGATGGCAGGGATGGACGCCGGACCGGGGACGGCCCTCGGCTCCGTGGGCTGGTTCTCGGGCGTGTGGGTGACGATGATGGCGGCGATGATGTTGCCATCGCTCGCGCCGACGGCAGCCGTCTTTGCGGCGCTGGTCCGACGCGAGCTCAGCCGGGTTCTCCTGTTCGCCGGCGGCTATCTGCTCGTCTGGAGTGTCGCGGGCATCGGGGCCTACGGCCTGTTCGAGCTTGGAAAGCGCCTGTTCGCCGGCTCGCTGGCCTGGCACAGCGGCGGCCGTTGGCTTGCGGCGGGCGTTCTGGCCCTCGCCGCGCTCTACCAGCTGACGCCTCTCAAGCGCGCGTTCCTTTTGAGGTGCCGCAGCCCCCTGCGATTCCTGGACACCTCCTGGCAGAACACCCGGCCAGGAGCACTCCTGATGGGCCTGCGCAACGGTGCATGGTGTCTCGGATGTTCGTGGGCCCTGATGGCCGCGCTGTTCGCGCTCGGCGTGATGAGCCTCACGTGGATGGGGTTGGTCGCCGTGCTTGTGGCGCTCGAGAAGGTCGGACCCTGGGGACGCGGCGCAAGGTTGGCGACCGCGGGCGTCCTGGTCGTGCTCGCGGCTGCGATTCTCGCCGTGCCGCACAGGGTCCCGGGGTTCGTCGTCCCGGGCTCGCCCGCCTCACTGCACATGATGAAGGCGATGGGGTAGAGGCCGCGGGTGCGAAGCGGAGCGGGCGCAGCCGTCGTGCTCGCCTGGCGTGCCGTCGCGGTCAGGTCGTGGCTGCGGCCGAATGCACCGGCCGGTGCATCCACCGCGGAGCGACTCTTGTGGTTTCAGGCCTCGGAGGGCAGCACCTCTGCGGTCCCAGGGGTCGTTTGGCGGCCGCGAACCAGGACGAGCAGCGCGACCGCTCCTGCCATAGCGAGCCCAATCAGGATTACGAGCGTCGGTCTCATGGCGTCAAGGATGCCGCGCGCCGCGCCGCCGCCCGCCGCCGCAGTGTGGCTGCTGATGACGGCGCTGACGATGGCTACTAGAAGCGCGCCCCCAATCTGGAAGCTTGTGTTGAACAGGCCCGCCGCCAGGCCCTGCTCGGCATCGGCGACCTCTGCCGTTGCCTGAACGTTCAACGCTGGAAATCCGAGCCCCCAGCCGAGCCCGAGGACCAACATCGATGGCAGGAGCATCGTCGCGTACGTGAGATGGTGTGAATCCTCGCGCAGGAACAACGCGTAGCCGACGGCGAAAGCGATGAGGCCCGCCGTGATCAAGCGGGTGGTGCCGAAGCGTCCTATCAGCCGTTGGGCCTGCGTGCCGAGGATCGGCAGGAACAAGCCGGAGGGCAGGAACGCGAGCGCGGTGTCGGTCGGTGACCAACCGGCAACGTTCTGGACGTAGAGAGTCGCGAGGAACTGAAAGCCCAGATAGGTGCCGAAGAACAGCATGGCAGCCGCGTCTGCCGACACCAGCGTGCGTATCCGCAGGATCCCGAGGCGGACCAGTGGTGCGGAAGAACGGTTCTCCACGACGACGAGCGCGGCCAGTAACAGCCCGCTGAGCGCCAGCCCACCAACGGTGCGCCCATCCAGCCATCCGCGTGACGGCACTTCGACGACCGAGTAAACCAAGGCGAGCATCGAGCCGCTCACGGTGAGCGCACCGAGGAGGTCATAGTGGCGGTGCCCCAGGGAAGGCTCATTTCCTACGTCGAGCAGCCGGATCGCTGCGAGAGCCAAGACAGCGGTGATCGGTGCCGGGACCAGAAACACGTATCGCCACCCCAGTTCGGACAGCAGGCCGCCGATCACCAGGCCGAGTGAGAATCCAGCGGCACCCGTGGCGGCGTACACACCGAGAGCCTTGTTCCGGGCCGCCCCTTCCGGGAAGGTCGTGGTCAGAATGGACAATCCAGCCGGGACGGTGAACGCAGCTGCGACGCCCTTGACGAAGCGGGCAGCCACCAGCAGGGTCCCGTCGTTGGCAACGCCGCCCAGCGCGGACGCCACGGCGAAGACCGTCAGCGCGGCCAGGAATACATGACGTCGTCCAAGCAGATCCGCCGCACGGCCGCCGAGGAGGAGGAAGCCGCCGTATCCCAGCACGTAGCCCGAAACCACCCATTGCAATGTCGACGCCGACATCCGCAGATGCGACCCGATCGTCGGCAGAGCGACGTTCACACTCGATACGTCCATCGCATCGAGAAACAGCGCCCCACACAGGATCGCCACGGTACCCCACAGTCGTAGATCCCACTTCGCAGCTTCGTCGGAAGAAAGCATCGCTCGCTGCTCCTGTTCTGTTTCGTCCGCCATCCGCAGCCGGAGGGCCGATTTCTATGCGCCGCGGTACAATAACAGCTTTGGTAGCATTCTGTGCGAGATGGTAGAAAAAGCTAGATCCCGCGGACGTCCGCGCGCCTATGACCCGGGCGTGGCTCTTGACAGCGCGGCAGAGCTGTTCTGGTCCAAGGGGTTCGCCGACACCAGCCTCGACGACCTGAGCGTGGCGATGGGCATGGGCAGGCCAAGCATCTACAACGCGTTCGGCGACAAGCAGGCCCTGTTCCTCCGTGCGCTCGAGCGGTTTCGAGACACGACCGGCTCCAGTCCCATGCGCGCCATGGAGGGCAAGGACTCGATCGGAGAGGCTCTCGCTGCGTTCTTCCGTCAGATCGTCGCGTACACGACCGTCGATCGCTCCCACCTCGGGTGTCTGCTCGGCAGCGTCGCCCCTGTCTCAGACCTGCCTGAGGTTAGCCGCTTCCTGAAGGTGAACTTGGACATGACCGAGAGGCAGATCGCAGACCGTCTGTCAGCTGCTGTCCGGAGCGGCCAGCTGCCCGCTGGCTACTCCGTCGAGCAGGGTGCCCGTCGAGCGGTGAACGCAATGTTGTCCCTCGCCGCCAGGGCGCGTCTCGGGAGCTCGCGCAAAGAGCTTCTCATTGACGCCGCTGATGCGACGTCGACCGTTCTGTCCTGAAGCCGCCGCGCTGGATGCTGGGTGGCCGCTCACGGAGCGATCTCCAGAGAGTGGATGAGCGCTCCCCGCGAGGGACGCGACGTCAGCGCCCCCGCCTCCACGTTGGAGCGGAGCTTGGGCCTCGGGAACCCCTGTTGCCTCTCCGGATGTGTGCGGTCGTTGCCTCGAAGGGGCGTCTGCCGCCTTAGCCATCCCGCAGCAGGACCAGCCCGCCGAGCGCGCCGACGTAGGTCGTCTCGTCGGGGCCCACGCTGACCGGGGCGTAGTTGCTGTTGAAACCCAGGCCGGTGCCGGCGAGCCGTTCGTAGACCGTCTCGCCGCTTCGGAATGACAGGGCCGTCAGATACCACGCATCGATCCCGTCGGAGCGCGGTGGCTTTGTGTACGCATAGACGAGCCCGGCAGCGAGGGACAGCTTCGGCACGGCCGAGGGTGCGCGCTCGGCGCTGTACCAGACGGGCGCGCAGCCCGTGCCTTCCTTGTTGATGTCGACGCGCTCAATGCCCTGCGCGGTCGAGGCGCCGTTGAGAGTGGCGGAAGGACCGGTGTAGCCGTAGTTGTTCTCGACGATGATCGAGCGACCGGTTCCTAT
>JAOPZM010000225.1 GCA_025964115.1 Solirubrobacterales bacterium
CATGCCCCGCCAGCGCCGGCGCAAGCGCACGCGCGGCAGCGATCAGCCTCACGGCACCGCGATGACCGCGAGGCGAGAGCGTCGCGGTCACCAGGACCTTGCAGCCACGCTCGCAGCTGATGGCCAGCGCCAGCGCCCGTCGCGCCAGTATGGCGCCGCTTCGCGGGAGCTTGAGGGCCACGACCGGTGCCACGTCGAGCGGCGGCGGCCAGCTGGCGGGCGCCAGACAGCCTGTCGGAGCAGGCGCGGACGGAACGAAGCGCTGGACGCGGTTGTTGTTCGTGTCGGCCACGTACACGTCGCCGTCGCAGCCCACCGCGAGGCCCACCGGCTTGGAGAATTCGCCAGCTCCAGGACCTCGCTGGCCCCAGCTCGCGAGGAAGCGCCCGTTCGCATCGAAGCTCTGCACGCGGTTGTTTTCGCCATCGAGGACGTATACGTCACCCGCCCCGTCCACGGCCACGCCGCTCGGCCCGCGAAGACGCCCCTCGCCGCTGCCCGCCGAGCCCCATTCGCCGAGGACCCCTCCGCCGGGCGTGAGCTTGACGATGCGGTTGTTGTTCGTGTCGGCCACGTAAACCTCGCCGGCGGCGTCGACCGCGACGGCAAGGGGGTGGTTGAACTCGCCCGGCCCGCTGCCAACGGTGCCGTCGCCCGCGCCCGCGCCCCACCTCTCCAGCAGCGTCCCGTCGGGGCTGTACACGAGCACCCGGTTGTGGGTGGTGTCCGCCACGTAGGCGTCTCCCGAGGCTGCGGCGACCGCGACGGAGCCCGCGCCGCTCAGCTGCGCTCCGCCGATGTCGGACGGGCCGCCGATCTCCGACAGGTAGGTGGCGTCTCCCCACAGGCGCACGAGCCGTTCGTTGCCCTGGTCGGCCACGTACACCGAGCCGCGCGGGTCGATCCCGATGCCCGCGGGCGAGTTGAAGGTGGCCCTGAATCCGCCCGCCAGGGTCCAGCGTCCGGTGTATGCGTTGGGCGGGGCGGTGAAGGTCTCGATCCGGTTGCCGACCGTGTCGGAGACGAGCAGCCGGCCGGCAGGATCCACCGCAAGTCCGCGGGGCCCGGTCAGTTGCGCGGGGCCGCGGGCAGAGATGCCGATCGTGAGCAGCAGGTTGCCCGCCGGGTCGAACTCCTCGATGCGGTCGTTGGCGGTATCGGCGACGAACGTGTCGCCGGCCGGGTCGCTCGCGAGCGCCCTGGGAAAGCCGAGCTGGCCGGGTTTGGAGCCGAATCCGCCCCATGCGCCAGCGAACGTCAGGTCGGGGTTGAGCTTGACGATGCGATGGTTGAGGTCGTCGGCGACGTACGCGTTCGCACCGGCGTCGAGCGCGATCCCGTACGGGAAGCCGAACTGGCCGGGTCCGCTGCCCTGCGAGCCGACGGCCGCCTGGAAGGCGCCGTTCGGGTCGAATTTCTCGATCCGGTGGTTGTCGTCGTCGGCGACGAGCACCTCGCTCGCGTCGGCGGCGACGCCTCGGGGATATGAGAACTCCCCGGGGCCGCTCCCGCGTGCGCCCCATTCCATAGCTTCACCGCCTTCGAGGTTGAAGCGCTCGATCCGGTTGTTGCCGCTGTCGGCGACGTAGACGAAGCCGCCCGTGATCGCGATGCCTCCGCCGGGCGGATGGGTGTAGTCGCGTGAGGAGCCGAAGCTGAAGCGGCCGAGCTCGGTCCCGTGCCCGCCCCAGGATCTGAGGAACGTCCCATTGGAATCGAACTTCTGGATGCGGTTGTGTTCGGAGTCGACCACGTACACGTCGCCGGCGGCATCGGTCGCGAGTCCCCCGATCGGCCCGAACTGGCCGTGGGCGCCGCCGAAGGACCCCCACTCCGTCTCGAACGCACCTGCGGCGCTGAACTTCTGCACGACGTAGCTCAGCTGGTCGGCGATGTACACGCTTCCCTGGCCGTCGACGGCGACCGCCTCGGGGAACCTCAGCACACCCTCGCCTCGGCGTCCGATGACCTGCACCGCCGAGTATGGACACGCGTGCGGGCCCGAGCCGGGACAGCCCTGGCCGAGGGCGCCAGGTGGGTCGGTCGCTGCCCACGCGCACGCCAGCGCAAGGGCGGGGAGGGCGGAGCGCGTGAGCGTGGCGAGCGTCCGGCGAGCGCGGTCGACGATCATCGACGCATCAAACACGCCACGCTGCGCGGTGTAGCGGTGCTGCCAGCCCGCCGTCGCGACGCTCGTCTGAAGTTCCTAGACGATGCGCTCTGGCGTCCGTGCTGCCAGGCCCGCACGGGCGGTGGGGCCCGGAGCGAGGCGCTCGGGGGCGGCCGGGCGGTTGAGCTCCTCGCGCACGATGTACAGCGGACGGTGCTTGACCTCGTCGTAGATCCGCCCGACGTACTCGCCGATCACGCCGATCGCGATCAGCTGGATGCCGCCGAGCAGCAGGATCGCGATCGTGATCGAGCTGAAGCCGGGCAGGTAGGAGTCGGCGATGCGCAAGATGATCACGACCGGAATCGCGATGAACGCCACTCCCGCGGACAGCAGCCCGGCGTAGGTGGCCAGCTGCAGCGGCAGGTGCGAGAAGGACGCGATCGCGTCGAGCGAGAAGCGGAGCATCTTGCGCAGCGTGTACTTCGTCTCCCCGGCGTGGCGGGCGTCGCGCTCGTAGGAGACGGCGGTCTGGGTGAAGCCCACCCAGACCGTCATGCCCCGCAGGAAGCGGGAGCGCTCGGTCATCGCCAGCAGCGCGTTCAGGGCGCGCCGGTCGAGCAGCCGAAAGTCACCAGAGTTCGGCTCGAGGTCCACCTGGGCGAGTTTGTCGAACAGCTTGTAGAACCAGGATGCTGTCGCGAGCTTGAACGCGGTCTCGCCCTCCCGCTGCCTGCGCACCGCATAGACGACGTCCGCACCCTGGCTCCATTCGGCGATCATGTCGGGGATCAGCTCGGGCGGATCCTGCAGGTCCGCGTCGATCATCGCGACGACGTCGCCGATCGCATGCTCGAGGCCGGCCGTGAGCGCGGCCTGGTGGCCGAAGTTCCGAGACAGGTGGATGACGCGCACGCGGGGATCTGCGGCGGCCATTCGGTCGAGCAACTCCGGGGTCCGGTCGGAGCTGCCGTCGTTGACGATCACGAGCTCGAACTCGTAGTCGGCTACGGCAGCGCAGGTGCGCGCGATGAACTCCTCGACGAGCTCCTCCTCGTCGTAGACGGGGGCGACGACGCTGAGGAGGGTGGGGGTGCGAAGTGTTGTGTCCGCCATCGTGCTTGCCTTCCCGAGCGGCTAGCAAAGGTGCCGGGAGGCTTCAATCTTCCTCCAACGGCTTAAGCCATAGATGAATTTATCGTTCATCCTGTCAGTGATGCCTGTCAACCGTGCCGCACCGGAGGGTAGAGCCACCAGCCTAGCGAGGCTGAGGCGCACGCTCAGCAATCCCCTTGTCGTCCAGTTCGTGAAGTTCGGGACAGTCGGCGTCTCGAACACGCTGCTGACGTTCCTCGTGTACACGCTGCTGTTGAAGGTGTTCGGGGTGTGGTACCTGGCCGCCTCGGCCATCGGCTTCCTCGTTGGGGCGATCAACGGCTTCCTGCTGAACCGTCGCTGGACGTTCAAGGAGCACGTGGGCGACGCCCTGACACCGGTCCGCTGGGGAGTCGTGCAGGGTTGCGGGCTCGGCCTCAACGAGGGGATCCTCTACCTGCTGGTCGACGGAGCCCGCCTCGACAAGCTTCTGAGCCAGGCCTTCGCCACGGCCGTGGTCACGGTGCTCACGTTCCTGGCCAACCGCGCCTGGACGTTTCGCGTGCACGCTCACGTCGTGGTGGCCGACAACGACGCCTGAGCGCGCTCGGCGCAGCCCTCAGCGGAACACGGCCAGCAGCGAGAGGCCACCGGGTATTCGCCCGCCCCGGGCGATCAGCCACGCCTCCAGGGCCAGCGGCCGCTCGAGCAGCCAGTTCAGCGGCGCCGGCGGCACCCACAGATCGAGGCTCGACTCCGTCGTCTTGGTATTGACCCGGTCCAGCAGGCGCAGCAGGATCGCCACCGGCAGCAGCAGCGAGTTGAAGTAGGTGGTGCGGACCTGCTCCCACCCGGCCTGCTCGGCGACCCGCTGCAGCGAGCACCGGGTGTAGCGGCGATGGTGATGGTTGATCTCGTCGTGGCCGCTCCACAGCCACTGGTAGGCCGGCACCGTCACTAGCAGCGCCCCTCCCGGCGCCACCGTGCGACGCAGCTCCCGCAGGGCGGCGAGGTCGTCCTCCAGATGCTCGATGACATCCAGGCTGACGGCGAGGTCGAAGCTGTCCGCCGGAAAGGGCATGTCGAGCACCGACCCCTCGATGACCTCGCCGGCCCCGCGCGCGCGGGCAAGGTTGACGCTCGTCTCCGACAGCTCGATCCCGGTCACTGCCCCGTGGCGGGCGAGCTCGACCATGTTGCGCCCGCTCCCGCATCCAGCGTCGAGGATGCTCGCCCGCGCCGGCAGCCGCAGGCCGCCGATCGCGCGCTCGATAACGGTTCGCCGCCCCCGGTACCACCAGTGGCGGTCCTCCACCTGGTGGGTCTGCAGCTCGTAGTCACGATCCATCCGCGGGCATCCTTTCCTATCGGGCCACCTTCGCGCGGTGTGCCTCCCCGTCCGCGCGGGTCCCGGCGGGGCTGGGTGGCCGGCGCGACGAGCAGCTCGTCGCGCTCAAAGCGCCGCGGCGAGCCATGGGCGTGGGGGCGGGGGAAAGCCTCAGGCGAGCGCGTCGCGCAGGAAGCTCACGGTGCGCTGCCAGGAGATCTCCGCTGCCTGCGGATCGTAGGTCCCGAGCCGGTTCGTGTCGTTGAAGAACGCGTGACCGTTGCCCTCGTAGAGGTAGAAGGTCACGTCCACGCCAGCCTCGCGGAGCTCGGACTCGAGCTGCTTCGCGGCCTCGACCGGGATGAATTCGTCGGCCGTCCCGAAGTGGCCCAGCACCGGGCCTTTGATCTTGCTGAAGTCCGGCTTGCCGTGCGGCATCACGTAGTAGTAGGTCACGGCCGCGGTGATTCGCGGGCAGGTCGCCGCCGCCCAGATGGACAGGCCGCCGCCGAGGCAGAACCCAACCGATCCGATCCCGGAGCCTTCGACGCCCTCCTGGGATGCGAGATGGTCCGCCGCGCCGCACATGTCCTTCTCGACCTGGTCCATCGAGAGGGCCATCATCTTCTGTTCGGCCTCGCTCGGCTCCGTCGTCGTCTCACCGCGGAAGAGGTCTGGCGCCAGCGCGAAGAACCCCTCAGCCGCAAAGCGGTCGCAGATGCCGCGGATGTGATCGTCGAGGCCCCACCACTCCTGCAGCACGATCGTCGCCGGGCCCCTCCCGGACTCGGGAACGGCCAGATAGCCGGGCGTCGTGCCGGCGCTCGTCGTGAACTCGATGTCGGGCATGTTGGCTCCTTGGGGTCCTTGGCTGTGTTTCAGGGCTGCGGCGGCGCGGCCTTG
The DNA here is from genome assembly GCA_025964115.1 of Solirubrobacterales bacterium. Classification (GTDB taxonomy): domain Bacteria; phylum Actinomycetota; class Thermoleophilia; order Solirubrobacterales; family Solirubrobacteraceae; genus Palsa-744. Next base: position 5,436 of record JAOPZM010000225.1, read on the forward strand.
CCGGACCGTGCCTGCTGGCCGAGGCCTCGTCGCGTGAGGCTGAAGGATATTCGTGATGCGGCCGGTCGGCGGCCGGCGCGATCCATCCGATCGCGCCGCCGCCCGTGACCGACCGGCTACGGCGTCGGCAGCGAGGCCGTCACGTTTGTGACTTCGATGCTGAACGCCCCGTTGCTCGCCCGGTAGTAGGGGGCGTCCCGCCCGAGCAGCTGGAGCTTCACCGTGTCGCCTTTGGCGAATTCGTATCCGTTGCCGTGGAGCTGGAACGTGACCGTGCCGGTCTGATTTTCATTGAGCCGGTATACGCCGCGGCTGATGAGCCGCTGTTCGCCGCCGGGAAGCACGTCCCACAGACGCGACACGAGCTCTCCGAACGGCCCTGTCGTTTTGATGCTGGCCGTCACGGTCGGTAGGCCCATCAGGGTGAAGCCGGGGCTCACGAGCGTGTAGTTGGCCGTGTCCGGCTCGGTTTCGGCTTTCACCGCCTTGCATGCGTCGCTGGTGCCGCCGATCGGGTCGAATTCGGTCGCGATCGTCGCGTTGCCGCCTGCCGACGTGAACGTCTGCGCTGCCGTCGAGCTGATGGTGACGGCGTGCCGATGGAGTTTCGCCCAGTTTTTCGCGGTGAAGGGACCGCCCGCCGCGGCATTCTGGGGACAGGTCTGCGTGTACGCGGTGACGCTGCCGTTCGCGGGCGCCGTGGCGCTGTGCTGCAGTTTCGACTGGAGGAAGGCGGCGCCCTCTTCGTTGAACGCGTGGTCGGTGTTTTCCTTGTTCGAGCCCCGGCTGTGGCCGAGGTCGCCGACCATCAGCGCCGCATAGCCTTTCAGCGCGCGAACGGCGTTGTACACCCGCAGCGACTGCGACGGCGGGAAGAGGTCGTCGGTCCAGCCGCTCTCCAGCAGCATCGGCGCCGGCTTTCCGGACAGGCCGTAGCCCTGGTGGTAGGTGTAGAGCTGTTTGGCGATCGTTTCGTCTTCGGGCGTGGCCGGCTCGCCGGCGTTCGTCGCGAAGAACCATTTCGAGAGGTCCGCTTCGGGATCGGCGCCCGACGGTGCGATGAAGCCGCTGGCGTTGCCGAGCGCGAACAGCCCCGCGACGTAGCTCTGGATCTCGACCCCGAACGGTTCGTAGCTCTGCGCGAACGGTGCGACTTCGGTGTCGAGGAAGCGCCCGTTGGGCGTCAGCGCGTCGACGAGGTCAGACCATGGCCACCGCGGGAATGTCGCGGTGATCGAAAGGTTTTTGCCTTTCGGGCTCGTCCATGTCGCGAATTCGCCTTTCGGGAGCCGTATCCGGTTCTTGAGATAGGCGAGCTCGATGCTCTGGCCGCCGCCGTATGAGATGCCGGTGCTCGCGAGGGCACCGACCTTGGCGATGTGTTCGTCGGCCAGCATGCCGAGCAGCGTCTGCGTGTCGCGCACCTCATAGCGCTGGTCGGCCAGGCGGATCCAGCCTTCTTTGCAGCCGGGGTCTTCCCGGGACGAGGCGGCGCCGCACGAGTTGCCCCAGCCACGCGCGGAGTAGTTCAGCACGGCGTAGCCGTGCTGCGCGTAGTAGACGTTGTTGTAGTCGAAGGTGGAGTTGCCGTCGCCTTCGGGCGAGCTCGACTCGAAGTCGGTCTTGCTTCCGCCCCAGCCGTGCAGCATCACGATCGTCGGGAAGGGGCCGGTGCCGGTCGGAGGAAGCGTCACATCGACGTCGAGGGGGACTCCATCGAAGGTGTGCACACGCTGAGCGAGGCCTTCGGTCGGGCAGAAGCGGACGCCGTTCTGCGCTTTGCAGGCGTGTCCGAACGGTGCCGGTTCAGCCTGTGCCGAGGCGATGCCCCCGGCTGCAAGCATCGCGGTCGCGGCCAGCACGGCCCCCGACAGCAGCGTGCATCGACGAATCCTCATCCCTCATCCCCCTGTGGTGGTCCGTTGCCCTCGTTCGCCGGCCCCACTACCCGGATTGGCGGGATTAATAAACGCAGCGCGGTCCGGGCGGGGCTCAGCGCGGGAGGGAGAGGACGTGCGCCCTGGCCGGATCGATGCGCCCGTCGAGCAGGTCGAGGTAGGCGCCTTCAAGCGCCTCGGGGCCCTGCCCGTGGAGCACCTCCAACCACGTGCCGGTCCACTCCAGGTAGGGGCGCCAGGCGTCGGTCAGCCGCTGCTCCAATCCCTCCCGGCCCCAGTCCTCCGAACGCTTGGTCACTCGATCGGGCGCGAAGAAGAACATCGGCCGGGGCCCCGGCAGCGCAGCGGGGAGCTCGCCCATCTGATCGTGATGCGTGGCGCCGACAACGGCCGAATGCGCCAGCTCCCGGCGGTAGTGCCCGTGCACCGCGTCGCGCACGGCCGCGTCGCCGGCCATGTCGACGTAGACCGCTCGCTCCAGCGGCAGCTCGGAAATGTCCTCGTAGGCGACCACGTGGTCGTAGACGCCGAGCCGGCCTGCGAAGTCGCGGCTGCGCGCAGAGGTGAGCCCCACCACCTCGACACCCTCGCGGCGGCTGAGCAGGAAGGCCAGCGCGCTCGCCGTCTTGCTCGAGGCGCTCGACAGCACGACCGTACCGGCGCCGAACAGCTCGCTCTCGTCGAGGAAGTCGTCGATCAGGTAGGAGGTGAAGAACAGCGGGCGCAGCAGCATCTGCTCATCCTCGTGCGCGTCGTCGTAGATCGGGTCGGCGTCCGTCCGCGCGTAGCTGTTGTAGGCGGGGGGAAGCTTGGCCCGGTGCGGCGAGGCATCGACGAATCCGCGGCCGTCCACGCGAGCCGCGTTGACGACGAACTCGCTCGAGGGGGGTAGGTAGCCATATACGCGCGTGCCGGCCTGGAGCCCATCCTGGCGGCTGGCGGCGACCTCGGCGAAACCCCACACCGGTACCCGGCCCCAGCCGTCCTCGGCAGGGAAGAAGCTCCAGTAGGACATCGCCTCGCCGAACATCGCGTAGGTGATGTTGTTTGAGGTCAGCCCGAAGGATGCCACCTGCAGCAGCGCCTGTCCCGGCTCGAGCTCCGGTGGCTCGGAATCGACGAAGCGGCAGCGGTGAAGGTCGTCCTTGGCAACCAGGAAATCCACGCGGCTGCAGCTTACGGGTTGCGCGCCGTCAGCTCATGCCGCCTCGCACGCGCCAGCGCAGCATGGCGAGTACGTCATTACGGCGTAGTCGGGGAGGATCAAGGGCACGGTCGCCCCTGCGTACGCGATCATGACGTATGCCAAACGACGGGGCCGGGGGGTCGACCGCCGACGGACGACTGCTGGAGCTGATCGGCGACGTCTTCGGGATGCTCGACATCGAAGAGCTGCACCACGGGATGCTGGCAGGGCTGCACCGCGTGCTGCCCTCGGACTACGTCTCACTCAACGACGTCGGCCCCAGCCCGGATCAGATCGTGACCATCATGCAGCCCGACGTTCCGGAGCTGGTCGTTCGCTGGGAGCAGCTCGCTCACGAAAACCCGCTCCTGCGCCGCTACCTGCGCACCCTCGACGGGCGCGCCTACCGCTTCTCGGATGTCATCTCGCGCGAGGAGCTGAGGGGACTCGCGCTCTACCGCGAGGTCTACGCACCGCTCGGCGTCGAGTACCAGATCGCCTTCAACCTTCCCGCGAGCCCCGACCGCGTCCTCGCGATCGCGCTCAGCCGCACGAGCACCGACTACTCCGATGCCGAGCGCGACTTCGCAAACAGGGCTCGGCCCTTCCTGATCCAGGCGTACCTGAACGCGATCGCGTTCCAGGCACTGCGCTCGGGCGGCACGGAGCCCGCGGCGGCGCTCGTCGAGCGCCTGGTCGCCGAGGGCCTGACCCCCCGCGAGGCGCAGGTCATGCGGCTCGTCGCGCTCGGCCGATCGAACAATCACGTCGGCGCGGAGCTCGGCATCAGCGCTCGAACGGTCGGCAAGCACCTCGAGCACGGCTTCCGCAAGCTCGGCGTCGGGGACCGCTCGACGGCGGCGCAGCGCGTGTGGCAGCTCGGCGGGTCTGGTGGGGACCGCTCAACCCCGGCGGCTGAGGCCACGGCCGCGGCGGCTGTGCTCCGATGAGCGTGGCGTGACGCTCGAGTCGTCAATATGTTTGGCCCATGGACGAGCCCTTCGTCGAGAACCTTGCCGACGCCCCGGCGCGCAGCCACCCGCGCCGAGCGACGGTGATCGACTTCGAGCGCGACGCGGCGCCCTGGCCGGACACGGGCGTGAACGTCCAGATCATGCAGCCGGGGCAGCCAAACTGCCTCTATCACTCAGAGCCCGTGCAGGAGGATTTCCTGGTGCTCCACGGCGAGTGCATCGTCATCCTCGAAGGCGAGGAGCGCCCGCTGCGACAGTGGGACTTCGTGCACTGCCCGGCCGGCGTCGAGCACGTGTTCGTCGGTGCCGGCGACGGGCCTTGCGCGGTGCTGATGATCGGTTCAAGGCGCAAGGACGAGGCGCACTATCCGGTGAACGACGTCGCGGCCCACTACGACGCGTCCGTGACGAGCGCCACCGACGAGCCAGCCGAGGCCTACGCCGACTGGCGTCCGGAGCCGTGGCAGCGCATACGGAGCCCCTGGCCGCTCCGGTAGGCGGGAGCTGCGCCACCAACACCGCCACGTTCGCGGGGCACCGCACCCACGCGGCTGCGGTTTGGCAACGGTGATTATGGGGCAGCTCCTCAGTAGGGATTCACCGATGGGTTGCCGTTAGCACTCACTAGGGATTCACCGATGGGTTGCCGTCGCAGTCTCACCAGCCGGGCCACAGTGATAGCGCTGGCCGCGATCGCGACGTCTCCGGCCGGCATCGCCTCCGGCGAAGCGCCCCGTGCGCGTGTGGATGCCTTGTACAAGCTGAGCGCTTACCCGCTCGCGTCGTTCCTGTGGTTCCCGGCCACTCCGCACACCGGCGAGCTTGTCTACCTCGCGTCAACCTCGACGGATGCGACCAGCCCGATCACGGGATTTGCCTGGGACCTCACGGACCTCGGCGCGTTCCAAACGGGCCCGTCGATCATCAGCACGACGTTCACGACGCCCGCGAAGCACCTCGTCAGGTTGCGTGTCACCAATGGAGAACGGCTTTCGAGCGTCGCCACGGCGACGATTCAGATGAGCACCCCGCCGCCCGGCTTCATAGTGCCGTTTCCGGTCGTGCGGATCGTGGGCACCGTCTTTGCCAACGGAGTAAAGATCAGGCGGCTCGCGGTGGAGGCGCCGGGCGAAGCGCGCATCACGGTCACGTGCCGGCGTCGCGGGTGCCCGGTCCGAGCTGCGAGCCGACGCGCACCACCGGCGGCCGGGGCGACCTGGGTTCGGTTCCGGCGGTTCGAGCGCTTCCTGCGGCCGGGCCTCACGCTGGAGGTCCGGGTATCCAGGCGCACGGACATCGGGGCGTACACGCGCTTCGTCGTTCGTCGCCGCAGGCTGCCCCTGCGCGTCGACTCGTGTCTTGACCCGGCCGGGATCAATCCGATCGTATGCCCGTCCTCATGAGCGCGGGTCGCTCAGCTCGTGACGAGCAGCGCAACGCCCGCGAGCGCCAGCACGTGGAGGCTCTGATCGACGCCCAGCCTCACGACCACGCTGGGGGTGCCCTCCACGTGCTTGACGTATCGAACCCAGGAGGCGACGAGCGTTCCGTCGTCGATGATCACGTGCGGGACCAGCACGAGGGCGGCCGCGCCGACGCCGGCGCCGATCCCGGATTCGCTGGCCACCCAGACGACCGCCGGCACGAAGGCGAGGGTGTAGACGAAGCCATGCCACACGAGCGCGCGCCGAGCCTCCGGGTCGCGGCCGAGGCCGTGCTTCTTATGGGTCGCCTGCCAGCCGGTCTGCAGCAGGAAGTCGCCGACGAGGTGTGACAGCAGGAAGACGCCGAACAGGGAAGCCCACGTCATCCGAGGGTTCCGATCCGTGGAGCTTGATTGGTCATCCTGCCCGCCCTCCGGTCTAGCCGCAGCCGGTTATCCCGCCGTCGAGCGGTATCACGGTGCCCGTGAGGTAGGCGCCGGCGCGCGAGGCGAGCAGCAGGGTCAGGCCGGCCACGTCGTCGGGGCGGCCGATCCGCCCGAGCGGGACCTCCTGCTCGACCGCTCGGCGCCGCCCGGGGTCTTCGAGCACCCAAGCCATCATCTTGCTTTCGAACGGCCCAGGCGCGATCGCGTTGACCGTGATGTGCTCGCTCGCCAGTCGCTTGGCGAGGTGGCGCGTGAGCATGTGCACGGCCGCCTTGCTCGCGCTGTAGCTGTAGTTCTCGACCGACGGCGCCCGCAGGCCGTCGATCGAGCCGATGTTGATCACGCGCGCCGGATCCTCGGCGGTGGCCGAGGCGCGCAGCGGGCCGAGCAGTGCGACCGTGAGGTGGAAGACGCCCTCGACGTTCGTGTGCATCGCCCTGTCCCAGCCGCCGGGCGGGAACTCCTCGAGCGGAGCGCCCCAGACGGCACCGGCGTTGTTGACGAGGATGTCGAGCGAGGGGAAGCGCTCCTGCACGGCGGCCGCCAGCGCCGCGGCGCCCTCCGGCGTTGAGATGTCGCCGGGGATCGCCTCGCAGTCGCCCAGCTTGGCGAGCTCCTGCGCGGCGGCGGTCACGTCGTCGGTCTTGCGCGAGGAGACAATGACGCGGGCGCCGGCCTGCACCAGCCCGCGGGCGATCATCAACCCGATCCCGCGGGACCCGCCGGTGACGAGCGCGGTCTTGCCGGAGACGTCGAAGAGGTCGCTCATCGCTAGTCGGCGAACTCCGCGGCGCGCTTCTCGAGGAAGGCACCGATCGCCTCCGGCGGTGCCGTACCGAAGGTGCTCATGATCTGCTGGCGGTCCTCGAACTCGACGGCCGCCTGCTCGGAGGGGATCTCCAGGGCGGCCCACATACCCTGCTTGGTCAGGCGCACGCCCCACGGCGCGAGCGACGCGATCTGCAGTGCGGACTCCAGCGCCCGGTCGGCCAGCTGCTTCCCGTCGAGGACATCGGCCACGAGCCCGACTCGCAGCGCCTCCTCGGCGTCCATCCTGCGACCCGTGAGCATCAGCTCGTGCGAGCGTGAGGCGCCGATCAGGCGCGGAAGCAGCCAGCTCGTGCCCATGTCGCAGTTGGACACGCCGACGTTGACGAACGCGACCCGGAACACGGCGTCGCGGCTCGCGTAGCGGATGTCGCTTCCGAGCGCCAGCGCGAGTCCGAAGCCCGCCGCGGGGCCGTTCACCGCGGCGATCACCGGCTGTGGCAAGGCACGGAGCTGCAGGATCAGCGTGGACATGTGCTGCTGGTTGGCGAGCCGGTCGCGCGGTTCGTCGCTGCCGTCGTTGTCGGGCGCGGCGCCGTAGCCGTGGAGGTCGAGGCCCGCGCAGAAGCCGCGGCCGGCGCCCGTCAGGATGACCGCGCGACACGAGCGGTCGAGCGCGGCCCTCTGAAGCTCCTGATGAAGCGCCTCGCAGAGCTCGGCGGTCATCGCGTTCAGCTGCTCGGGGCGGTTCAGCGTGAGCCTGCGTATCCGCGGGGCAGGCTCGTCGACTAGCAGCGGCGGCGCCATCGCGCGCAATCCTATTGCTGGTCGCCTCGAAACGATCCGATCAAGGCGCCGGCACGCCTGCTGGCGAGCCGTCAGTCCTGCGGGTAGTGAAACGCCTGCGTCTGGGTGACCTTTGCGACAAGCGAGCCGTCCTCGCGCGCGATCTCCGTCTCCAGCACGATGGTCGTGCGGCCGCTGTGCAGCGGCCGGGTCGATGCTGTGACCGCGCCCTCGCGGACACCGCGCAGGAAGTTCGTCTTGGACTCGATCGTCGCCGTTCCGATCGCTCCCGCCGGGAGGTTCAGGAACGCGCACACGCCGCCGCAGGTGTCGGCGAGCGACATCAAAACGCCGCCGTGCATCAGGCCGCCCGCCGTGCAGAGCTCGGGCTTCCATGCGAGCTTGCCGCGTACGAGTCCGGGTCCGGCCTCGAGCAGCTCGATCCCGATGAGAACCGCAAACGGCATCGCGTCCCGGACCTGGGCTGGTGTCGCCATGTCGCTCACGGCCCGCTTGCCTCACGCATCGACGCTCGCCTGCCGCGCATGCTCATAGGATCGGAGATACGGCGGATGGCGCCGCTGCGGGTGTGTGAGACTGGCGCCCGTGCGCTCGCCGCAGCCAACAGTGGGGGTGGTCGGCCACGTCGAGTGGGTCCAGTTCGCGCGCGTGGCTCATGTCCCGCGCGCCGGCGAGGTGGTGCATGCGCGCGATCCCTTCGAGGAGCCGGCCGGGGGAGGCGCCGTGGCGGCCGTGCAGCTGGCGCGGCTGGCCGGAGAGGCGCTGCTCGTCACGGCCCTCGGGGAGGACGAGCACGGCCGGCGCTCGGTCGCGCGACTCGACGAGCTTGGCGTGGATGTGCGCGTGTCGTGGCGTGCGGAGCCGACGCGCCGGGCGGTGACGCTCGTGGACGACGCGCGCGAGCGCACGATCACGACCATCGGGAGCCGCCTGGAGCCGCACGGCGCGGACCCCGAGGCGGGCTGGGACACGCTCGCGGGCCTCGACGCCGTCTATTTCACCGCCGGCGACCTCGACGCGCTGCGCGCAGCGCGTGAGGCCTCGCGCGTGCTCGTGGCCAGCCCGCGCGCCCATGATGCGCTGGGCCACGGCGTCGAGCTGGACGTGCTCGTTCTGAGCGCGCGCGATGAGATCGAGCGTCAGGCGGCCGCACGAGCTCAGAGCGAGGCTGTCCTCGTCGTCCTCACCGACGGCGCCCACGGAGGCAGCTACAGCGCGCGCTCGGGCGAGTCGGGCTCATGGGCGGCCGCCGCGCCGCCGGGCGAGCCGGTCGACTCCTACGGCTGCGGTGACTCGTTCGCCGCCGGCCTGACCTACGGGCTGGGGGCGGGGCTCAGCGTGCCCGAGAGCCTCGCCCTCGCCGCCCGTTGCGGGGCGAGCTGCCTCACCGGCTCGGGCCCCTACGAGCGCCAGCTCAGCGCGCGAGACCTGAAAGGATGACGTCATGACCGACACTGCACCGGCGACGTCCGGCCCCGCGGCAGGCTCGGAGTTCGAGCAGATCACCACCGATCTGAGCGACCGCGTGCTGACGATCACCCTGAACCGGCCCGAGCGGCTGAACGCGTGGACCGCCACTATGTGTCGCGAGCTGATCGAGGCCTTCGACCGGGCCGACGCCGACGACGAGGTGCGCGCGATCATCATCACCGGCGCCGGCCGGGGCTTCTGCGCGGGCGCCGACCTGGCCGGCGGGGGGGAGACCTTCGACTATCGCAAGCGGGGGAGCACCGAGGCGGTGCCGGGCGACAACGGCGGCGAGTTCACGCTCAGGATCTTCTCCTCGACCAAGCCGGTGATCGCCGCGATCAACGGCCCGGCCGTCGGCGTGGGTGCCACGATGACGCTGGCGATGGACATCCGCCTGGCGTCCGAGGACGCGCGCATGGGGTTCGTGTTTGCCCGCCGCGGGATCGTCCCGGAGGCCTGCTCGAGCTGGTTCCTGCCGCGGGTGGTCGGCATCAGCCGCGCGATGGAGTGGGTCGCAACCGGGAGGGTGTTCTCCGCTCAGGAGGGCCTCGACGCGGGTCTGCTGCGCAGCCTGCACCCCGCCGGCGAGCTGCTCGACGCCGCCAACGAGCTGGCTCGCGAGATCGCCGACAACACGGCACCCGTGTCCGTCGCGCTCGCGCGGCAGATGATGTGGCGGATGCTCGGGGCCGAGCATCCGATGATCGCCCACCGGGCCGACTCGCGCGGGATGGTCGCCCGCGGCCAGTCCGCCGACGCGGTCGAGGGCGTGACGGCCTTTCTCGAGAAGCGTCCCGCGCAGTTCCCGGACCTGGTCAGTGACGGCCTGCCCGACATCATGCCGGGTTGGCGCTCACCAGAGTTCGGCTGACACGACAGGAGAACCGCGTGTCCGAGAAGAAGAGCTTCACCTCACAGGAAGCACGCAGCGTCGGAGCTCAGATCGGCATCGACTGGGAGACGGCACCCTTCGAGGTCGAGCAGTTCCGGATGGGCATGGACGTCGAGCTCGAGCACGGGCGCTTCGACGAGGCCACGAACGTCACAGACGACGACCCTGTGTTCACCGGCAAGATCGCGCTCGCGCACCTCAACGAGTTTCCCGACTACTACACGCGCCTCCAGAAGATGGAGCGGGAAGCGGAGCGCGGCGAATAGCGGACGAGCGCCCGGCGGCCCACCCCGCGCCGATGCGCCCCCCGCTCGGCCTGGTCGTGTTCGTCGTCGGCGCCGCCAGCCTCGGCGCCGAGATCGCGGCGGCCCGGCTGCTCGCCCCGTACTTCGGGGCCTCGACGATCATCTGGGCGAACACGATCGCGACCGTGCTGGTCGCGCTCTCGGTCGGCTACGCCGTCGGTGGGCGCCTCGCCGACCGCGCGCCGTTCATGCACCGCCTCTGTCAGATCGTCGTGGCCGCCGCCGTGCTGCTCGCCGCGGTCCCGTTCCTGAGCGGTCCGTTGCTGCGCGTGGCGAGCACAGCGATCGGCTCGCTCTCGGTCGGAGCCTTCTTCGGCTCGCTGCTCGCGGTCCTCGCGCTGGTGGCGGTGCCGGTGCTGCTGCTCGGCACGGTCGCGCCCTTCGCGATCCGCCTGTCGCTCGAGCGCACGGAGGAGGCCGGCAGGGTCTCCGGGCGCCTGTATGCGCTGTCGACGGCCGGCTCGCTCGTCGGGACCTTCCTCGCGGCGCTCCTGCTGATCCCGTTCGCCGGCACCCACCGCACCTTCCTGGCGTTCGCGCTGGCGCTTGCAATCGTGGCTGTCGCCGGGCTGCCGCGGCAGTACGTGATCGTCCCGGTGGTGCTGGGCATCCTGCTCGCGCTTCCGCCCGGCGGCATCGACCTGCGCATAGCCGGAGGCGGCCGTGTGATCTACGAGGCCGAGACGCAGTACCAGTACGCGCGCGTCGTCGAACAACCGGACGGCGAACGTTGGCTGCAGCTGAACGAGGGCGTCGCCACGCACTCGCTGTACGTGCCGGGCAGCTACCTGACGGGCAACTACTGGGACGAGTTCCTCGTGCTGCCGTTCGCGGCCCGCGCTGCGCCGCCGGGCCGCGTGGCCATCCTCGGGGACGCGGCTGGCACGACGGCCCGCGCCTACGGCCACTACTTCCCGCGAACGGCGATCGACGCGGTCGAGCTCGACGGACAGCTGACGGAAATCGGACGGCGCTTCTTCGCACTCGCACGAGCGCCGAGGCTGCACACGATCACGGCCGACGCGCGGCCCTGGCTCGCCTCCGTCTCGCGGCGCTACGACGCGATCTTCCTCGACGCCTACCGCCAGCCCTACATCCCCTTCTATCTCGCCACGCGGGAGTTCTTCGCGCTGCTGCGCTCACACCTTCACGCGGGCGGCCTCGTCGTCGTCAACGTCGGTCATCCGGCGGGCTCGAGCGCCCTCGAGAAAGCGATCTCCGCCACGCTGCGGGCGGTCTTCCCGTTCGTCGTGCGAGACGCTGCCCAGCCGACGAACACGATCATCGCTGCGAGCGCCTCACCGCTGAGCGCCCGCCTGCTGAGCGCCGCGCGGCCCGAGCTGGCCCCCGAGCTGCGGCCGATCGCGGCGGCGAGCGCCACCAGGCTCGCCCCGTCTCTGCGTGGCGGACCCGTCTACACCGACGACGTGGCTCCCGTCGAATGGCTCGTGGACGAGTCGATCCTCGGCTACGTGTCAGCACCCCGCCGCTGAGAGCCAGCGGCGCTCAGATGGACGGGAGCTCCTGCACCAGCGAGAGCACGGGCGCGAAGAGGTCACCGCGCTCGGCCACCCGCCCGAGCAGCTCACGCGCCTCGAAGACGAGCGTCGCGGGATCACCCGCGTCGAGCGTGGCGCGGACCTCCTGCCAATCAACAGGCGTCGAGGCCGTCGGGCGCTCGGTCGCCCGCAGCGAGTAAGCGCACACGGTCGTCTTGTTGCGGTCGTTCTGGCTCCAGTCGATCAGCACCCTGCCGGTCCGTCGGGCCTTCGTCATGCGCGAGACGACCAGCTCGGGTTCCGCCTGCTCGAGCAGCTCCGCGACGGCCCTCGCGAAGGGCTTGGTCTGGTCGAAGGTCACCTTCTGGGAGTTGAGCGGCAGGTATATCTGGAGACCCTTCGATCCGGAGGTCTTGGCGAAGCTCTGCAGCCCGAGGTTCTCGAACATCCCCTGGATCGCCAGGCCCACGCGGCAGCACTCGACGATCGTGGCGGGCTCACCGGGGTCGAGGTCGAACACGAGCATCGTCGGCCGGTCGGGCTGCTCGGCGCGGGCGAGGGGCGTATGCAGCTCGATCGCCGCGAGGTTCGCCAGCCAGACGAGGGTCGAGAGGTCTTCCACGAGCGTGTAGTCGATCGGCTTGCGCTCGCTCGGGAGCGTCACGGTCCGTACCCAGTCCGGTGCGTGGGCGGGCGTCTGCTTCTGGAAGAAGGACTTGCCCTGCACCCCGTCGGGCCAGCGCGTGACGGTCAGCGCCCGACCCTGCAGGTGCGGGAGCATCACCGGTGCGATCGCCGCGTAGTACTCGATCACCTCGCGCTTGGCGAAGCCCCTCTTCGGATACAGCACCTTGTCGAGGTTGGACAGCTTCAGCTCCCTGCCTTCGATGGCGAGGACCGCCGACTTCGCAGGCTTCGGCGGCAGCGACAGCGGAGCCTCGGGAGCCGTCTCTGAGCTCTCCCCGCCCTGCGCGGGCGGGGCCGCCGCATCCTCGCGCATGACCTCCTCGGCGCGCTTGTCCTCGCGCAGGCCCTTGTAGGACGGTTGGCGCAGGCTGCCCGTCCTCGTCCACTCGCTGAACTCGACCTCCGCGACCAGGCGCGGCTCGACGAAGACGGCCTCGCGCGGCGGCCTTGTGCCGGCGGTGAAGGGTGAGCTCGGTCGCTGCAGCGGTGCGAGCAGGCGCGAGAGACGCTCGAGCTCGCTCTCGCTGAAGCCGCTGCCGACGCGGCCGACGTAGCGCAGCTCGCCGGTCGGCTCATAGACCCCGAGCAGCAGCGCGCCGATGCTCTCACGGCGCTTGCCCTTGCCCGGCATCCAGCCGCCGATCACGAACTCCTGGCGACCCACGCTCTTGATCTTGACCCAATGTCTGGTCCGAACGCCGGGCTCGTATATCGAGTCGAGCCGCTTCGCGACGATTCCCTCGAGGCGCCGCTCGCGGCTGGCCGCGAGCAGCGCCGAGCCCTCGCCGACGACGTGCTCGGGCGTCTGCCAGCGCTCGCCGTTCAGCTGCAGCGCCGCGAGCTTCTCCCTGCGCTCGAGGTAGGGGCGCTCCATCATGGAGTGCCCGTCGAGCCACAGCAGGTCGAAGATCACATACGTCACCGGCGTAGTCGCCGCGAGCCGTTTGGCGGCCGTCCTGGAGCCCACGTGCATGCGCGGCTGCAGCGCGCCGAAGCTCGGCCTGCCCTCGGCGTCGAAGGCGACGATCTCGCCGTCGAGCACGGCCCGGTGCGAGCTGAGCGCGCGATTGAGCCGCGCGAGCTCGGGATAGCTGTCGGTGATGTCCAGGAGGTTTCGGCTCTGCAGCCGCAGCTCCCCCGGCTGTGAGTAGGCGATCGCACGGACCCCGTCCCACTTGATCTCAAAGGCCCAGCGGCGCTCGTCGGAGGGTAGCTGCCCAGGGCGCGCGAGCATCGGCTTGACGCGCGTCGGCATCGGCTCCAGGTCCGGGTCCGCGGGCGGGTCCATCCGGTGGATCATCCAGTCCTTCGGCGGGTCCTCCTTGTCGATCGGGAAGAGCGCATAGCGGGCGTCGAGGCGCTCCCCATGCAGCCACACCTCGATCTTCCGCGGCTCCCACTTCAGGCACTCGTAGGTCCCCTGATCCCAGATCGTCATCGTTCCGGCGCCGTACTGGCCCTTGGGGATCTCGCCCTTGAAATCCAGGTACTCGAGCGGATGGTCCTCGGTGCGGACCGCCAGCCGATTGTCCTTCGGCGTCTCCGGAAGCCCCTTCGGGATGGCGAACGACACGAGCACGCCGTCGCGCTCAAGGCGAAGGTCCCAATGCAGACTGGTCGCGCTGTGCTCCTGGATGACGAAGCGCCGCTCCCCGCCGGAAGGGCTCTCGCCGCTCGGCGGCTCGGGTGTGACGCCGAAGTCGCGTTTGGCGCGGTAGCGCTTCAGCCGCTCGGCCGGCTCGCTGCCGGCGTCCTGCCGAGGAGCGCGGCGGGGCGGCACCTACCGCTTGGCCGGGGTCCGCGACGCGCCGGCTTTGGCGGGCGGTTTTTTCGCGCCCGCTTTCTTGGCAGCCGGTTTCGGTTTCTTGCGCTTCTCGCCACCGTCGCCGGCCGCCCGCACCGCGTCGAGGCTGGCCTTCAATGCGCTCATGAGGTCGGGGGCCGGTGCGCGCACCTCCTCGGCGGGCGGCTGCACCGCGATGTCCTTGCCTTCGGCCTTGCGCTCGATCAGCGCGAGCACCTCGTCGCGGTAGGTGTCGCGGAACTTGCCGGGCTCGAAGTCGCCCGCGAGCGATTCGATCAGTTGCTCGGCGATCTCGAGCTCGCGCTTGGTCGTCTTGACCTTGGCCGCCTCCGTCACCTCGTCGAGCCGGTCGGGAGGGAGCACTTCATCAGGGAAGAGCATCGTGGACATGCCGAGCGCGACGCCCATCGGGCGGACCGCGACGAGCTGTTCCTTCGAGCGGATCACGACGCGCGCGATCGCGACCTTGCCGGTGTGCTCCATCGCCTCGAGCAGCAGCCGGTATGGCTTGGCGCCTCCCGTGGCCGGGGCGAGGTAGTAGGGGTGGTCGTAGTAGATCGGGTCGATCTGCGAGAGCTCGACGAACTCCTCGATCTCGATCGTCTTCGTTTTCTTCGGCTCGAGCGAATCGAGCTCTGCCGGCTCGATCCTCACGTAGCGGTCCGGCGCGATCTCGTAGCCTTTGACGATGTCCTGGTAGGGGACCTCCTCGTCGGTCTGCGGATCGACCCGCTTCTGCGCGACTCGCACGCCGGTCTTGCCCGACAGCTGGTGAAAGCGCACGTTCTTGCGGTCGACCGCGCTGTAGAGCTTCACCGGCACTGTGACCAGCCCAAAGCTGATTGCGCCGGTCCAGATCGCGCGGGGCATCCCTCACTACTACCACCTGCAAGGCTTCCTAACCAGCCCTGCAAACTGGTTGTCGCCCGGTGGCGGCAAGATGCGCACGTGTCCGCTCGCCCCCTGCGAGCCCTCGTCGCGGTCATCCTCGCCGGGCTCCCATCGCTCGCCGGCCCGCCGGCGAGCGCCGCCGGCACGATGCAGAGCGGCTGGTCCGCCCCGACGTCGCTGGGCGGCTGCGCCCTGGCCGTCGGCCCGCGGGTCGCCTTTCCCAGCGAAAGCCCGTCGATCGCCACCGGCCCCGGAGCGATCGTCTGGGCCGCGGACCCCAGCTGCGGGGCGGCGGCCTCCGCGGGCCGCCCGATCGATCTTTCCGTCGCCGCGCTCGGGCCGGGCGAGCGCGCGACGCTGACGAGCACGCAGCATCTATCGGCATGGTCCGGAGGACAGCTGGCCGCCGTGGGCGCCAGCCGAGGCAGGATCGCCGTCGCGGCGAGGCTGCGCGGCACCGCCCCCCCGCCGGCGGTGGCGCTGCTGCAGGGCCGGGCCGGGCGGCCGCTCGACGCCGGGACGACGCTCGCCGGGGAAGGCCGGCCGTTCTCGCTTGCGCGCGCCTATCTCGGCGATGCGGCCGTCGCGACGGTCCAGCCAGGAGTCGCCATCGAGGTGCGCGTCGAGCGCTACTTCCGCTCCGCCTTCGACCGGCCGTTGGGAATACCGATTCCGATCGGCGGCGTGAGCGCGCTGGTCGCGACGATGGACTACCGCTCCGACGTGCTCGTCGCCTGGGAGCAGAACGGCGCGATCTACGCGCACATGCTGCGCGCATCCGGTCGCACCGAGCCGACGCAGCGCGTTGGGAACAGCTCGCCGAACCCGCAGCTGCAGGCGCTCGTGAGCGACAACGACCATGCGATGATCGCCTGGTCGAGCGACGACGGCCGGCCGGCGCCGGCCGCCAGGACCAGCGTCCACATCGCCTTCTCGGGCGCTGCGGTGCGCTTTACCGGCAGCAGGCTGGTGGCGTCATTTGGCGATCCTCGCGGTGCGGGGCATGCACCCGGCTCCCTCGCGCTCGTGCGGCTCTCCACCGAGAACGTGATGCTCGCGTGGACCGCCGCCGAGCACGGCCACTACGTCGTCCGCGCCGTCCCCGCGGTCTTCGCCGGCACGCGCCCGGCCGCACGCCTCAGCGACCCGGGCGGGCAGTCGGTCCTCGCCGACCTCGCGCCGGGACCGGCCGGCGAGGCCGTTGCCCTCTGGCGCAGCACGCCGTCGCAGGGCGCAGTTCCCGAAACGACCGGCAGCGAGCTATGGGCGGCACGCACGTTCATCCAGCGTCACGGCCGCGTCGGCGCGCGTACTCCGGAAATGGTCGCTGCGGCGGCAGCGAGCGCCGAGCCGAGCATCGCCGTGGACCCCGCCAGCGATCACGCCGTGGCGGCATGGCTCGAGCCGGGAGCCCACCCGCGCATCGAGTACGCGACCGGGCCGGGGGCAACGGGCTACCGCCCCAGTGCCTCGCCCGGCACCGTCAGCTCGCCGGGCAGCGGGACGCCCTGGCTCGGGATCGCGATAGCCGCGGCCGGCGCGGCGGGCATCGGGGCTCTGCTCATGACCCTGGCGCTACGCCGGCGGGCCGCGACGCGGCGCGCCGGCGGCGCCGGTACAGATACGCGGCGGCGGCGATCAGCACGAACACGCCGATGAGGGCCGCCGCGATGTAGCGCAGGTGGTGGTGCACTGCCGCGGGCCTCGAACGCGTCGCGTGGGGGCGTGAGGCGAACAGCACGCGGATATGGCGCGCGTG
>JAOPZM010000068.1 GCA_025964115.1 Solirubrobacterales bacterium
GGCGAACTCCAGCAAAGGCACGGGTTCCGGCACCAAAAAGATCGTCAAAGTCACCGTGACGTTCACCGGCTGCGTGCTTTCGGGCAAAAAATGCAACAGCGCCGGTGCCGCGGTCGGTGAAATCAAGACGAACGAACTCGAAGGCCAGATCGGCTACATCGAACCGAAAGCCAACCAAGAAGTCGGACAGGACCTGTGGCCGTCGAGCCGAACCGCGGCCGAAAAGGAAAAACACGAATTCTCGAAAGAAAGGCTGTTCGCAGAATTTGCCTGCGAAGGGTCCACTGGCAACAAGGTCTGGGGATCGGTGATCGGCAAGTTGACGCCGGTCAACACTCTCTCCAAAACGATGACACTGACGTACGCCAAGGGCACCAACGCAGGCGAACAAGCGATCAAGAAACTCGAAGGAGTGGAAGGCGGCGTGGAAGACGTCCTGAAGAGCAACCTCTTCGGGTTCTTCGAACTCAACTCCAATGAGCAGACGACGCAGACCGTGACGTACAAAGAAGAAGCGGAGATCGTGGCCTAGGAGCTCATCCGCTGTCGGGGTGGGGCGCGAGCTTCCGTATGGAGCTCGCGTCCCACCCGTAAGGCGAGAGCTGCGCCAGGTACCAGAGAGGGAGGGCGGGAGCGAGATGGGGACTTTGCTGAGGGGCGAGGCGACACCGGGGCCAACGAGCGTCGCAAGGCAGCGGCTGTGGGCCTGCGCCATAGGGGCGACCATCGCGATGCTGGCGCACGCGGCGCCGGCGGCTGCTCTGCGGGAGCACCTCTCCAATGGCTCCTTCGGCGCTCCAGGCTCCGGTAGCGGCCAGCTCAACGAACCCATTGGCGTGGCCGTCAACGACTCGACCGGTGCCGTGTACGTGGCCGACAGGGGCAACAACCGCATCGAGGAGTTCAACGCGAGCGGGACGACCGTGCTCGGGGAATTCAACGGCGCCGCCTCGCCGGCCGGAGCGCTCTCAGCTCCGAGCTGGGTCGCGGTCGACAACTCCGAAGAACCCCTCGACCCATCCGCCGGGGACGTGTACGTCGTCGATGCCGGCCATAAGGTGATAGACAAGTTCGGGCCGACCGGCACCTACGAATCGCAGCTCAGTGGCAGCGAAACCGGCGTGTTTGAAGAAATCCAGGGCGTGGCGGTCGATCGCGCCGGGCACCTCTGGGCGTACCTGAGCGGGGCCGAAGGTGAAGAAGGGCGAGTCGCAGAGTTCGGTGATACGGGGAGCTCTCTGGGCCAGTTCAACACCGAACGCCGCGCGGCGCCGGGCTTCGCGGTCGACGCGAGCGGCGGCCGCGTCTACCCGGTCTTCGGAGACGAAAAGGCGGGGAAGCTGAGCTCGGCCACTGGTGCCACGCTCGCCGAATGGAGGGAACAGTTCAGCGGCAGCAGCGAAACGGTGGGTGCGGTTGCGGTTGACCCCACGACCGGCCACATCATCCTCGACAGCGTCGTCGAAGAAAAACCGGCGATCGAAGACTACGCGCCGTTCGCGGAAGGCGAAGAAAGCACGCAGCAGCCCTTCTTCGAACCGCAGCAGACCTTTACGGCGCAAGGCTTCAGCGAATCGCATGGCATCGCCGTCGACGCGGCGACGGGCACCGTGTACGCCACCGAGCGCGGCAACGACAAGGTCGCGGTCTTTACCGAAGTAACCCTGCCCGACGTGACAACCGGGCCCGGCAGCGGCCGTGAAACCGTCGCGACGCTCAGCGGCACGGTCAACCCCGAAGGCGAACCGACCACCTCGTGCGAGTTCGAATACGGCACCACCACCTCCTATGGCCACACAGCGCCGTGCGCCTCGAGCCCCGGCGCAGGCAGCAAGCCCGTTGCGGTGAGCGCAGAACTGACAGGGCTTCAGCCACGGACCGTCTACCACTACCGCCTCGTCGCGGCGAACTCCAACGGCGCCGGCCACGGCAGCGATCAGACGTTCACGACGCTGAGCGCACCCGTCGTCGAAGACGAGTCCGCGGTCGAAGTCACGTCGTCCGGGGCGACGTTCCAGGGGCTCATCAACCCCGGAGGAGCCGCGACGAGCTACCGCTTCGAGTACGGCACCACGATCGCCTATGGCGCGAGCGTGCCGTCCCCCGAAGGCAGCCTCGCGCCGGCGCTTGTGGGCAGGGCGCTCGCCGCGCGCGCGGTCCTGCAACCGGGCACCACCTATCACTACCACGTCGTGGCCACGAGCACGCTCGGCTCGACGGTAGGCTTGGACCGCACGATCACGACCCAGCCCGCCGGCGCCACGTCCGCGCTGCCCGACGGCCGCGCCTGGGAAATGGTCTCCCCACCCGAAAAGCATGCTGGGGTCATCGAACCGCTCGGGTCGCTCTCGGTTACCAATGGCGCCATCACTCAGGCCTCCTCCTCGGGCAGCGCGATCACCTACGTGAGCGACCAGTCGCTTCTCTCCGCGCCGCAGGGCGAGGCAAACCTCTCGCAGGTTCTCTCCACCCGCGAGACCGGCGGCTGGGCCTCGCAGGACATCACAACACCGCACCAGGGACCGACCACACCCATGATCGGGGTCGGCTCGGAGTACCGCCTCTTCTCCAGCGATCTCTCGACCGCAGTCGTGGAACCGTTCGGGCCCGCGCCGGTCACGCCGCTCTCTCCCGAAGCCACCGAACGAACCCCATACCTTCGCGACGAGGCGAGCGGAGCCTTCCTCCCGCTCGTTACGGCCGCCAACGTCCCGGCCGGCACGAAGTTCGGAGGCAATCCCGAAGCATTCGAAGGGTCGGTGAAGTTCGTCGACGCCACGCCGGACGTGAGTCACGCCGTGCTCAGCAGCAAAGTACCGCTGAGCGCGACGCCGGTCGAAGAAGGTCTCTACGAGTGGGGCGCCGGGCGCCTGCAGCTCGTGAGCGTCCTGCCCGAAGGGGCACCAACGCCGGCCGGGCTTGGATATCGGACGGCCGGAAACGGTGACAACCAGGTCAGGCACGCGATCTCCGACGACGGGTCAAGGATCTTCTGGACGCAGAAAGGGAGCGCCGGACACCTCTACATGCGCGACACGCTCCAAGGCCAGACCGTCCAGGTGGACACGGTGCAGGGCGGCGCGTCCGGAGCAGGCGAAGTGAAACCGGAATTCCAGACCGCCAGCAACGACGGCTCGAAGGTCTTCTTCACCGACACGCAACAGCTCACCGAAGGCGCCGGCGCCGGATCAGCCGAGCCGGACCTCTACGAATGCCAAGTTGCGGAGGTTGCCGGCAAACCCGCGTGCCAGCTCAAAGACCTCACCGTCGACACGAACCCGGGTGAAAGCGCCGCGGTGCAGGGGACGGTCGTCGGCGCGAGCGAAGACGGATCCTACGTCTACTTCGTCGCCGACGGGGTGCTGGGCGATGGGCGCGAACACGGAGCCGCAACCGGCAACTGCAAACTCACCGGATTCGGCAGTCACCGAGGTGAAGGTCAGTGCAATCTGTACGTCTATCACCTCGGTAGAACGCACCTGATCGCGGTGCTGGCAGGTGACGACAATCCGGATTGGGATTTGGTGTACTCACCCGATCTGTTAGGGATGACTGCGCGCACGTCGCCCGACGGTCGCTATCTCGCCTTCATGTCGCAGCGGAGCCTGACGGGCTACGACAACACCGATGCCTCTAGCGGCAAGCCCGACCAGGAGGTCTTTCTCTACCATGCCGGCACCGACCGCCTGATCTGTGCCTCGTGCGATCCCACGGGCGCGCGTCCCGCCGGTGTCTATCAGACAGAAGAATCGGGGCCCAAGACGGAGCAGCTTTGGGACCCTCACCGTCTATGGGTCTTTCGCTCGGTGGCGGCCAGTGTCCCGACGTGGGTCCCCGTCAATTCCAGCTACGCGACCTACCAGCCGCGGTATCTGTCGAACAGCGGCCGGCTCTTCTTCGACAGTCCCGACGCGCTGGTGCCGCAGGCCTCGAACCACCAGCAAGACGTGTACGAGTACGAGCCGCCAGGGGTCGGCTCGTGCACGTCCGGGAGCGAAACGTTCCACGCCGACAGGGGCGGCTGTCTCGACCTGATCTCCTCTGGCGCCGCAGCCGGCGAATCGGTGTTCCTGGACGCGAGCGCCGCCGGCGGACGTGAAACGGAACCAGATGAAGGGGGCGGCGACGTCTTCTTCCTCACAACCGCCCGGCTGACCTCCCAGGACGTCGACGAACAGCGCGACGTCTACGACGCACACGAATGCACGTCGGTCTCCCCATGTCTCGCGCTGCCGGCTGCTGCGGGATTGCCACCGTGTACGACCGGGGAAGCATGCAGGCCGGGAGGCTCCCCCGCCTGGACCCCGCCGGGGCCAGCGGCTACCTCGAGCGTCACGGGCGAAGACAGCGCCTCACAGCCGAGCATCTCCGGGCGGCCGGGCCGGTTGACGCGCGTGGAGAAGCTCGCTCGCGCGATAAGGGACTGCCGCAAGCGATACCTCAGAGAGAAGCGCAAGCGGGTGGCGTGCGAACGGCAGGCGCGTAGGAGGTACGCCGCGAGGAGAAGCCTCCGCGCAAGACACGGCAAAAGCACGGGGAGGAGGGGATGACCGTGCGAACAACGTCCATACCCCGCCTGGCGACGGCGGCGACCGCCCTCGCCGTGGTCGTGCTTGCGAGCTCCGTGACGGC
>JAOPZM010000075.1 GCA_025964115.1 Solirubrobacterales bacterium
CCGGTTCTACTTTGCCGGGATCTTCGACAAGCTGGTTGTGTTCGATGCTCAGACGCGTCAGGGGCAGATCGTGACGAAGGGAATCACGGCGGGCAGCATCCCCGCCGAGATTGTCGTCGCACCGGACGGTGATGTGTATTGGACCTCGCAGGCAAAGCCCGTCTTCGACCGCTTCGACCCACGCACCGGGCGGGTCACCGAGAGCTCGCCAGCTATCGGGTCCGACACCCTCCACGGTCTCGTGGTCGACCCGAACGGTCGCTATCTGTGGGTCACACGGCTGAATGCGGCCCAGCTGCTGCGTTTCAACCTCGCGACGCAGCGATTCGACCAGGTCTTTCAACTCCCGCGTGAATCGGGTCCGCAGGCGCTGATGCTCGGCGCCGACGGGCATACGCTCTGGATTGCGCTCCAGTACTCGAGCAAGCTTGGCTCCTACGACCTCCGAACCGGGGCCTTCCGCGAGTTTGACACGCCCCTCGCGCCGCAGGTCTCGGCTGTCGCCCAGCCCGGGCCGAAGATCATCGACCTTGCCAACGGCCCAGACGGCCACTCGGTGTGGTTCACGACCTTCTCGGCGAACAGGGTGTTCAGGTTCGACACGAATACGAGCAAGCTGAGCGAGCCGGCTTGCGGGATCCCGCCGGGGGGGAGCACGCTCGGGATTACCGTAGGCCCTGATCGCAAGATCTGGTACTCGAGCCCCACCTCCGCAAGGATCTTCCGGGTGAACAACTCGTGAAGAGGCCCCGCGTGCTGCTCGGCCTCGGGCCGTTGGCCGTGCTCGTGGGCGTCAGTCTGTCCGTTGAGTCCCCAAGCCACAGCTTGGCGCCGCCGGGCGTTTGCGCGAAGGAGTTCTCATCCGGCATCACCGGGCATCCGAACGGGATCACTGCGGGGCCGGACAATCGGCTGTGGTTCACCGAGACGAAAGAGGACCGAATCGGTGTGTTCGACCCCAGGACAGGCAGGGCAGAAGAGTTCCCCGTCCCGAAGGAAACCTCGCCAAACCAGATCACCGTCGGACCCGACCGGAACCTCTGGTTCACCGGGATCCAGGGCTCGATCGGAAAGCTTCTGCCTAGCACCGGGCAGGCGTCGATCGTGGTGAGCAAGATGATCCCGCCGGGCAGCGTTCCGCAGGACATCGTGGCGGGTCCGGACGGCAATCTCTACATAACCTTCCAGGAGGGCGGCTTCCTTGGGAAGCTGAATCCCGTAACGGGACGATTTCAGATGCTTGCGCTTGCCGGTCTGCAACCGGTGGGGCGCCCCAACGGCTTGGTGGCCGATCCGGACAAGGTGCACCTGTGGGTCGCCCTCACCAATGACGACGAGCTGGCGCGTTACGACGTGCGCACGGGAGTCTTTGACAAGACGGTGCGATTCTCCGCGATCAGCGGCCCGCAACGGGCGACGTTCGGCCCCGGCGGCAAGCTGTTCGTCGCTCTGCAGTACGCCGCCAGCCTGGGCATCTATGACCCCGCGACCGGTAACAGGCAGGAAGTGTTCGCCGCTCTTCCCCCGCCGCGGACACCCGACTTGGCTCCCGGGCCGAAGCTGATCGACGTCGAGGCCGACCCCGACCATCGGCACGTGTGGCTGAGCACCTCGGTCGTGAACCAGCTTCTGAGATATGACCCTGGATCGGGGCGGCTGAGCCGGCTGACGTGCGGGATCACGGGTAAGAGCGCGACGCAGTACATGACCGTCGGCCCCGACGGTCACATCTGGTTTACGGAGCTGCTGGGGGGTCGCATCGCCCGGGTGGACGAGTAGCGTTGGCCACGCGTTCGCAGGCCTCCGTCCGGTAGGAACGATCACGTCGGTCACCGCCTCTCAAGCGGCAGCGGCACGGGAGCGTTCGCCCTCGGCGACCCGCAGATAGAACGCCCAATACCCGAGGTGGGCGCCATACCGCTGGGCGATCGTCTCCATGTTCTCGCTCTCGCCGTAGATCGCGCGGAGTGCGGTGAGCATCGGCTTCATGTCCATCGGCATGTGCTCGAGCCGCCCGAGCCCGCGCAGCAGCACGAAGGCCGCCGACCACTCTCCGATGCCCTGGATCCGCCGCAGCCACGCCTCCGCCTCCTCCCAGGGCGCAGTCCGGAGAAAATCCTCATCGACGGTCCCGAACGCCTCGACCACGTCAGCGAGCCAAGCCGCCCGACGCACGTTTCCGACCACGACGTCGAGCTCCTTGGAATCACCAACGGCGAGCAGCGACTGCATGGGAAAGGCGCGATGCAAGGTGCCGTCGAGCTCGAGCGAGGGGCCAAAGCGCTCGATGATGCGCCGCTTCATCGCTCGCGCCACCGGCACGGGGCAATGCGACGCCAAAACCGACCAGGCCGCCGCCTCAAAGGCACTTGGCAGCTTCACATGATGAAGGCCACGAAGCTGCTCGACGATGTCCGCGAACGGCGGATCGGTCCCTGCGATCCCGTAGAAATCCCTCAGGTCGTCGCCGAGGCTCAGGAACGAGCTGACGTGGTCTGCCACCGTGTCTAGAACATGCGGCGTGATCGGGTGCTCTGACCACGCGGTCAGCTCCAAGTCGGGGGCGTCGGCATGGCCTCGCTCTCGAAGCTGCCACACGATTGCCCGGCCATCGTGCGCGAGCGCCTTGCGTAGGTACCGGTCCCCGAGCTCCTGGTCACCCTCCACAGGCTTGAACGCCGAGAGAAACGTGACCGAGCGGGCGAGGTCGAACGGAGCGACGGCCGATAGCGAGCGGGTGGAACTGTGCAGCGTCGGCACGAAGTGGACGATATCGCCCGGGTCGCCGATGCGGCGCGCGAGCTTGCGCTGCTCTGAGAGCCCATGTAAGCTTCGCGCCCGTCGGTCGTGGTTCTCGGTTACGGCGCCGGATGGGGGGATGGCTTGGCTCACTTGTCCAACAGCTGTCGCGTGGCACGCCTGGAGCATTCCCGCGCGTCTAGGCTCTGAGCCTCATGGCAGCTGGCCCCGTCGCTCCGATCGCTCGCCAAAATGCCAGATTGCTGCTTGGCAACCCCGGGCCGCTGGTCCTGTTCTTTTTCACGCCTCTGCTGACGATGGCTGTGATGAGGCCGACGTTCCAGCGTGTGCTCGTCGGCCAGGGGTTCACCAATGCGAACGGAGCGGAGCAGGTTATCCCGGGCTTCATCACGTTCTTCGTGTTTTTTTGGGTCGTGTTCATCGGGCGGAACTTCTTCGCCGAGCACGGTTGGGGTACCTGGCAGCGCCTGCAGACGAGCTTCGCGAGCCCCGCCGACATCGTGATCGGCAAGATCTTCCCGGCGTTTTGCATAGTCCTGCTCCAGGTGACATTGCTGTTCGCGATCGGAGCCGTGCTGTTCGACCTGGATTCGGCGGGCCCCGTGGCATCGCTGCTCATCGTCGGAGTCGCGCTTGCTGCGTGCGTCGTGGCGTTTACCATCGCACTTGTGGGGCTCGTCCGGTTGAGTGTCCAGCTCGACGCGCTCGGAAACCTGCTCGTGATGGTGTTCGCCGCACTCGGCGGCGCGCTCGTGCCCGTCGCGCTGCTGCCGGCGTGGGGCCGCGCTATCTCGCCCGCCGTGCCGTCTTACTGGGCAAACAAGGCGGCCCGCAGCGTGATCCTCGAAGGGCAGGGCCTCTCCGCGGTTTGGGGGCCCGCCGGCGTGTTGGCGCTATTCGCGCTTGCATTCGCATTTCTGGCGATGATGACGTTCCGCGTGTCCCAGGCGAAAGTGACCGCCGGATGAGCGAGTGGCTCCTGCGCGTACTCGACGGGCCCGCCGCCGGCAATGTGATCTCGCTCGAGCATGAAGTGCGGGTGGGAAGAGCGGCCTCGAGTGACGGGCGCCTGGGAGAGGACCCCGAGCTGTCGCGCGAGCACGCTCGCTTCTCGTGCGACGCCGATGGGTTCGCGGTGCTCGAAGACCTCGGCTCGACGAACGGGACGTTCGTCAATGGCGAGCTCGTGGAGTCGGCACAGATCCTGCACGCAGGGGATCGCATCAACCTCGGCAACACGACGCTGCAGCTCGACGCGCCGGCAACACAGGGTGCCGATCGGACGGTGCTCCGCGACAGCCTCCCGGCAGCCGGCGGCGAGGAGACCGGACGACCCGACCGTCCAGCGGCGCGTCCGCCGCAGGACGAGCCGTCTGGGAGGACGGGGCCCGAGAGCCTGAGCGTGCTACGTGGTCCGGCCCACGGGGCGACGATCGCCGTGGAGGGCGGCATCGAATTCGGCCGCGAGGCCGCGGGCTCGGGTGCGCTGACCGGCGACCCTGAGCTCTCGCGGCGCCATGCACGAATCACCCGCACCGCGGACGGCGCGCTGCTGCTCGAAGATCTCGGCTCGACGAACGGGACCTACCTCAATGGCTGGAGGATTCCCTCACCGCAGGCGCTCGCCGACGGCGATCAGATCGAGGTCGGCCAGACTCTGCTCGAACTCAGCGGTGTGGCGCGGAGCGCTGCACGTGAGGCGAGCATCGTTGGCAGCGGCCAGAAACGCGTCTCGGCCCAACCCTCATCTGAAAAGACCGTCCTTCGCGCGGAGGGCGTCACGAAGCAGTACGGCGATCGCCCGGTGCTAACTGGCGTTGACCTCGAGATACGTGCGGGAGAGATCGTCGGGTTGCTGGGGCCAAACGGGGCCGGGAAGACAACGTTCGCGTCAATCGTGGCGGGGCTGCTGCCAGCCACGAGCGGCAGGGTCACGATCAACGAAATCGACGTTCGGCAGCGTCCGCGGCTTGCCCGCCGCCAGCTCGGCATCGCGCCCCAGGACCTCGGCATCTATCCGACCCAGACGGTGCGGCGCAATCTCCAGTTCTTCGGGGAAATCTCCGGGCTGCGAGGCCGCCTGCTGCGAAGTCGAGTCGATGAGATCGGGGAGGCGCTCAGCCTCACACCGCTGTTCGAACGCAAGGCGGCGATACTGTCGGGCGGGCAGAAGCGCCGTCTACACGCAGGGATGGCGATGCTGCACCATCCGGCCATGCTGATCCTCGACGAGCCGACGGTCGGTGCTGACATCCGCACCCGCCAAGAGATCCTGGACACCGTCAGACGTCTGGCAGACGAGGGACGAGCAGTGTGCTATTCGACGCATTATCTGCCTGAGATCGAAGCGCTGGGCGCCGCGGTCGCGATCCTCGACGCGGGGCGCATCGTCGCCAGTGGCTCGATCGCCGAGCTGATCGCCCGGCATTCCTCACCGGCAGTTGAACTCACCTTCGCGGGCGAGGCGCCGGCCACAGACCTGGGCGTCCGCGGGGAGATCACCCGGGAGGGCAGCACCATCCGGATCGCCACCGATGATCCAGCTGCCACAGCAGCTGCGGTCGTTGCTCGCCTCGGTGCGCACGCCGCCCGACTCCGCTCAGTCGAGATCGTGAGCCCGAGCCTCGACAGCGTCTACCTGACGCTGACGGAGCGGCGCTACGCCTCGGGAGGGAGCCTGCCCGATGCCGATGTCTCGGCGCTGCCGCCGCCGATGGGCGTACCTGCGGGCTGGTATCCCGATCCGGCGGGCCGCGATGCATTGCGCTTCTGGGATGGCCAAAGCTGGACCGATCGCATCGCAAGCCGGGCGGCCTAAATGGGCTGGATCAGAAGTTAGGCACGGGCGATGAGCAAGATCGCGTTTGTGTTCCCCGGGCAGGGCTCGCAACGGGTCGGTATGGGGGCTGAGCTGCGAGAGGCTCACCCGCGAACCTTCGACCGCTACTTCGATCTCGCCGATGAGGCTTCCGGTCTTCCGGTTCGCCAGACGTCGCTCGAGGGACCGGCCGATCAGCTCACGCGCACCGACGTTGCGCAGCCGGCGCTATTCGCGCTGTCCCTCGCCGTCGCCGAGTTCGCGGTCGAGATGGGGCTCACGTGCGATTTCGTCGCCGGACACAGCCTTGGTGAGTACACGGCGGCCGTGGCCGCGGGGGCAATGGCGCTGGAGGACGGCATGGGTCTCGTAGCCGAGCGTGGGCGCCTGATGGCCGAGATCCAGGTCAGGCGTCCCGGGGCGATGGCGGCTGTCATCGGCCTCGATCGAGTCACCGTGGAGCAACTATGCGAGGCTGCTGCTGACGCTGGCGAGGTTGCGCCGGCCAACCTGAACACGGCGGAGCAGATAGTCGTCTCGGGAGAGGAGGCCGGCATCGAGCGATTCGTCGAGCTTGCGCCAGCGGCAGGCGCCAAGCGGGTCGTGCGCCTGCGGGTTGGAGCAGCTTTTCACAGCCGGATGATGGAGCCCGTTCAAGCCGAGCTCGCTCAGGCGATGCAGTCGATCTCCTGGAGCGATCCAAAGGTTCCGATGGCAAGCAACGCAACCGGTCGACTGGTGAGCACCGGCGAGGCGGTCCGGCAGGCTCTCATCGAGCAGATCGCAAGCCCGGTCCTGTGGGCAGACTGTGTCGCAGCGCTGGTGGGACAGGACTGCCGTGCTTTCCTCGAGTTGGGTCCTGGTCGCGTGCTGAGCGGGTTGGTGCAGCAGATCGATCCCAGCCTCGAAGTGTTCGCCGCCGACTCCCCGTCGAAGCTGTCAGGCTTCGCGGCGGCGCGCGGATGAGCGCTCTGCCGGGTCCCTCGTCAGCCGGTGCCGCGGTCGATGTGCTCCACGATGTTGTGAACAGTCATCCGGGCCGATTCACGCAGCTCGCGCAGCGGCGCGGTCAGGTCGTCCTGCTCGGGGCTCCGCTCGAAGTGGCCGAACGCCTCGCGGCTTGACCAGTCGCTCGTGATAATGAACGTCCGGGGACTCTCCGGATCTCGCGCAAGGGTCTGACGCAGGCTGTCGGGCTGCTCGCCAATTCGTAGCGCGATCTGTCGCCAGGCTCCTTCGAACGCCGTCTCGGCTCCGTCCTTGACCGTGATGGTAAGCGTCGCCCGGATCGCCACGTCAGATGCCACCGTCGACGTTCAACACCACGCCCGAGACGAAACGCGACAGGTCACTTGCGAGGAAGAGCGCCACATCGGCCACGTCGACGGCATCCCCGAGCCGCCCGAGTGCCGCCAGACCCTCGTAGCGCTTGTGCTGCTCATCGGACAGCCCGGAGACCTGGTCGGTCTCGATGATGCCGGGGGCGATCGCGTTGGCCCGGATCTGCCGTGGGCCGAGCTCCTTGCATAGCGAGCGCGTGAAGCCCATGACGCCGGCCTTGGATGCGGTGTAATGCGTCCGCGCAACCATCCCGACCATCGCGGCAGCCGAGGTGATGTTGATGATCGAGCCACCGTCCGGCATGTGCGGCACGGCCGCGCGAGTGATCAGGAACATGCCCGTCAGGTTCGTATCGAGCACGCGCTGCCACTCCTCAAGCTCCATGTCGAGCATCGCATGACTCACGACGCCGGCGTTGTTGACGAGGATGTCAACTCTCCGGAGTCGCGCTCGCACCTCGTCGAGGAGGGCCTTCACAGACGTTTCGTTGGCCACGTCGGCCTGGATCATGAAGCTGCCGTTACCAATCTCGTCCAACTCGGCCCTGAGGCCTTGAACGGCGTCGCTGTCAGTGTGGTAGCAGCCTGCCACCCGAACGCCCTGTCGGGCGAGGCCGAGCACGATCGCGCGACCGATGCCACGCGACCCCCCCGTGACGAGGGCGTGCTTCCCACTCAGCTCAAGATCCATTGCTTACGCCTGCGTCAGGGTGCGGCTGCTGGTGACTTGATCGTGTGCGCCACATCCCAAATGACCCGCTCGACCTTGCCCGCCCAATAGGGTCGCATGGGAGTGGTGGTCTGCATGTGGATCGGCGCATCCTCCCAGGCAAGGAAAGCCTCCTTGCTCTCCCACTCGCTGAGCAGTATGTAGGACCACGGCTCGTTGTCGTCCGGCGGCTCAGCGCGGCGCAGAAGCTCATCCGCGATATGTCCTTTCGTGCCCTTTACCTTGGCCGTCACCTCGGCGTAGGCGGCCTCGAAAGCCTCCTCATCGCCCGGATTGATCTTCGCGAACACCATGACTCGTGCGGCCACTTGCTCACCTCCTGCATCTGGGCTGCTGTTTGGAAACGACCGTACCGCATCACTGGGGCCGGTGTTCATCAGTCGGCGCTGAGCCGGCCGCGCGCCACACGTCACCCTCGAGCACAAGCCGCACCGGCTCCGATGAGTCATTGAGAACGAGCCGCGCCTCCCGTGCCGCGAAGTCGACCTCAAGCCTCAGAGAGAGAGTTGGTGCCGGCAAGGTGGCCTCCGTGTCTGCCGTCGGCTCGTGAGACGCAGCATCCTCATCGGGTGTGTCGCGCGTGCGCTCGACGGCCGGAGTAGCTTGACCTGGGTCGGATGGTGGGCCGGAAGAAGGCTCTGGAGCGCGCGGCACGCTGGTGGACTGACGGGCATCTGGCGGCTGATCGAGGTTGGCGATTCGGAGCTCGCTCACGGTCAGCGTCGTCGCTCCCAACTCGATCATGTCGCCCTCGGAGAGTGTCTGCGGGCCGGACATGCGCAAGCCGTTGACAAACGTTCCGTTCGTCGAGCCGAGGTCCTCGATTGCGCAGAACCCGCTTTCGTCCAACGTCACACGCGCGTGCATTCGCGAGATCTCATCGTCCTCCGCGAGCCTGCCAGCTCCCTCGGCGTGACGCCCGATCACCAGTTCGTCCTCCACGAGGATCGACATGCCGACCGCGTTGCCGGCCACCACCTCGAAGCGAGCGACTGATGAACTCACGCGTGAACTCTATCGAGCCCGCGGCAGGGTGGGTCAGGCCTGTGACAGAAGCCGGCGGAAGCATGTTCCGGCCAACCGCGTCCCCGACCGCATGCTGCGCCGAGACCCATGACGCTCGCGCTATTGCGGTCAGGCGGTGTTGACTGTACGCTGCGCCCTAATGGGCCGTCTGCGCGTCACAAACGGGCCGCTCGCGGGGGAGACGATCACCGTGGCAGACGAGATCGTGATTGGCCGCGAGGACGTTGACCTAGCCATCGACGATGCCGAAGTGTCGCGCCGCCACGTCGTAGTGCGGCGACTCGAAGGAGCCCTCGAGGTGGAGGACCTTGGCTCGTCGAACGGGACCTTCGTCGACGGCGAGCGGATCGAGAGCCCCACGCGGGTAGGCGGCGGCGCAAAGATCAGGCTCGGCAGCACGGTGCTCGCCGTGGAGGGGGTTCTGCCGGTCGACCGAACCCGGCTACGCGACATCGCTCACATGCAATCGACCCGGGTCGCCGGGTCGCAAGCCACGGGAGCCGGTGACCAGCAGGAACCAGAGAGCGCCGATCCGCAAGTCACCCGCGCCGGCGGCATCGTGCCCGACGATCTGCAATCCACCAGGGCCAGGAACGTTCCGGCGGACCTCACGCGAGCACGGCCAGTTCAGCCCGCTCGGAGTGCGCCCGTGGCTGAGCCGCACCTACCCATTGCTGAGCCCGGCCGCGGTTCCGCCGGCCCCCGTCCGACGAGCGGCACAGCGCCACCGTCGCTCGGCGTCGGGGCGTTCAGCCCACCTTCACGGCGACGCAGGCGTGGGCTGGCGTCGCGCTCGTGGGTGCCGGTCGTGCTTTCGTTTGGCACCGTGGTGCTCGTCGCGATCGCGCTCGTGGTCTACTTCGCCGCGCGCTGAGACAACTGTGCTGACCAACCGCGATCGGCTGCGACCGACAGGACGTCGGCAGGATTCCTAGCGGACGGCGAAGTACACGATCAACGCCAGGGCAACGAGCACGAACAACGCCAGTGGCGCGAGTTGCGCCCGACGGCGGACGTGAACGTCAAGGTACTTCTCCAGTACTGAGGACCCCGGCTCGGAGGGTCCGGGCCCAGCTTCGGCACGAACGACGTCTGGGTTCACATAATCAGGAACACGCGGCGTGGTCGCAAGCGGCGGCGGCACCGGACGAACGGCGGAAGGCTGGTTCGCCACCTGCTGGCGGCTGCGGAGCTGAATCAGCGTCACGCCGACGAGAAGCTCGTCGCCGGCGTCGAGCTGGGCGGGACCATGCACCTGATTGTGATTTACGAACGTTCCGTTGGCCGAGCCAAGGTCCTCGACGACCGCGCGACCGTCGGATGCCGGGCTGACCCTCGCGTGGTGGCGCGAGACCTCCCCGTCTTCCAGCACGAGATCGGCGTCCGGCGCGCGACCGACGGTGATCGGGCGCTCGAGGACGAGATGTCGGCCGGCGCCCGGACCTTCCACGATTTCGATGGTCAGTCCGTCTTCCCCCATTGCGCGAGCATATCGCGCCCTGCGATCTGTGCTCCTCCAGACTCTCAGAGAGCCGCGTGCCACAGATTGCCTTGCACCGGCGCCCGCACGCCTGTACGCTGCCCGACTGTGGGGGCCTCAGCACCGCGTGATTCGGTGATCGCAGTAGTGGGTGACGGCTTTGGGTCGCTCATCGTGCACTGCACGGCGCGCTATCTCGGCTTTACAAACGACGAGGTCGCAATATTCGGGCCGAGCGAGAACCCGGTCGGGACATACCAGCAGTTCGCCTACAACCTTGGCCAGACGGTGCTCCGGTCCGAGTCGGAGTCACATTTCCTAGCCCCCGACTGGCCGACCTTCGCCCAGCTCGACGCCTGGGCGCGGCGCTCACCGGCAGCTCTGTGGCGCTCGATCCGGCGCAAGTACAACCCGGGCGTCGCTGAGATCCTCACGGAGGCCGCGATCGTCAAGGAGCGCACCAACTGGGAGGACGTGCGGGTGCCGCTGCGGGTGGGCTGGGTGCAGCGCGAGATGCACCCGATGCCACATTTCGTCCTGTATGACGAGCAGGCCAACTTCATCGGACGGGCCAAGCACGTGATGCTCGCGCCGGGCCATGGCCCGTTGTCCTTCCCGCCGGTGCTGGCGAAGGCGCGCCAGGATCCCGAGCTGGCCGACCGAATCGTCCAGGCATACGAACCCAAGCAATATGCACCGGGCGGCCGCTACATCGTCATCGGCGCAGGCATCGCCTCGGTGAATGAGTGGGC
Source organism: Solirubrobacterales bacterium (assembly GCA_025964115.1). Lineage (GTDB taxonomy): Bacteria > Actinomycetota > Thermoleophilia > Solirubrobacterales > Solirubrobacteraceae > Palsa-744. The sequence goes on from JAOPZM010000075.1 coordinate 10,907, forward strand.
GAACATACTCGACATCGGCGGCTCGGTACTTGCGCTGACCCGCAACCCGGAGCCGGAGACGCAGGACCTGAACGTGCCCCGCTGCCTGTTCGAGTCAATCGGGATCGATGCGTACGTGTCGATGCCGTTTGAGCAGCGGGTCCAGTTCCTCGGCGAGGTTCTGCGAGGGACGCGACCGAACCGAAGAGAATGGCTCGCGACGATCGAGGGTGGCCGGGAGGAGGGCCGCTTCGACGCACTGGTCGGGGACATCGATGAGATCGAGTCCGGTCGCGCGGGGCTGAGGGTCCATGTCTCGAGCCGCCACGGCGAGGATCCCGGGTGGCTGGACGTGACCGGCATCACGGCCGGCACAGGGTTCAACAAGTCCGTGTTGACGATCCCGCTGCTGCGCCGGCTGATCGAGCACTACCACGTGCCTGTTGTTGAAGGACGACTCAAGCTACAGACGAACTGCGGCGTGCCGGCGCTCGACAGGCCCGACTCGAGGCTTTGCTGCATGGGGCTCATCGCCAACAACGTGATCCCGCACGGCGACACTATTGCCGGGCTGAAGTACATCGGCCGGCGGTTCGTCGCCGACTGCGCGCGGGCCGAGAAGTTGCGCAAGCGGCCGTTTCCTTCACGACTCGCGCTGCAGTTCTCGATGGGGCGCGACGTCGCGCATGCGCTTCGCTCGGTATCAACGACCCGGCAGCTGGCTTAGCGGGAGCCCGCCGCTATGTGTCCGACCGTCCTCGGCCGTGTGCAGACCAGATGGTCGATCCTGATCATCCCCGCGATCATCGCCGCCGTGGTATCGCTCGTCACCGGCAACGAGGGCTGGATCGTGCTGATCGGGCTGTACTTCGTCATCGGCGTGGCGCTCGATACGGCGTTTTATCCCTTCATCATCAGGTGGCAGCCGCCTTGGCTGACGTTCACGCTTACGGTCGGCGAATTCGCGCTGGTCTACATAGCCGCCCATTTCCTGAAAGTGGGCCTGACGAACATCGAGGCGGTCGTCGAGTACTGGGTCGTGTGGTGGATTGCGATCTGGACCAAGGTCGTCGTACTGCCGCTGCTGTCGCTCAGCTGGATCGAGAACGCCGGAGAGTTCCGCTCCACGGACTGGTCGGTCACGCCGGACTACCAGCCACTGGCGGTCACCGTGTTCGCCGAGCAGCCTGCGGGCACCGGTCCCCCTCCCCTGGCGCGCAAGTTCTCGGCGGGCGTGATCGAGATCCCCGACGAGCTACGCAACGCTCCTGGGCTGTCGGGTCTGCACCGCATCCCGAGCGCAGCCGAGATCGGCGCACCTCCCCCACCCGGCTGAGCGCGCCAGGCGTGAACGTCCCGCCGACGCGCCTCAGGCGGCGACTTCGGCCTCGCCGGCCAGGAAGTGCTCGACGAAGTCCGTCGACACGTCACCGCTGCGGAAGCGCTCATCGGCTAGCACCCGCCGATGGAAGGGAATCGTCGTCTTGACCCCGCGGCCCTCGATCTGAAACTCGCTCAGCGCCCGGTCCATGCGCTCGATCGCCTCGGTGCGGGTCGGTGCCCACACGATCAGCTTTGCGATCAGCGAGTCGTAGAACGGTGCGATCGCCCACCCGGGATAGCAGTGCGAGTCCACGCGCGTCCACGGGCCCCCGGGCGGCACGTACACGTCCAGGCGACCGGCCGCTGGCGCGAAGTCGCGGTCCGGGTCCTCGGCGTTGACGCGGCACTCCATCGCGTGGCCGCGCAGCACCACCTCGTCCTGCGACACCGACAGTCGCTCTCCCGCCGCCACACGGATCTGCTCCTGGATCAGATCGATGCTGGTGATCATCTCGCTGACGGGATGCTCCACCTGGATCCGCGCGTTCATCTCCATGAAGCTCAGGTTGCCCTCGCCGTCGAGCAGGAACTCCATCGTCCCGGCCCCGGTATATCCGACCGACAGCGCCCCGTTGACGGCGCGCTCGCCGATGTCGCGGCGCTGCTCGTCGCTGAGGTGGATCGACGGCGCCTCCTCGATCAGCTTCTGGTGGCGCCGCTGCACCGAGCAGTCGCGCTCGAAGAAGTAGACACCGTTTCCATGGTCGTCGCAGACGAGCTGCACCTCGGTGTGACGGGGCGCCTCCAGGTAGCGCTCGATGTAGACGGCGCTGTCCTTGAACACCGCCTGGGCGGTGGTGCGCGTGGTCTGGTACAGGCGGGCGAGGTCCTCCTCGCGGTATACGACGTTCATGCCGCGGCCGCCGCCGCCCGCGACGGCCTTGATGATCAGCGGGTAGCCGATGGAGGCGGCGATCTCCTGCGCTTCGTCGACCGTCTGGACGGGCTCGATCGTCCCCGGTAGGAGCGGCAGCCCGGCTTTGCTCATGAGATCGCGCGCAACCGCCTTGTCGCCGACCTTTTCCATCACCTCGGGGCGGGGGCCGATGAAGGTCAGCCCGTTGTTCTCGCAGATCTCGGCGAAGAAGGGGTCCTCAGAGAGGAAGCCGTAGCCGGGATGGACCGCGTCTGCCCCTGTCTTCAGCGCCGCGCCAATCACGTTGGGTATGTGTAGATAGCTCTTGCCCGGATGGGGCGGTCCCACGTGGACGGCCTCGTCGGCGAAGCGCACCACCGCCGACTCCGCGTCGGCGGTCGAGTAAAGGGCCACCGACTTGATGCCGAGCTCGCGGCATGCACGGGCCACCCTGAGCGCGATCTCGCCGCGGTTGGCGATGAGGACCTTCTCGAACAACGGCGCTCCTAGGCCTCGACCGGCTCGAGATACATGAGCACCTGCTCGAACTCGACCCAATCGCCGTCCTCGACGGCGACCTCGCCGACCTTGCCCGACTCGCCGGCGACGACCTCGTTCATCATCTTCATCGCCTCGACGATGCACACCGTCTGCCCGGCCTCGACGGCATCGCCGGGCTGCACGAATGGCTTGGCCCCCGGTTTAGGCGCGCCGTAGTAGGTGCCCACGAGCGGCGCCAGCACGGGTATGCGGTTATCGGCTTCCTCATCGAGCGTGAACACGCCCGAGGCCATGCGTGCGCCCGGGCCGACGCCGAGTCCCGGTCCGGGTCCGCCCGCGACCGGCTGCTCGCCGGACGCCCCAAGCGAGGCGCCGCCCGATGCGTTTGCCGGGGAGATGACACTCGGCGAACCGCGCTCGATCTCGATCCTGTAATCGCCCGCCGCCACGGCCAGTCGCTGCACGGTGCTGCCCTCGAGCCGCCGGACCAAATCGCGCGCCTCGGCCCACACGGCCTCGACCATCTCCCGGTCGAGCCCTGCCCGCTGTTCCTCGCTCTGGCTCATGTCTCTCCTGTGATCGGGGACAGCACCGGTTGGCGCCCCGGTGCACCGAACTTGCGAAACCGTTCGTAGCGTTGCGCCAGCAGCTCGTCCACGTCGAGGGCCAAGAGCTCCCCGAGGCTCGCAATCAGCGCAGCCCTCAGGTTGGCCCCTGCCGCCGCCGGGTCGGCCTGGGCGCCTCCCTCCGGCTCGGGAACGACGGCGTCCATCACTCCCAGACGGAGCAGGTCGGGGCTCGTGATGCGCAGCGCCTTCGCGGCACGCGCCGCCGCCGTGGCGTCCTTGAAGAGGATCGTCGAGCAGCCCTCGGGGCTGATCACCGAGTAGTACGCGTTCTCCATCATCAGCACCCGATCGCCCGTGGCGAGCGCCAGCGCGCCGCCACTGCCCCCCTCGCCAGTGACCACCGTGACGGTCGGCACCTGCAGGCGCGACATGAGCATGATGGACTCTGCGATCGCGACCGACTGTCCGCGTTCCTCGGCGCCGATGCCCGGGTACGCTCCCGGCGTGTCGACGATCGTCACGATCGGGATCCCAAATCGCTCGGCGTAGCGCATCAGGCGCATACCCTTGCGGTAGCCCTCCGGCTCGGGCATGCCGAAGTTGTGCTCCATCATGTCGCTGGTGGTGTGGCCCTTCTGCTGGCCGATCACCATCACCGTGAGATCGCCCAGGCGTCCGAGGCCGCCGATGATCGCCCGGTCTTCACCGAACAGGCGGTCGCCGCGCAGCTCGTGGAACTCATCGAGCGCGAGGGCGACAAGGTCCAGCATGCGCGGACGATCGATGTGGCGAGCGAGCTGGACGACATCCCATGGATCCTGAACCGCAAGCTGATCGGGATCGGCCACCGGCGGCTCGCCGTCGGAGCTCGGCAGGCGGCCGGCACGCGCCTGCCGTGGTTCGCCGCGGGCGGCCTCGGCGGCGGCGTGCAACGCCAGCAGGTTTCGAATCGTGCGCCGCAGGTTCTCCCGGGGCTCGAGCACGTCGAGCATGCCGTGCTCGACGAGGAACTCCGCGGTCTGAAAGCCGTCCGGCAGCTGCTGGTGAATCGTCTGCTCGATGACCGAGGGGCCCGCAAAGCCGATATGTGCGCCGGGCTCGCTGATCAGGACGTCGCCCAGGGTCGCATAGGAAGCGCTGACCCCGCCGTAGGTCGGGTCGGTGAGCAGCGAGATGAAGAGCACCCCCTCCTCTGCGAGGCGACCCACGGCCTGCCCCGTCTTCGCCATCTGCATCAGCGACACGCAGCCCTCCTGCATCCGCGCGCCCCCGGAGGCCGAGATTGTCAGCAGCGGAGTCCTGGTCTCGAGCGCGAGCTCGGCCGCTCGCGTGATCGCCTCGCCGACTGCGCCGCTCATGCTGCCCCCGACGAAGCCGAAGTCGATTGCGGCGACGACGAGCGGCAGGCCTTCCACCGTGGCCCTGCCGTACAGCGCTCCGGACTTCATTCCGGTCTTGTGCTGGGCCTCCCGGATCCGGTCGGCGTAGGGCTTGGAGTCGGTGAACGAGAGCGCGTCGAGGGGCTCGAGATCAGCGCCAAGCTCTTCGAAGCTGTCCGCGTCCAACAGCTGGGAGAGTCGCTCCCGGACTCGCAGGCGGAAATGATAGTTGCACTCCGGGCACACCCCGAGATTGCGCTTGAGGCGCTTGTGGTACACGAACGCCTCGCACGAGGGACAGCGAAACCACTCGGCGGAGACCTCCCGGCTCGCTACGGCGAGATCAGCCAACGTGCTCACTCGCGTCCAGACGACGGTCGTCGGCGTGCATGCGACGGAATTCGGTGAGCGACGCCTCGAGCGATGCTTCGACCTGCGCGGCCGTGGGCGCTGGCTCGTCCGCGGCCTCGCCGCTCTGCTCGCGGAGGAAGGCCGCCACGTCGGCGCTCAGCCCATGCGGGTCGATTGCCGCAGCCTGAATGGCGAGTGTCCGAGCCGCCTCCCACTGCTCGCGGCGGAGCTCCACCTGCATCATCCCGTGAAGCGGATAAGCCTCGTGGCCCGGGATCTCATCAAGTTCACGCAGACGCTCGAACGCGGCGCGGGCCTCCTTCAGCTTGCCGACGGTGAGACTGAGCTGGGCGACGTCGATCCAGGCTGGAACGTCCTCCGGCGTCGCCTCGACCAGCCGGCGCGCCTGCGCGAGCGCCTCCTCGTTCTGCCCGAAGGACCGGTACATGTCCACCAGGCTGATCGCCGCGGTCGACGCGCCGTCGATGCTGTCTGCGGCCCGGGCCAGGTAGCCGACACCCTCATCGTCGCGACCGGCGGCCAGCGAGGTGTGACCGAGGTGCGTGAGCGCGACGCGGTCGTCGGGATCGAGAGCGACGGCCCGACGGAACACCTCGTCGGCTTCCTCGGTGCGGCCCTCGGCTGCAAGCGCCTCGCCGAGATGATCCCAGGCCCTGGCGTCATCGGGAGCCATCTCGGTGGCCCGGCGGAGATAGTCGACCGCGTCAGGCGCATCCACCTCCATTCCGGCGCGTCCCGCAAGCAGGAGCAGCTCCAAGTCCTCCGGAACGGCACTCAGCCCTGTCGAAGCCTCCAGCAGGCTCTCGCTGAACCGTCCCGCCTGGAAGTGAGCGCGCGCACGCTCTCGTGCCTCATCAACCGTCACCGCGATCGTCCCCGCCGCCCCATGAGCTGCCCCCCGTCTCTCACCTGCCCGATTCTCTCCTTCCGAGGTGTGAGAGTCAAGCGTGCCTTCATCACACTGCCGCAGGCTCGCCGCTCGGCCAGGTCCAGTTCTTTATCTCGGGCGGGTCATCGCCCTGCTCGCGGACCTGCCGGCGGAGATCCTCCCGTCGCTGAGCGAACCGGTCGATCGCCTCGCGTGCGCCCGGAACGCTCCGCACCGCGAACTCACCCGACATGCCGCGCACGAACTCACTCACCGCGACATCCGCGCGGCTGAGCGCGTCGATCGCCAGTTGGAATCGGTCTACACCGTTCATCGCGAGGAGATCGAAGGGCGTCGTCGTCGTGCCCTCCTCCGCATACCCCCGAACGTGAAAGCGCTCCTGGCGCGGGCGGCGGTGGATCAGCTGATGCACCGCCGAGGGATATCCATGGAAGTTGAAGATGACCGGCCGGTCCTCGGTGAACACCTCGCTGAAGAGCTCGGGCGAAAGGCCATCCGGATGAGCCTCCGGACGCGTCAGGGAGAAGAGGTTCGTGACATTCACGAAGCGCACCTTGAGATCGGGGACCGCGTCGGCGAGCAGCCTGGTTGTCGCGAGCAGCTCGATCGTCGGAATCGTGCCGCAAGCTGCGAGCACGACGTCCGGGTCGCCGTCATCGTCGCTGCTCGCCCACGACCAACGCGACGCACCGCGGCGCACGTGCTCGATCGCATCGTCCATCGGAAGCCACGTGGGCAGCGGGTGCTTGGATGCGATCACGAGGTTGATCTGACCGGTCGACTCGAAGCACTGCTCCATGGTGGCCAGCAGGGTGTTGGAGTCAGGCGGCAGATAGACACGCGAGGCCTCCTCGCGGCGGTTGAGCATCGAGTTGATGAAGCCGGGCATCTGGTGCGAGTAGCCGTTGTGGTCCTGACGCCAGCCAACCGACGTGAGCAGGTAGTTGAGAGAGGCCACGGGCTCGCGCCACTTGGCCTCCTCGCGAGCCATCTTCAGGAACTTGGCGTACTGGTTGACCATCCCGTCGACGATCGGGATGAAGGCCTCATAGCAGGGGAACAGGCCATGGCGTCCCGTGAGCACGTAGCCCTGGAGCCAGCCCTGGCAGTTGTGCTCGGAGAGCACCTCCATTATCCGTCCGTCGGGGGCATAGTCGGGGCTGATCTCCGGGTCGGTCGGCCACTCGTAGGCGTGCTTCTCCACCTCGAAAACGGGGTTCAGGCGGTTCGAGGCGACCTCGTCCGGACACACGATGCGAAAGTTGTGCTCGGACCGGTTGAGCTCGAAGATGTCGGCCAGGTAGGAGCCGAGCGTCGCGAGGGCGCTGTCGGTGCCGGCGCCCGGCGCGGAGACCTCGACGGCCCGTGCGCTCAGCTCGGGCAGGCGCAGCGGCACGCGCATGCGCCCGCCGTTCACGTGGGGGTTGGCGCCCATGCGCTTCTCACCGCTCGGGCACAGCGACAGCACCTCCTCGTTTGGGCCGCCCCGATCGTCGAACAGCTCCTCGGGTTCGTAGGAGCGCAGCCACCGCTCCAGCGCCTCCAGATGCGCGGGGTTCGTCTTCGCCTGCATGGCCGGAACCTGGTGCGCCTTGGAGGTGCCCTCGATGCGCACCCCGTCGAGTTCGCGGATGCCCGTCCAGCCCTTGGGCGAGCGCAGGACCAGCATCGGCCAGCGGGGCCGTTCGGGGCGACGACCGCCTCGCGCCGCAGCCTGCAGCTCGCCGATCTCGCCGTATGCAACGTCGAGGGCGGAGGCGAGGGAGCCGTCCAGATCCTCACCTTCGACGATGATCGGATGCCAGCCGAAGCCCTCGAACAGCTCGGTGAGCTCTTGGTTGCTCATCGTGCCGTAGATGGTCGGATTTGCGATCTTGTAGCCGTTCACGTGCAGGATCGGCAGCACCGCGCCGCAGGTGGCCGGGTCGAGGAACTTGCTCGAATGCCAGGCTCCGGCGGTCGGCCCGGTCTCCGCCTCCCCGTCGCCGACGATGCAGGTGACGATCAGGTCGGGGTTGTCGAGCGCGGCACCGAAAGCCGTGGCGAGCGCGTAGCCGAGCTCTCCTCCCTCGTGAATCGTGCCGGGCACGACCGGAGCGAGGTGGCTTGGGAACCCGCCGGGCCAGGAGAACATGCGAACCAATCTGCCGAGGCCGTCATGGTCGCGCGAGAGCTCTGGCTTGACATCTTCCAGGCAACCGTCGATCCAGAGGTTGGCGAGGTTGGCCGGGGCGCCGTGCCCGGGTCCGGTGACGAGTAGAACGTTCGCGTCGGTGTCGATGATGAGCCGATTCAGTCCCGCGTAGATGAGGTTTATCCCCGGCACCGTGCCCCAGTGACCGAGAAGGCGGGGCTTGATGTGCTCGGGCTTCAACGGCTCCTCGAGCATGTGGTTGCCCTGCAGGTAGATCATGGCCGCGGCGATGTAGTTCGTCGCACGCCGATAGACCGCGAGCCGCTCGAGCGTCGCCGCTGCTGCTTGGGTTGACACGTGCCCTCCTATTTCCGGTACTTGGCCACCAAGTACGCCCCCCGAGACGACGCCTGCGAAGGCGCCGTCCATCCGGTCGGCGCACGCTCGTTCTCCGCTGGGACTTTAGCCATTTCGGGCTGTGAGGACAGCCCGCCCGAACCGACGCTTCACGACCGCGTGCCGGCTGCGGCGCGCGAGCGCTGAAGGGGTCCCAAAAAGGGCAGCCCGCCCGCGTGTCGAGGCGCAAACCAGGTCACTCGCTGCCTGACGGCGCGGGCTTCCGGTCCGGCACCGAAGTCCAACGGCGCTGCATCCCAACAGCGCCGCCGGCCATAGACCAGTTGAACTGCGTCACGTTGTCTCTGGGCGCGAACAGCCCCGGCCGAGTGCCGCGGCGGACGAAGAGCACGGGCGCCGGAGCCGCCTTCGCGATCTCCGAGCGGGTGGGGCCGAGACCCTCGCGTCGCCAGCGATCTGACAGGCCGATCACCAGCAAGCCAGCGCCTGCGGCCGCCGAGACGATGCCCTCGCGGCCACCTGCCACGACCAGCGGCTCGGTCGAGATGCCCGTCGCCTGCTGCACGAGCAGGCCGGCGTCGGCGAGGATGCGGGTCACAGACTTCTGCTCATCGGTCTGGCCCGCCGCGCCAAGCAGCTTCAGCGGCGCCCCCGTGGTTGCCGCAAGCCAGGACCCGAGCTCCAGTGCCGCCCAGTCATGCTCCGCGCCGCCAAACGGCACCACCACGGGATTCTCGGCGTCCAGCTTGATCGGCTCGCCCGCCTTCGCCACCAGCACCGCGACATCGCAGGGGGCGCGTTCAAGCAGCGCGCTGACCTCGCCCAACGGAACCCCTTCGCCGATCAGTCGCCGCCGCCCCTCAGTCAGCACGAGATCGACGGGCTCGCGCTCGACGATGTGGGCGAGATCGGAGCCGGGGCGGCTCGAGGTGAGCGCAACGGAGCGCGCCACCACGCCTTCGGACGCCAGGCGCGCGCGCACCTCGTTGATCGCGCCCGAGGCGCGCTCGAGCTGCAGGTTCTCGGTCTGAAGGCCTCCGCGCACGCCTGCGCCGCGAGGCGGCTCAACGAGCCGGACGATGATGAGCTCACGCGCGGGCTCGGACCGCGCGAGCGGCTCCGCCAGCCCGATCAGCTGCTCCAGGGCGCCGTCTGTCTGCGGCGCGACGAGAATTGCGCGCTCGGGTACCGCCAGCTCGGGATGCTCCTCGGCGGCATCGACAGCTGCGTCGGCGAACACATCCTCGAGGTTCGTTCCGTACCTGTTTTGAGGGTCCAGCAGTTTCAAGAGCGGCCCGGCCATCAGCGTCGTGATGAGCGCCATCAGCACGAGCGACGCGAACAGCGCGTTCGAGATCGCGCCGACTTCGAGCGCGAGGTTCAGCACGATCAGCTCGGTCAGCCCGCGCGTGTTCATCAGTGTCCCGATCACCGCCGATGCGCGCCAGTCGAACCCGCACACGCGCGCGGCGATCGACGCACCGACGAGCTTCCCGACGATCGCGATTGCGATCAGCCCGGCGGTGATAAGCCACAGCACCGGGCGGTCTAGCAGTCCGACGTTTGTCCTCAGCCCCGTAAACACGAAGAACATCGGCAGCAGGAGGGTGACCACGAAGTCCTCGATGCGCCGCGTCACCTCCTCGGTCAAGCGCGCGTGGCGCGGCATCACCATCCCCATGATGAAGCCTCCGAAGATCACGGCGATGTTGATCTTCTCGGTCACGTAGGCAGACAGCAGCACCCCGGCGATGATTGCCGCGAACCACCCGGACGGGATGTGGCCCACCTCATCGAACGCGGTCGCCATGCGAGCAAGGATCCGCCGGACCCCCAGCGCCATCACCAGCGTGAAGGCCGTGGCCTCGGCGATAGTGGTCGCCACGTCGCCGAGCGAGCCCGAGACGGCGATCGTGGTCGCCAGGGCGATCAGGAACCATGCGGTGACGTCGTCGATCGCGGCGCAGGCGATGGCGAGCGAGCCGACTTCCCCCTTGAGCATCCGTCGTTCGGCGAGGATCCTCGCCAGCACCGGGAACGCGGTGATCGACATCGCGACGCCCATGAAGAGGGCGAACGCGACGAACTTCTTGTCAGGTCCCACGAGCTTGTACAGCGGGAGCGCGGCAGCGATCCCGAGCAGCATCGGCACCGCGACGCTCGCGTTCGAGATGAGCGCCGCCTGGGTTGCCCGGCCGCGGAGTTGATCGCGATCGACCTCGAGCCCGACGAGGAACATGTAGAAGATCAGGCCCAGATTCGCCGCCACGCCGAATGCAGTGAGGATGTCGGTGGGAAATATCGCGGCCTGGAGGTTGGGCGAGATCGCTCCCAGCACCGATGGACCGAGGACGATCCCTGCGACCACCTCGCCCATCACGCGCGGTTGACCGACCTTCGTCGCAAGGATCCCGAAGATCCGCGCGATGATCAGGACGATCGCCACCGCGAGGAAGAAGGAGGCCACGAGCTTGGCGAACGAGCTCCGTTGCTTGGTGGCCGTCACCTTCTCCCCCGAGGGCGGGAGGCCGGAGGGGGTCGTGAGCACCGGCTTGGCGGATGGTGTGACAGCTGATGCGACAGGCGATGCCGTGTCCAGAGGTATCAGCTGCACATTCTGCAACTGGAGATCGTTCGCCACGGCCGTCAGGCGAACGCGACCACCCCGCCGGCACGCCACGTCTCCCGTGACGGCACCGGTCTTCTTCGAGTAGGAGACACGTCCCAGGTCCTGTTCTTTGACGCGAAGCCCGTAGGCCGGTCCTCCGCCGCTGACGGTGAAGTTGCCGCCGAAGCAGGTCGAGCTCGGGGAGAGGCCATAGGTGCCTCCGATCCCCGCCGGTGTCCGCGGCGCACCAGCGCCCGGAGCGGGCGGGTCGCGCTTGAACGTGGCGGCAAACGGAACCCCTCCCAGCGTTCCCGAGATCGAGCCCTTGGCTCCGCTGACGGCGACGGCGTTCAGCTTGAGCTGCCTGCCGCCCGCCACGCAGTTGACCGTTCCCGTAAGTCGGTGGCCGCCCGCGACCGTGCTGGTGTGCAACCGCAGCCGTCCCGACAACGTTCGCTGGTTGTTCGTGAAATTGACGAACTGCCCGGATTGGATGACGTTGAACGACGGTCCTGCCGGCGGGAGCTGGGCGGGCGCGGTGGGGGGTAGCGGCGCACCCTTTGGGGGTGGCGGCTTGGGGCCAAGGCATGCGTTAGGAGCACTCGCGTCGTAGCCCCCGGCAATCGCGGGGAGCGCCTTCTCGCTGCGGCCCCGGTCCACGACCACTGCGACGACCGCCACCGAGACCGCGGCCAGGATCACGTAGAAGGCGACGATCCGCCGCATGACGCCGCCCGATGATGACGCCTGTGACGGTCCACCCACTGGCTTTTCAACTCGAGGCGTCAAGTTGCATCCCCCCTGCTAAGGCACCGCCACTCTGGATCGGGCGTGTTGGGAAATGTAGACGATCGCTCCCGGTCGAGGCTGTTCGGGAGCAAACGAAAGGAATCGCCGCGATGACAGCTGCCGGCGGATCTCGCCGGCCGCGGCGGGAAAGCGCCAGAGGCGAAACGGCCCGTCGGAGCGCAGGCCCTGGTTGTAGACGAGCAGACCGATCCGAGGGTGAGTACGGACGAATTGGAAGAACTGCCTGACGAATCCCGCGTCGCCACTCTGCCACATGGCCTGGCCGGTCCGCAACCGCTGAGCGGCTGGGAGAGGGTGAGGTGGGTTTCGGCAGGAGACGCCGCATCCTGGTGGATGATGAAGCGGCCCTGGTAGGCGTTGGCTGAGGCAAGCTGTGCTTGGACGAGCGTCGCGACCGTGATCAGCACCCTTCCGCGGCTCGCGTCTACCTCGCTTCCATCCGGCACGTCGATCGTCCCGGCGATTGGCGCGAACGTCGTGCTGGCGCTCGAACGCACGCTTACCTTGCCCGAGATCAGCGTGAGGGTCTCGCGCTGGCCCAACACCGGTTCCGACCGCGCCGCGCTCGCGCTGACAGCGCCGCCCGAGCCGCTGGCACTCGTGAGCGCCACAGATCAGCCGACGAGCGTGAGAAGCGCGGCCCCCGTGCGCACCGCATGCCCGCTCTCTACCAGAAAGACTCGGGCAGCGGGCACCAGCTTCGTTCTAACTTCAGCCGCGTCGCCGACCGCGACCGCCCCTGCGGGCTCCAGTACCGCCCTTGACGCCGTCCGGGAGGGGTTCGGCGTTGCTGCGAACTCCGAGATTGCGGCTCCGAGAGGGTGCAAAGCCCTGGCCAGCATGCTCCTCGCTGCAGTTGCGCTTGCATCGCTGGCGGCAGACGCCAGTAGCGTCCCTTTCAGCTCCTCTCCGGCAGATTCTCCACGTCCGCCTCATTGTAGAAATCTGCCTCGAGGTGTGGAGTACGTATTCCGCTTGTGAGCGCGACCGCGGCGGTCTCAATGTCAACGTTGTGCCGCAACGCCCGGTACTCCCACAGCGCCAGCGCCACCAGGAGCAGCGCTACCCCGATACTGACGAGCAGGGCTGAGACACTTCCCGCGGGCAGCCCGAGGAAACACAGCGCAACGACGGTCGCCACGCGCTTTGTATTGACCGAGCCGATCATCCTCAAACGAAACAGACTCTCCCCTGCCAGGTAGAGGGCGGGTCCTCCGACCATCATGACGATTCCCCCGGTAGTCAAGCTCTGGTCTGGATGCGAGATGAGCAGCTCATCACCGACGGCAACCATGATAATTCCGGCAACTATCGGCAGATGCAGGTAGGTATATGCGTCTCGCGCAAGCACGCCTGTGTCCTCGGCCTGAGCGAGCCGGCGACGGGAATTCTCCGCGACCTGTCCGAAGTAAAGCCACCACAAGGCTCCGGTCCCGAGGAACGCGCTGACCAGGGAGGCGATCACGGGTGTGCTCAGGCCTGTGTCGCTGGCCGTTGCGCCGGTCACCACGATCGACTCCCCCAGGGCAATGATGATGAAGGACTGAAAGCGCTCGGCGAAGTGTCCGCCCTCTATCGGATAGTCGTCGGTCAGCGACCGGCCCAACCCCGGGGTCCAGTAGCCCACGATAGGCGCCGAAAGGTCGATCAAGAGGGCCGGCCCCCACAGAGCAAGGCGTAGAGACCCTGGCATCAGCGCACCGGCGATCCAGATTGCACCCGAGAGTAGGCTCCAGCACGAAATGCGCTCGAGGGTCAACCGCAGCGCGTGCTCACGCCTGAGAAGCGCAGTAGCTGCGATGTTGCGACCGATCTGCAGCGCCACGTAGGAGACAGCAAAGAGCAGTGCGTGTGCGCCGAAGGCGCCCGGGATCGCCGTAGACATCAACAGGCTAGCGAGAGTGCTACTCACAATCACGAGCCGAACCTTCCCCGACGCGGGGTCAAACCAGTTGACCATCCAGGTCGTATATATCCAGGCCCACCACACGACTAGCAGCAGGAATGCTGTGTGAGCCGCGCCCGTGATCGTAAGGTCGTGAATGAGCAGATGGGAGAGCTGTGTGACCGCGAATACGTACACCAGATCGAAGAGAAGCTCAACAGCTGTCGTCGGCTGCTCGCGACCGTCGCGCGGCCTCAGGTGGGGGGAGATCGGTTTTATGCTTCGTGGTCCAACGATCTACTGATCTCGGTGGCAGGATTCCACCACGATCTGCCTCGGCTTACTCTCAAAGTGTAGGGCGCTTGTCAGCTGCGGCGGTCCTAGAGAACTTCGACCACTGCGTCGGCCAGCTACCCGCGGGCAACTTATGCCTCGCCCTCGCCCTCGCCCTCGCGATGTGACGGTGAACTGAAGTGTGTCGTGGCCGACTTGCCCATGCCGTTAGCCGCCGTCGCATACGCTGTGTGAGGGCCAAGGCCTGTCAATCCCAAGCTGAACAAGCCCGAAAATTTGAGCCGGTTTAGTCCGGTGTGACCGTCCCACTGAAAGCCTGCGCGACGGGGCTCGTGCCGAAGAACGGATTGAGGCCGCCCGTGAGGCCGTCTGGATGCCGTCGGCGCCGGCGACCTCTGGCTTCTGTCGGGTGTCAGGAGCGATCGCGTTGCCGCTCGCTTCGAAGTAGCTGCGTGAGGCGTGGCCGCATCGGTAGACAGACCGCTAGAGGCTGAGCAGCTTCGCCGCTCCAATCGGTAGCCAGGCCGTCCCACCAAATTTCATCGCAATCTTGCGACCAAAATGGTAGGCTGGGCCCGGACGAAGCTAAGCAGAGCGGTCGGTTTTGGGGTGGTCGTGGGGCACTGCTTGAATGGATCCCGGGGGGGAAGGGACGCAACGCCGGTGACTCGGTATGGGCACGTTAGCTGTCGCTGTCGTTCAGCTTTGCTTTCGGTCGCGGTGCGCAGATGCCAGCGCGGAGAGCCGTGACCGCCACCCTGCCAAGGATCGGCGAGGACTTTGCGGGCTTCGGATTGCGATCCGTGCTTGGCCGTGGCGGGATGAGCGTCGTCTACGAGGCGGAGAATCGTCGCCTCGGCAGCACGATTGCGCTCAAGGTGCTCGCGCCGGATCTGGCTAACGACGACGTGTTCCGCGAGCGCTTCCTGAAGGAGTCACGAGTCGCAGCCGCACTGAGCCATCCCAACGTCATTCCCATCTACGACGTGGGTCCGTACGATGAGCTGCTGTATATCGCGATGCGCTATGTCCGTGGCTCGGACCTTCGCACGATCCTCAAGGCCCATGAGCGCATCGTCCCTGCTCAGGCCCTGGTGCTCGTCGGGCAGGCCGGACGAGCCCTCGACGCCGCCCACCGCGAGGGGCTGGTGCATCGCGATGTCAAGCCAGCCAACTTCCTGGTCGAACGGGGAGCTCCCGATGACCCCGACCACCTCTATCTCGCCGACTTCGGAATAACGAAGCATGCCCTCTCGCGGAGCGGGCTCACGGCCACGGGTCAATTCGTTGGCACGATCGACTACATCGCGCCCGAGCAGATCCAGGACAAGCACGTGGACGCCCGCGCTGACATCTACTCACTCGGATGCGTGCTCTACGAGTGTCTCACGGGCCGCGTCCCCTTCACGAAGAACGTCGACGCCGCTGTCATCTGGGCACACGTAGAGGAGATGCCGACTGCACCAAGCACGGTTCGACCTGAGCTTCCGAGAGGAATCGATGAGGTGATCGACCGAGCTCTTGCGAAGAACCCCGATGACCGCTACAGCACCTGTCACGAGTTCCTGGCCGACGCGCACGCCGTTTTCGACGGTTCAACCACGCGCCATACCGGGGAAGGCCTTGCTGTGCCGACCGTTCTAGCCGATACGTCCGCTCCCGGACCGCCAGACCCGGCGCAGGGTCTCACCACCGCCTCTGCTCCAACGGCCGACGGTGATGCACATGTGACCCGGTCGGTCGAAGATTCATCGTCCGGCGCGACGGCCGTGCGCTCGCGTGGGGGCGGGACGAACGGCGCCACGACGCCCCCGGGAGGAACCGCCGACGGGCAGGGGGAGCAGGGGTTTGGAGGCGGCGAAGATCAGCCCGGCCGTAGACGCACCCGCGGTCCGAGTCGACGCGGCGTCCCGCTCGCCCTCGCGGGCATAGCTCTCCTTGTAGCGGGTGTCGTCGCGTGGTTACTCGTGGGGTCCTCAGGCCACAAGTCGCATCCGAAGACGACATCTGCCGCACAGGTGCAGAACCCGATCTTGGTAGCGCTCGGACGAGCTAACCAGAGCGTCGACGCAAAAGGCTTACTTCCACCCTCGAGCTGCAAGGCCGAAGGCGCCTCGATGGCGACATGCTCGCAGCCTGCGTTTTCGATACAGACCGTGATGTTCCGAACATACCCGTCGCTTGCGGCGCTATACGGCGCGTATGTCGCCGAAGGAAAGTCCCTCAACCAGGGTGAATTCCGAACCAACGCCGGGGACTGCACGCCCCAAATGACAGACGGTGAGGTCAGTTGGAACCACAATTTCGAACACCCGCGGGGCTACTCACTTGCGCTGTCGCAGTCGGGAAAGCTCGCCGACGAGAAGGCGGCCGGCCGGTTGTTCTGCGTCTTCTCAAACTCCCAGTACCACCTCATCTGGACGATGAACGATGGTCGGTTACTCGCGTCGCTGACCGGAGCTCCACACACCGACGCCTGGAACTGGTGGCATGGCGTCCATCACGCGATTGACCTCACGGGCTCCGCCTCACCGTCCAGCATGCAGATGTCCAACGGGCAGATGTCCAACGGAAAATAAGACGGCGCTGCACCGTGGGAGGAGCGCCGGACGGCGATTGATCGCGACCCACGCAGGAGTTGACGTTGCCCGGCAGGCGATCGCCAGCACCGAGGACCGGCGCGCCCGCGCCGGGGAATGGCAGCCGCAGTACCCGCCTGATCCACCGAGCGACTCAGTGACGGTGTCCGACCCCTGAGAACTGGGGTCGGCTCTACCACTCGGGCGTCTGTTTCTTCCGGGGCGTAGGTGGGGAATCGGTCGCGCTTGCGACGATCCTGGTGACCGATCGGGCCGGCGCACCACGGCTTGCACCTCGGTGGGGCCGGTCCGGTCTACGCCCGAGAAGGACGTCTGGCGTGCCGCAGCCCGAGCCACAGCCAAAGCGGGTATGTCGCGAACAGCAGCGCGCTCGCGAAGTGCGTGCGCCGGCCGGCGCGCCGCGCGTCGATGTGCAGCACCCCCGAGTTGAGCATCCAGTCGCGGCCGCTGTCGGCGCGGCAGGCCCTCCAGATCGGCCGCGTCCACGGACGGTCAAGGTACAGCGAGACGCTAGTCGCGAGGAACACGCCGGCAGTCGCACAGTTGACAGCACGGGCGGCCGGCGTCTGCTCCGGCATCAGGCGTCCGTAGGTGCGGCCGGTGGCATACAGCCACGGTGGGTCGATCAGGAAGGACATGTGACCTCCTCGGTCTCGGGACGCGGAGCGTCGCGATCGAGCAGCCGAAACGCCAGCCGCGTCGCAAGCGCCATTATCGTGAGCTGGGGATTCACGCCGAGCGCGCTCGGCACCACAGACCCGTCGGCGACGTACACGCCGCGCACGCCGTGGACGGCGAGGTCGCCGTCGACCGCGCCGTGGCTGGCGCGTGCGTCCGCGCGCGCCGTGCCGAGCGGATGGAAGGCCATCAGCCGCAGGTCCCGGGCGCGCGCACGCTCCGGGCGAACGCCAGGGGTCAGCGGCAGGTACACCTCGCGCGCGCCGGCTGCGAGGAAGAGCTCCTCGATGCGCCTCAGGCCGGCACGGAACCTCGCCAGGTCCGCCTCGATCAGGTCATAGCGAATCACGGCCCGGCCGGCGAGGTGCCGAACCCGCCCGCGCGAGCTGTCGCTGACCATCAGCCCGAACTGCGCCAGGTGACGGTAAGCGGCCATCGCCTCCACGTGCCGGCGGCCAGCCAGCGGCAGCGCCATCGCCGCGTATGCCGGTGGCCCCGCCACGCCCTCCAGCATGATTCCCTCGCCTGCGAACTCGTCAACGTAGAAGCTCTGCGGCACCCCGCGGGCCATGTCCACTATCTCCCCCATCCGCGCGAACGCCGCTGTCGCCGGGTGCAGCGACAGGTTCCCACCCAGCTCGCCGTAGCCGCCTGCCAGCCCGTTCCGGGCCAGCAGCAGCGGCGTGTGGATCGCGCCCGCTGCCACCACCACGCGCGGCGCGCTCACCCGCAGCGATCCACCGCCCGCAATCCGCGCGTTCACCCCGCGCGCTTGTCCACGGTGAACGAGGATTTGCCGCGCGTCCGCTCCCGTGAGGATGCTCGCGCCGGCCGCCCGCGCCCGTGGCACATACGTGATCCCCGTGTGCTGCTTGGCCGAAGTCGGGCAGCCGAACACGCATACGCCCGAGCCGACACAGCCACGTGCGTTGCGGCGCAGATAGCCATGGGACCAGCCGAGACGCTCAGCGCCGCGACGCGCCACCGCTGCGTTCGCCCCGGCCAGCTCCGGGGTCACCTCGGCGACCGACAGCGCCTGCTCCACCCGCTCAAAGCACGGCGCCAGCGTGGACTCGTCGACGTCCAGCCCGAACTCGCGGCGCCACCGCTCGAGCACGCTTGGGGGCGTGCGAAAGCAGGTCCCCGAGTTGACCAGGGTCGTGCCTCCCAGACCCCGTCCGAGCGGCAGCAGGATCGGCGGTGAGCCGAGCGTCGTCGTCTGCCCGCCATCGCGGTAGAGGTGGGCCAGCATCTCCGCAGGACGCGCGTTGAAGGAGTCTGGGTCATGGTGCGGGCCCTGCTCGAGCACCAGCACTCGCGCGCCCTGCTCGGCCATCTCCGCCGCCAGAACCGCGCCGCCCGCGCCAGCGCCGATCACGCACACGTCGGCGTCCACGCGACGCGAGCCCGCTGTGCGCCTCACGGCCGGCCCTCCCGCCGTCGCAGCTCACGACCACGGGCCACGACCGCCGCCGGGTCCCAACCCAGCGAGCGGCCTACCGTCGCATCTTCGTAGCGAGCCAGGGAAAGCACCGAGTGCGCGGCATGATCGGCCATCGGCACGCGGCTCAGCAGCCGCGCCCCGCGGGGACGACGCGCAAGCGCCAGCATCGCCCTCAACCCCAGACGCTGTGGCAACGGCGCCGCCGCCAGAAAGACGTCAAGCGTCCGCCTCACAGGCCCTTCACCATCCGCGCCTCCTGCGCACCGGCCAGCCTGTCCATCTGCTCCACCGCGCGCTCGGCGTTATGGACGCCAACCGCCTCCGCGACCGCCAAATACATCGGGGCGAGATTTTCCCGATCGGAGACCAGCGCGGCGAACGCGCCTGCGTGCGGCAGGTACAGCTCGCGCACCGAGTTCATGACCAGCTGGAAGACGAGGTTCCCCGCCGCCGCCACCAGCGCTGACATGAACGCCCAGTCGGCGAGAAGCGCGGAGCCGTCATCCGGCGCCGCCGTCAGCGCCCCGGCGAGCTCCTCGAGTTCCGCGGCCTGCTCATCGGTGCGCCGACCAGCCGCAAGGCGCGCCGCCTCCCCCAACAGCAGCCGCCGCGCCTCGAACAGGTCGCCGGCCAGCTGCGCGTCCATACTGCCTATCACCGCCAGCGCCTCCAACCCACCCGACCGCCGCCAGTCCAGCACGCGCGTCGCGTCCCCATGGCGGACATCGATCAGACGCAGCTGCTCCAGACGTCCAAGCGCCTCACGGACCGACGCGATGTTCACCCGTAGGTCGGCCGCGAGCGCCCGCTGGGTCGGGAGACACTCGCCCGGGGCGTAGCGGCCCGCGAGAATCGCCTCGCGCAGCCGCTCAAAGACAGCGTCCGGCACTGAGCTGCGGGGAAGCGGCGACTCCATCCGCATGCGACTGTATCACTGTTCCGAACAATCGGGGCCCGGTGTCGTCAGTGCGCCTTGCTGGCGCCCGCTTCGAGGTCTTCCCGCTCAGATGCCTCCTCGCACGCCCCGGGCTCTGATCTCACCGACGCCTGCCGCACCACGGAAGCAATGGGCGGCCGGCGGGAGTCAGTCGGGGCAGCTGGCGCAAACAGTGGTTGGCAGGCGCTCTGATGATGGAGCTCACGGATGACGGGGTCGCGAGGTCTTCCTACACAGCTCGAAGTTATTCGTTACCGCGACGGTGTGAGAAGAATCGTCACTATCCGTGACGACCACGCTCGCTACTCCATCAGGCACCCACGCCAACGGCGTGTCGTGGGTCGCGCCGGCGTCTGAGCTCCCCCCTTCAGGCGCACTTGCGTAAGATCACTGTGCAGTGAGGACGCCGATCCTGTGCCGACCTTACTCGTGGCTGAGTATGGCTACATGATCTTCCGCTTGCACGTTCAGGCGAACGCGAGGCCCCTCTCTGGGCGACGCGGTCGCGAATGGACTGACGGGCGGCCAGAGGTTGGAGCCGTTCATCGCCGAGACCTGACCAGGGCTGCGCCATACGTTCGTCTGCTGCTGCCGGTGCTTTTCGCGGGAGCTGTTCTCCTGCTGACCTCCGTGCCGACGGCGGAGGCCCGGGCGAGGCGAATCTCGCTTTCTCTCCCGTCATCGGTGGATACCGGCGCACGGGTGGCCGCGACGGGCAGGGTGGCCGCAGGGAGGCGTGGTCGTCGAGTTCTCGTTCAACGCCTACGTGGCAGGCGATGGACGACGCTGGGCAGCGCGACGGTGTCGCGTGGCAAGTTCAGGGTCGTGTTTGTCGCGCCGAATCTCCCGGGGCTCCTGATCGTTCGCGCGGTCCTATACAGGCATCGGCACCGCCTGGGAACATCGGTGTCGCGTAGGCTCGTGATTCGTGCACGCAGTGTAACTCCGGTCTCTGTCGCACCACCAGGGTTCCGCGGGACGGCGATAGCCGGTTGGGGTGACAATAACCATGGGGAGCTGGGGGGAGGTTACAAAAGCCCCCCCAGCGCGTTTCCGGTGTCGGTCCCTGGACTGCGCGGGATCAATGCCGTGGCGGCTACCTACTTCACGAGCTACGCTCTCTTGAGCGACGGCACTGTGCGATCGTGGGGTGGTGATACCTTCGGTCAGCTCGGAGACGGCACGCGCGAAGAAGCCGGCACGAAACCGGTGTCCGTAGCTGGGCTGACCGGCGTGACTGCAATAGCCGCTGGCGGGGCTCACGCGATGGCGCTGCTGAGCAACGGCACGGTGGCGACCTGGGGTGGTAACAGCTACGGAGAGATGGGAAATGGAACCACTCTCAAAGGCGCCGAAGGCACCGGCAGCCTCGTGCCGCTGATCGTGCCGGGACTGACGGGTGTCGTGGCGATAGCGGCCGGCGGTGGTGATGATGTCGCTCTTCTGGGCAACGGCACCGTGGCTGCCTGGGGTGAAAACAAGCAGGGCCAGCTCGGGGATGGAACGACCGTCGAAAAAGACGTCCCCACGCCCGTACGTGGCTTGGCTGGGGTCAAGGCTGTCGCGATCGGCGGCGTTGGTTCGCTCGGTGGCCACATGTTGGCGCTCCTCAACGACGGGACGGTCAGGGCGATCGGCGGAGGCAACTCGGGCCAGCTTGGTGACGGCGCCGGGGCCAGCAGTAGTTCGCCGGTTGCAGTAAGAGGGCTGACAGGTGTGACGGCTGTGTCGGCCGCGGACTCCCATAGCATGGCTCGGCTAGAGAACGGCACTGTGGTCACCTGGGGAAGCAACGCCTATGGGGAGCTTGGCGTAGGCCCAGGACCCGAAATGTGCGGCAAGGTGCCCGCTCCGTGCAGCAGGGTTCCGGTGCGGGTCGGTGTGGCAAATGTCACCACGATCGCGGCGGGCTTCCGGTTCAGCCTGGCCCTAAGCGCAGGCAAGGTTCTGGCCTGGGGCTGGAACGAAGTCGGGCAGCTCGGCATCGGCACCACCACCGACAGCTCCCTGCCGGTCCCCGTAACCGGTCTCAACGAAGTGGTCGACGTGGCAGCGGGGGAACATCACAGCTTGGCGCTGCTCGCTACGAGCGGACCCCCGCCGCTCATCGAATTGACAGCAGGGGTCGGCTCGCTGACGGTTAGCTGGAAGGCGAGCGAAGGAACCGAACCCTGGGGTGTCAGCTGGCGACCGGTCACGCATCCTGCCGTCAACTGGGGTCCGTTCGTCAGCCTTCCGCCCGCGACACGTAGCTACACGATCTCGGGGCTGAGCGCGCAGCCCTACGAAGTCGAGGTGAGAAGCAAAACCTTCGGCCACAAGCTCATCACCGGCACTCCACTCGGATAGCGCCGTGGGCCCTCCGGGGCTTGCTGGTCCTCGGGGTCCTCTCGATGGAGCCACCCAGACTCAATGCGAACCACTGCGCACGTCTTCCTGGTAGGCAAATGTCGCTTGGCGAAGCGGATGCGGCAGCCTCGCCGCGCCCGGCGCTCCGCAGCGGCCTGCCAGCAGCCGATAGCCCGGTAAGATTTAGCCAAGTCTCTTTGAGAGTCAAGCGTATGAACGATCCCCGTCGGCATATCGCCCGTCTCGCGCCGCTGCTACCACAGCTGGTGTTCGCGCTTAAACGCCGCCGCGGCGAGATACCCGACGTGCTCAAGCAAGCTGGTAGTCAGGGAGAGCGTCACATCAGCACACTCATCTCGCTCGCGATCATGGGTCCCGCGACCGTCTCCGAGCTCGCGCAGCGCACCGAGATGAGCACCGCGCACGCCAGCCTCGTGGTGGGAGAGCTCGCGCGAGCCGGCCTCGTCGATCGTGACCACGACGAACGCGACCGCCGCCTCATCGTCGTGTCCCTCTCCAGTGCCGCGAAGCCCGCCGTCGCCGAGATGCGCAAGCGCAACTCAGCCCCACTGCTGCAATTCCTCTCAGAGCTCGACGACGACGAAGCCGAGCGCTTTATCGATCACCTCGAACGCCTCGTAGTACTCATACGAACATCCAGCGCGAACGCCCCTGGGAGCTCCGTCACGCCCCGGTGATTTCCCCGCCTGGCCCGGTTTTCACTTGCTGACTGCCACCTGATGAGGTCCTCAAGCCATGGGGCTGAGTCACGCCCGTCAACCGGCGCTCCCAGCGCAGGGCCTCGGCAGTAAGCCTCGCCGCCTGCCTCTCCATTGTCCCCGCCACCAGAGAGCCCGCAGCAGGATGAACCCGAGCAGCCACACGGGCCACACGCCGTGCTGCCAGCCAAACCCCAGCCCTACGGCCCATGCGGTGGCCACAACGGCGAAGAGCACCGCCACGGGCCACCCCAGCCCACGCGGTGATCGCGCCGCGCCGGTGAACCCTCCAGAGCGATCACGCTGCGGCAGGTCCGCGACCAAAGCACTGAGCTCACGGTTGTGCTGAGCCGCGTATGTCGCAGCGAGGCGGTGCTCTGTCGCCTCGACGTTCAGCGCGCCGTCCACGAGCGCTTGGTGCAGGGTGGCGGCTGTGCGTTCACGTGCCTCGTCGGTCGCCCGGAGATCCTCCCAGCCGCCAAGCGCAGCGTCCCGCGGGCCCTGGCTCCCGCGCATCCAACTGCACTCTAGAAGGACGCTTGAATATCAAGTCGCCTTTGATAAACTCTCGCGAAACCCGGTCAACGAACTGGGGCCACGTAGTAGAGCCCATTAATGGAGGTGATACGTGCACACAGACATGACAGGAAAGGTTGCCCTCGTCACCGGCGCAAGCCGCGGGATCGGAGCCGCCGTCGCGCGCGCATTCCGCTCGGCCGGCGCGCGCGTTGCGATCGCAGCGAGAGACGCCGACGCGCTGGACCGGCTTGCCGATGAACTCGGGCGCAGCGACGGTCACGCACTCGCCCTGCCAGCCGATGTGAGCGACCCGGGGGCCGTCGCCGAGATGGTCGACCGCGTCGTCGAGGAGTTCGGCCGCCTCGACTTCGCCTGCAACAACGCTGCGGGCGGGGGTCATCCCCCGACCCCGCTTGCTGAGTTGCCGATCGAGGCGTTTGACTCGGGGCTCGCCGTGAGCTTGCGCGGCGTCTTTCTCTCGATGCGCGGGGAGATCCCCGCGATCCTCCGGTCGGGCGGTGGTGCCATCGTCAACATGTCCTCAACCGCCGGGCTGCAGGGTGTCGGCGGGCTCGCCAGCTACGTGGCGGCCAAGCACGGTGTCGAAGGCCTCACGAAGGTGGCGGCGCTCGATTACGCAGGGCTCGGGGTGCGTGTGAACGCTGTCGCGCCCGGACCGATCCTCACCGACAACCTCAAGCGCGCCGGCGATGGCGCACAGGAGGCGGCCGCGGCCGCGATGCCTATGAAGCGTGTGGGTCAGCCCGGGGAGGTCGCGGCCGCCGTCGTCTGGCTCTGCTCCGAAGCGGCGGGCTTCATCACCGGCACCACGCTGACCATCGATGGCGGCAAGCTCGCGGGTACGCCACCGTTTCGAGTGACAGCGGGTCCTCGATGAGCAGCCTCTCACGCGTCGGGCGCCTCGGTGGCATTGAGTCGGGTTTCATGGGCCAACCGGGATCGAACCGGAGACCTCCTGCCATGCCAGCAGGGGGTCGCAACTAGCGACAAACTGAGCGCACGCAAGGGTCACACCTCGAGGTTTGCTCCTTACCACCAAGCCTCGCTCAGGTCGTCGGCGCCGAGCGTCATCGGCCGAGTGCGTGGATCGACCGTCACCGCCCAGCGAGGGTCGACCCGATGCTCGCGGCGACACCCCGATCCACAGCAGCCGTCCGCTCCCCAGCGGCGCACGGCTCCCACCGCCCGCACACCTATACGATCGGAGCACAGCGATCGAGGAGGTACAAAATGTCGCAAGCGAATACACCAGAGGACGTGGCCCGGATGCTGGGAGAGGCGATCACATCCGGAGACATGGACGCTGCACTTTCCCTTTACGAGCCCGGCGCGACGTTCGCGATGCCCACAGGGTTCGGCGAGGGGTCGGTTACCGGCATTGACGGTCTCCGTGAGGCCCTTGGTGGGTTCTTGGCGATGAGCCCGGAGCTCAGGATCAACCCCGAGAAGACGCTCGTATCCGGCGAGCTGGCGATGGTCACCGGGAGTTGGACCCTGAGGGGGCGCGGCCCGGAGGGAAGCGATGTCGACGCAAGCGGCCGGTACGCAGACGTGATGCGTCGACAGTCGGACGGCAGCTGGCTGTACGTGATCGACAACCCCAACGGCAGCGACTGACGGCTTGACATGGAGCCAACCGGGATCGAACCGGTGACCTCCTGCTTGCAAAGCAGCGGCGCCCCGCCCGGCGTCAGCGCTGAAACATCCCGATTTGCAGGGTGGGGGGGAAGGCGGCCGCGTCGGCTTCGACCCGCACGGAGCCGAGCGTTCCCGGGCGGCAGCCCGCGATAGGCAGGCCGCGGGGCGCTTGGCCTTCCTTCCGACGCGACGATTCGCAGTGAGGCTAGAACCGCGGGCTGCCCTGGAGTAGAATTCCGGGGCGGCTGGACGCGGTGCCCAGCGCTCGGGGGTCGAGTGTCAATCTACTTGGGGGTAGCCAACATGCGCGCGCTTCACGCCATCCACCATCGTCGCTTGCTGCGTCTCTGCGGCGCGCTCGCCGGGATCTCGCTGTTCCTCGCGGTTCTGTTCGGCGGCGTGCCTGCGGGGCAGGCGGCCATAAATCACTGCGTGCCGTCGACGCGCGTGCCCCCGCCAAAAAACCGTGTGCTGCGAGTCGGCACCTTCAACGGGAAAAAAGGTCAGTGCAAGACCATCCAGGAAGCAGTCAACGCCGCCGCTCCCGGCAACTGGATCCTGATCGGCCCGGGTGACTACAAACAGACGAGCTCGACCAAACCGGCAGGCGCCTACGGTGACGACATTGCCGGTGCCTCGGTTCTCGTCACCACCCCGAACCTCCACATCCGCGGCATGAACCGGAACACGGTCATCATCGACGGCACGAAACCGGGCACGCCGAAGTGCAGCTCGGCCGAAGCGGACCAGACGTTCGGCCCGGCCGAAGGCGGCCGCTATCTCGGCAATAACGGCGTCATCGTGTACAAGGCGAGCGGAGTCTGGCTGCAGAACTTCTCCACATGCAACTTCCTAGGCTCCAACCACGGCGGTGACTCGGTCTGGTTCGACGGCGGCGGCGCCTCGGGAAAGCAGGCGATCGGGTCCTGGTGGGGTGAATACCTGAGCTCGACCTCGACTTACTGGGGGGGCAAGGAAAAGCCTTCGGACGAGTACGGGATCTACGCGTCGAACACCACCGGCCCGGGCTTCTTCACCGAAACCTACGCCAACAACATGTCCGACTCGGGCTACTACATAGGCGCGTGCCCGGACTGCAACACGATCATCGACAAAGCGCACTCCGAGGGCAACGACCTCGGATACTCCGGCTCGAACTCCGGCGGGCGCGTGACCGTGAGGAACTCCGAATTCGACAACAACCAGGAGGGCTTCGCGACTCAGAGCCAGAACAACGACGACGCGCCGCCGCCCCAGGACGGGATCTGCGCGAACGGGGCGAACAACCCGAGCCCGCCCGCGGGTGCGCAGCGCACGAACATCTGTTGGGTGCTGACCAACAACCGGATCGTCAACAACAACAACGGTGCGACCCCGACGGCGTCCAGCGCGCCCGGATTGGTGGGCACCGGCATGACGATTGCCGGCGGCCACAACGACCTCGTGGTCGGGAACACCTTCTCGGGCAACAACGCCTGGGGCATCCTTCTCGTGCCCTACCCCGGCGTCGAAGAACGGCCACCGCCGCAGGTGCCCGCCGAAGACTCGTGCAAAGGCGGCACCGGAACCGAAGTCGAAGGTAAATACGAGTGCCTGTTCGAACCGTACGCCAACGAGATCACGGGTAACAGGTTCGCCAACAACGGCGGATACAAAAACCTCTCGAACGGCGACATCGGCGAAGTCGCGAACCCGAACACAGCCGTGCTCACGAACTGCTGGCACGGCAACGTCGAGGAAGGCGGTGGAGAACCGAGCAGCGAACCGAAAGCTATCCAGACGACGCACGGCACCTGCTCGAACCCGAACCTTGGGGGAGAACCCACTACGAGCGTGCTTGCGGCGCAGGCCACGTGCGACTCGCAGCTGCTCGCCGAATGCCCGCCGGCCCCCGGCGAGGAATATCCGCGTTCGAACGAAGTCAAACTGCTGCCGCTGCCTGAACAGCCGAGCATGCCCAATCCGTGTGAACACGTTCCCTACGACCCGTGGTGCCCCAAGCCATAAGGGGGCCTTTCACGGTTGAGGACAGGGAGGAGGTGCGGGAGCGAGCCGATACGGCGCGCTCCCAGTGACCGCCTGCCTTCTCAGCTTCGAGGCTGGAGCGGCTGGCGCTCTATCGAGCTGAGCAGAGCCCAGCTCGCGGGTGCAGTTCTCTTCTTCAGCCGTCTGAGCGTCAGCTGTACGTGAACCGGTCGGCAGCCGCTTTCGGGCTGCTTACTCTGTTCACGCTCGCTTTCACATCCACTGTGCCTACTGCGTGGGCCGGAGCCACGACGGTGCATGTGGTGGTCGAGGTGCAGTTGACCGAGGTGGCTTGGGCTGATCCGAACTTGAAGGCCGTTGCCGTGCCGCCTGGCACGAACCCGGTACCAGTGACCGTGACTTTCGTGCCTCCTGCCTGGGAGCCGGCGTTCGGGTTGAGGCCGGTGACCGTGGGTGTGAAAGTGAACCGGTCTTTCGAGGAGAGGGCACTCGTGCCGCGCGCCGTCGTGACCGTCACGTCGACTTTACCTGCCGGCTCCGCTGGAGAGACGGCGATGATCGATGTACCTGACTGTACCGTGAAGCTAGCGGCTGCGGTTGAGCCGAACTTGACCGCCGTAGCGCCGGTGAGGTTCCTCCCGGTGATGGTTACTTTGGTGCCACCGCCCACCACCCCTTTGGTGGGCGATACTTTTTCTATGACCGGTGCCAGCGGCCCGCTGAAGGCGTAGAGGTCGCCTTCGTGGTTGCCGACATAGATGTGGCCGTTGTCGGCGTTGGGGCGGGAGAACTTGCTCCCGAAGCCGATCGGAGCCTTCCAGAGCCTCTTGGGTTTGCCTTCGATGGGGACCGCGTTGTAGGCCCACAGTTCGGTGCCTTCGGCTTCTTCGCAATGATGCGGTTCGGTGTAGGGGCAGTGCGTGATCCAGAGCACCGCCGAGCCGCTGGTTGTGCCGTTGGAGGTGACGATCGGCGATCCTGAGCCGAAGCCCAACTGTTCGCTGCTCGTCGCGGCGACGGACAGGTTCGGAATGCCGCCGGTGACGCCATACTTGAAGTAGCGCAGGAAGTCGAAGTTCATCTGTCCTGTGGCTGGCTTGGAGACCCCCGGGATGTAGACGTAGCCGCCGTCGCCAGGCCAGACGGCGGAGCCGTCCCACACGCCGCCGTATTCGCCCAACCCTTTCTCTTCGATCACCTTGTCCTTGCCTTCGGGACCCTGGCCCATGCCGCCAAGTGCGCTTCGGTTGAGCAGATACACCTCCCCCTTCTTGCTGGCTTGGACGAGCAGGTTGGGGTCGGCGGGCGTCCCGAAGTATTGGGAGGGAAGAGCGATCGGGGCCGCCGAGCCGATGTCGAAGTCTTCCTTATCGAGTTCTTTATTGTTGAACGGCGAGAAGAATTCAGCCGCTTTCAAGTGCCCTTCAGGTTGCACCTGCAGGCGGACGACTGACTCCGCAAGCGACCCTTCCGGCGGTGCGTTCCCCGCGCCTTTCAGGGGATCGCCTTCCCCGGATGGAGTGCCGTTGGCAGTCGTCAAGAGGATCTGTTTCGGACCATCGGAGATCAGGCCGCCCCCGGACTGCCAGATCGAGCCCTCTGTTTTGGACGACGCCCACATCGTCTTGAATGCCCCGCCGGTCGAGACGCCCGCGATGAATCCCGCATACGGCGTGAAGTCGCAGTGGCTGCCGAACGCGGCATAGACCACCCCTTCCATCAACAGCAGCGCAGGGCGTTGCAGCTGCTTGTTTCCGACAAGCGTGAGGCTGGAGATGTTGTCCGCTTTCCTTCCTGAGAGTTCGACCGGAAAGCCCGACACCGGTTCGCCGCTCGCGAGATGGACCGCATTCATGTACCAGCCCGATTCCCCGGATTCGCCTTTGAGATAGCTGTTCGAGACGAAGTAGGCGACGTTGCTCGCCGTATCAATCACCGGGGTGCTCGTGATCCCGATATGCGGTTTGATGTCCGGGCATACTTCTGTCCCGTTTTTGATTTCCGTGTAGTTCACCGGCGTGCCGAATTTCCTGCTCCAGCGCACCGCGCCCGTGACCGGGTCAAGGCCATACGCCATGTCGTCCTCGGTGGCCACGAACAGCGTCCCGTTGGCCACCAGCGGCTGGGCCATGATCGCGCCCTGCAGCGGCGTCTTGAACGCCTGACCAAACGTGCCTTCGGTCACCGACGCCGGCGATAGCGACGGCTCATCCGGATACCAGCCTGTCCGCAGGTTGTCCGCGGCGCCCGTCACTTCGCCGGACGCCGAACCCACGCAGGACACCGCCAGAGCCGCGGCCACAAGCGCGACTCGCCAGAACACCCGATACCACAGCCCAGAAATGCGCGACCCCCATCCTTGGTGGCGACTGACGCTAAGAAGCTAGCGGACTTCCCGCCATTTGCAACCACCGCTGCTTCGCTCCGCGGACCCCCTACGCGAACGGTGCAGGCACGGCCCCCCCAGCGTGGGATGGAGCCAGGCCGGTCGCCGATGGAGCCAACCGAACTCAATGCGAACCGCTACGCGGCTGCCCGGAGAGCAGGTGTCGGTCGGCGGGAAGAGCTAGGCAACGATGCCGCCGGACTCGGGGAACAGCTAGAGCTCAGGGGTCGTCCTCGGAGAAACAGGCGGGTGGCCGCCTCGATGATCAGTTTGCTCGTCCGGTCCTGTGACGCGCTTCGCGTCGGTCGCTCATCCCGCGAAGGCGTAATCGTCCAGGTCGTAGCGAGCGCTTCGCCATGCTGCCTCGAGTGTCAGGCTGGGGCGAAACGGTGCGTCGCCGTGCTTGTCGAAGTAGTAGCTGTTGGCCGTCTCG